>NZ_JBEXSX010000018.1:0-145631 GCF_040613835.1 Streptomyces sp. NPDC006207 | reverse complement strand
ACGTCGGCGAGCTGCAGGATGAACCCGTCCGCCTTCGCCCCGGCGATCGCCAGCGCCTTCGGCCCGTACGCCGCCATCCACACCGGCAGTTGCGCCCCCTCCTTGATCCAGGGGATGCGGATGACGGTGCCGCCGAGGTCGGCCTCGCGGCCCTCGGCGAGATCGCGGATGACGTGCATCGCCTCCTCGATGCGGGCGAGGGTGTTGGGCTTGCGGCCCGCCACACGCATCGCCGAGTCGCCCCGGCCGATGCCGCAGATCGTCCGGTTGCCGAACATCTCGTTCAGCGTGGCGAAGGTGGACGCGGTCACCTCCCAGGTACGGGTGCCCGGATTGGTGACCATGGAGCCGACGACCATCCGCTCCGTCCGCGCGAGGATCTGGCTGTAGATGACGAACGGCTCCTGCCACAGCACCGTGGAGTCGAAGGTCCAGCCGTGGGTGAAGCCGTTGCGCTCGGCGCGCCGCATCAGCTCCACGACCCCCGAGGCGGGCGGGTCCGTCTGCAGGACGAGTCCGAAGTCCATGGGTCCACGCGCCTTTCTCAGATGAGGTACTGGCAGGTTCCGCGCGGGGTGTACTGGCCGTGGCCCGCCCGTCCGACGTACTCCCGGCCGTCGATGACGGGCTCGCCGCGGGAGAGCACGGTGTCGACCCGGCCGGTGATCCGCCGGCCCTCGTAGGCCGAGTAGTCGACGTTCATGTGGTGGGTGGAGGCGGACATGACCTGCTCCGCGTCGGGGTCGTAGATGACGATGTCGGCGTCCGCGCCCGGCGCGATGGTGCCCTTGCGCGGGTACAGCCCGAACATCCGCGCCGGGGTCGCGCAGGCGATCTCGATCCACCGGCGCCGGCTGATGTGCCCGTCCACCACCGCCTGATGGAGCAGGTCCATCCGGTTCTCCACCCCCGGCAGACCGTTGGGGATCTTCGAGAAGTCACCCCGGCCCAGTTCCTTCTGCCCCACGAAGCAGAACGGGCAGTGGTCCGTGGACACCACCTGCAGGTCGTTGGTCCGCAGGGCCCGCCAGAGCACCGCCTGGTGCTCCTTCGGGCGCAACGGCGTCGAGCAGACGTACTTGGCGCCCTCGAAGTCCGGCTCCGCCAGGTTGTCCGTGGACAGGAACAGGTACTGCGGGCACGTCTCCCCGAAGACGTTCAGCCCCTCGTCCCTGGCGAGGGCGATCTGCTCGACGGCCTGCTGCGCGGAGACGTGGACGACGTAGAGCGGGGAGCCCGCGACCTGGGCCAGCCGGATCGCGCGGTGGGTCGCCTCGGCCTCGAGGAGGGCGTGGCGCACCTCGCCGTGGTAGCGGGGGTCGGTCTTGCCCGCGGCCAGCGCCTGCTCGACGAGCACGTCGATGGCGATGCCGTTCTCCGCGTGCATCATGATCAGGCCGCCGTTGTCGGCACCGCGCTGCATGGCCCGCAGGATCTTGCCGTCGTCGCTGTAGAAGACACCGGGGTAGGCCATGAACAGCTTGAAGCTGGTGACGCCCTCCTCGACGAGGATGTCCATCTCCTTGAGGGTGTCCTCGTTCACGTCGGAGAGGATCATGTGGAAGCCGTAGTCGACGGCGCACTGGGCGTCGGCCTTGGCGTGCCAGGTGTCGAGTCCGGCACGCAGCGACTCGCCCACCGACTGGACGGCGAAGTCCACGATCGTCGTCGTACCGCCCCAGGCGGCGGCCCGGGTGCCGGTCTCGAAGGTGTCCGAGGCGTGGGTACCGCCGAAGGGCAGCTCCATGTGGGTGTGGGCGTCGACACCGCCCGGGATGACGTACGTCCCGGTCGCGTCGATGACGCGGTCGGCGGACGCGGTCCAGCCCTGCGCCGCGTCGGAGTCGTGCGACGCGAGGGCGGCGACCCTGCCCCCCTCGACGAGGACGTCGGCGTGGACCTCCTCCGCGGCGGTGACGACCAGTCCGCCCCGGATGACGATGCGGCTCATGCTCCCACTCCTTCCACTGGCTGAGGGCGGGGTCCCCGGAAACCTCGATGCCATGTCGGAAAGGCTCTACGCACGTAGACCCCGCCATGGTGGAAAACGTATGACCGGTCACCCACGGTGGCAATACCGCTGCTCCCCATCGGCGGGGGCGCTCGCTCCTCCTCCGCACCCCCGTACGGCGAACGCTCACAATATGCCATGAACCGGGCGTGCGGGTCTGTAGGCGACGAGGTGCGAAATCGCGTTGCCCCGGCCGCGGCGGCACGGCGACCATGGCAGGATGGAGGACCCCGCATGCGGCTGAGGCTGCGTCACTTCCGCCCGCGTACCGGCCCGGTGGAGCCCCGCGTCGTGCAGACCTGGCATCCCCCGCGTCACACGGCGCTCACCGACCCCGCCGCGCACGGCTTCCCGGTCGGCGACCACGCAGGGCTCTCGACGCCGGCCGGACTGTTCTCCCTCGCGGTCCACGTCCCGCTGCGCGACGGCCGCGGCGACCTCGTCCTGGTCCACCACTCGGCGGGCCTGCGGGTGAGCCGGTGGCCCCGGCTGCGCCACCGGCTGACGGGCGGGGTGCCGCTGACGGTCCGCACGGACGAGGCGCGCACGGCGCGCGACGCCGACGCATGGTGGCGGCCGTTTCGTCACGCGGACTCCCGCGACCGGCTGCGGCCGGTCGGCCACGCGTGGACGCTGTTCCTCGTCGGCGGCCGCGGCACGTTCTCCTTCGCCGCCACGCAGTTGGCGTGGGCGGCCGGTCAGGGGCCACGTCAGAAGGGCGTGGTGAAGGGGCACATGGCCCTGGTCGAGCAGTTCACCCCGGCGCTGGAGCCCGGAGGCCGGCGACGCGGGCCCGAGCTCGACGTCGCCTTCGAGGCGTACCCGCCGTGCGCCCACTTCCGCAGACCGGGCCGTCCGCGACGCCGGGCCGACGCCCCGTCACCCTCGCCCGCCGCCGCACCGCGGGTGGGGCGCCCATGAGGCTCGCGACGTTCAACGTGCTGCACGGCCTGCCGATCAGGGACGGCGGACCGGCCCCCTTCCCCGGCGGTGCTGCCGCCGGGGAGCCGCTCGCCCGCGCCGTCGCGTCCCTGAACGCCGACGTCCTCGCGCTGCAGGAGCTCGACCGCTTCCAGGAGCGGTCCGGCCGGGTCGACCAGGCCGCGGCCGCCGCCGCGGCGTCGGGCGCCCGGGACTGGCGCTACGCGTCGGCGGTCCACGGCCGCTCGGTGCCCGGCACCGGGTGGGTGCCCGATCCGGCCGTACCCGGGATGCGGGTGTCCGGGCCCAAGGACACGGACCGGGGCGAGGGCCCGCCGTCGCACGGGATCGCCCTGGCGACCCGGCTCCCCGTACGGGAATGGCGGGCCCGGCGGCTGTCCCCCTCGCCCGTGGGCATGCCCCTGCGGGTGCCCGGGCTCGCCGGGCTCCGGATGACGGCCGACCAGCCGCGCTGCGCGCTGGCCGCCGTCCTGGAGGGCGCCCGCGGCCCGTTCACGGTGGTCGCCGTGCACCTGTCGTTCGTCCCCGGCTGGAACGTGGGCCAGTTGACCGCGGTCCGCCGCTGGATCGCCGGTCTGCCCCGGCCCCATCTGCTGCTGGGCGACCTCAACCTGGTGGGCCCGGTGCCCTCACTGGCGCTGGGCGGGGCCTGGCGGGCGCTGGCCCGTACGCGCACCTACCCCTCGCACCGTCCCGTGGTGCAGTTCGACCACGTGCTGGCGGCGGGGGTCGGGCGGGCCGCCGTGCGCTCGGCGTGGGCGCCGGCCGTGCCGGTCTCCGACCACCGGCCGCTCGTCGTCGACCTGAAGCTCTGACCGCGGCGGCGCGGGCCGGGGCCCGCGGCCCCGGCCTTGTGGCGTACCGTCAGGCCGGGCCGTCGCCCAGCTCGCTCTGCGCCTGCTTGAGCGCGGACTCCAGGATCGAGGCGCCTTCCTCCGCTTCGGCGACGGTCAGCGAGAGCGGCGGCGCGATGCGCAGCGCGTCGCCGGCCCGCCCGCCCTTGCCGATCAGCAGGCCCCCCTCGCGGGCCGCTTCGAGGACCACGCCCGCCGCGGCCGGCGAGGCCAGCTCGACGCCGAGCATCAGTCCGCGGCCGCGCACCTCCCGGACCACCGGGAGCCCGGCGGAGATGGCCTCAAGCCGCGACTTGAGCAGGCCGCCCACGCGCCGTGCGTTGCCCTGCAGGTCGTGGTCGAGGAGGTACTGGAGGTTGGCCAGCGCGCCGGCCGTGGTGATGGGGCTGCCGCCGAACGTGGAGATGGAGTTGGCGGTGAGGCAGTTCATCACCTCGGCGCGGGCGACGACTCCTCCCATGGACAGGCCGTTGCCGACGCCCTTGGCGAAGGTCAGGACGTCCGGCGGGCCGGAGCCCTCGTGCGCCTGCCAGCCCCAGAAGTGCTCACCGGTGCGGCCCCAGCCGGTCTGCACCTCGTCGGTGATCCACAGGATGCCGTGCCGGTCGAGGACCTCCTTGAAGGCCGCCAGCAGCCCGTCCGGGCCCGAGGTGAAGCCCCCGACGCCCTGGATCGGCTCGGCGATCAGGGCGGCGACCTGGCCGTTGGCCTGGCCGAGCATGTCCTCCAGGTCCGTCACGCACGCGGCCGTGAACTCGGCGTCGGACAGGTGCGCGTACGGGCCGCGGTGCCGGACGCCCCCGTGCACGTACAGCGTCTGCAGCGGCGACAGGCTCGTCGGCGACCAGGAGGTGTTGCCGGTGATGCCGATCGCCGAGAAGGAGCGGCCGTGGTAGCTGTTGCGCAGCGCCAGGATCTGGTTGGACCTGCGGTACGTGGTGGCGAGCAGCAGCGCGGTGTCGTTCGCCTCCGTGCCGGAGGTGGTGAAGAAGACCCGGGCGTCCGGGATGCCCGACAGACGGGCGATGCGCTCGGCGAGGTCGACCGCCTGGGAGCTCAGGTAGAGCGTGGAGGAGTGCAGGATCCTCCCGGCCTGCTCGCGGACCGCGGCGGTGACCTCGGGCAGGGCGTGCGCGGTCATGGTGGTGAGGATGCCGCCGAAGAAGTCCAGGTACTGCCGGCCTTCGGCGTCCCAGACGTGGCGGCCCTCGCCGTGGGTGATCTCGATCGGCTCCCGGTAGTACGTCGCCAGCCACTGCGGCATCACGGCCTGGTGGCGGGAGTGGAGCGCGGCGTGCGGGTTCTCGGTGATGGTCATGGACGTGTTCACGCCTCCGTCAGGGTGCCGTAGGCGTCAGGGCGGCGGTCCCGGTAGAAGGCCCACTGCTGGCGCACCGCGGGGATCAGGTCGAGGTCCAGGTCGCGCACGATCAGTTGCTCCTCCTTGTCGGAGGCGACGTCGCCCACGAACTGGCCGCGCGGGTCGACGAAGTAGGACGTGCCGTAGAAGTCGTTGTCGCCGTAGTCCAGTTCCTGGCCGACCCGGTTGATGGCGGCGACGAAGTACTCGTTGGCGACGGCCGCGGCCGGCTGCTCCAGCTGCCACAGGTACGAGGAGAGCCCGCGGTGCGTCGCCGAGGGGTTGTAGACCAGTTGCGCGCCGGCGAGGCCGAGTGCCCGCCAGCCCTCGGGGAAGTGGCGGTCGTAGCAGATGTAGACGCCGACCTTGCCGACGGCCGTGTCGAAGACCGGCCAGCCCAGGTTGCCGGGCTTGAAGTAGTACTTCTCCCAGAAGCCCTTGACCTGCGGGATGTGGTGCTTGCGGTACTTGCCGAGGTAGCTGCCGTCGGCGTCGATCACGGCGGCGGTGTTGTAGTAGAAGCCGTCCTGCTCGATCTCGTAGACCGGCACCACCATCACCATGCCCGTCTCCCGGGCGAGCGCCTGCATGCGCTGCACGGTCGGGCCGTCCGGCACCCGCTCGGCCCACCGGTAGTTCTCGGCCTCCTGCACCTGGCAGAAGTACGGGGAGTTGAACACCTCCTGGAAGCCGATCACCTGGGCTCCCCGCGCGGCCGCCTCGCGGGCGTGCTCCTCGTGCTTAGCGATCATCGACTCGGTGTCACCGGTCCACGTCGCCTGGACGAGCGCGGCGCGTACGACATTGGGCATGACAGCTCCTTTGACGCGAGGTCACGCCGGAACGGCGGGCTGGTCTACGCACGTAGATCCGGCGCTGGGACGAACGTAAGAGCCCACAGCCCACTGTGGCAATACCGGCGCCGTTACTCAACGAAGCCGATCAGATTTCGCGGCCGGGCAGACCCGCTCGGCGCAGTGCGGCGGCCACGTCGCGGCGCTTGGACACCGACACCAGACCCGCCGCGTCCAGGAGCGGGCCGACGAGCCCGGCGCCCTCGTGGGCGATGCCGGCGGCCGTCTCCGGGCTGCGGGCGCGCACGAGGGCGACCAGCAGGCTCAGCGCCGCGTCCCGGTGGCCGGCGTCGAGGAGGGCCCCGGCGGTCGCGGCGATCTCGGCGGCGGGCCGGGCGGCCGCCTGGTGCAGCAGGGTCCTGCAGTCGTCACCGCGGCCGGCCGAGTCCAGGGCAATCGCGGCGGCCGCGAGACGGTGCGGGGGCTGCGCGGCCAGCTCCCACAGCAGGGTGGCCACGTCGGCGGCCAGTCCCGAGCGCTCCAGCGCGGCCGCGAGCTCAGGAGCGTCCTCGGGCGGGCCTGCGACGGCCTCGCTCATCAGCAAGTACGCCTCGCCGGTGCGGCCGGTGCGGCGCAGCTCCGCCATGCGTGCCGCGGTCGCCCGCGCGGCCTCCCTGCGGACGTGCGCCTCCCGGACGTCGGTGTGCCCGTGCGCGGCCTCGCGGGCGTGGGGGGTGTCCTGGCCCGCCGCGCCGGCGAAGCGCGCCCCGCGGGGGCCAGGGGCGGCGCCGTCCTCCGGTGCCGCCACGGGCGGCACGACCGGCGGCACGACCACCTCGGCCTCGGGCGCCCCGGCGAAGCGGGCCCCGCCGTACCGTGCTCCGCCGCGCGGGCGTTCCTTGCGCGCACGCCCGGAGGGCCGGTGGTCCGTCCGGGCCTGCGCGGGGGTGCCGTCGCCGGGCGCGGGTGCGGGTGCGGGTGCGGCGGCCTGGCCGGCGTCGGGCGGGTACGGGGGCGTGGCCGGGGCGCGGGGCGTCGGCACCCGGGGGATCCGGTCCGCCTCCGGGCGGAACCACCCGTCGGGCACGGCGGGGCGGGAGCGGACCGCGTCGAGGCGCGCCTGCACCTCCGCGCAGCGCGCGACGGCCCGTTCGCGGTCGTCGCGGGCCCAGGCAAGCTCGTTGCCCAGACGCTCCGCCTCCGCGGGGGTGGGGGCGCCGCGCAGCGCGGCGGCGACGTCACGCTCGTGCAGCACCGCGTACTGGCGTTCCCGGAGTAAGACGTCCAGCCGTGAACTCAGCGCCGCCTCCCCGCCCGGTACGGCGTCGTGGGCGGCGACGGCGGCAGAATGCAGCCTGCGGGCGCGCTGGGCCGCCTCCTGCGCCGGATGGGTGCCACGGGCGGTGGCGACGTCCTGGAGGAGGGCGAGGACGACGTCCCACGGCGGGACGTCGGTGCCGTCGAGCCAGGCCCGTACGCCGTCGGGATCACGTTCGGCGAAGACCGCGTACCAGCCGGGCGTGTCGCCCGCCGCGCCGACGAGCCCCCGGAGGTACCCGGCGAACTCGCCTACCTGCTCGATGGCCTGGCTGTGCGCCCCGCGCTCCACTGTCGCTCCTCCCTGTCCGCCGCCTGGCGGCGGAAGCGTGTGGTCCGCACGGCATTCGACACCCGCTGTGTTACGGCGGTGCTACGGAGAGTTTTCACGGAAGGGGCAGAGGCTGCACGGGCGCCCGGGCCCCGCGCGGAGGCACGGCGGCGCGCCCCCGGCCGGGGCCGCCGCCGGAGGCGTCCCCCGGCCCTCAGGACCCGGCCGCCTCCGGGTGGTGACGACGGTAATGCCGGGCGACACGGGCCCGGTTGCCGCAGGACGGCTTGCACCACTCCTGACGGCCGTGGGACTTGACGAAGTACCGGACGCACCGGGGCGCGGTGCAGGCACGCAGCCGTTCCCGCTCGGGTCCGGCCAGGAAGTCGACGGCCGCGCGGGCCAGTTCGGCGACGATCCGGGCGGCGGGGTCGTCGCGCTCCGCCCCGGGCACGAGACGGGCCACGGGAGCCTGCTCCGCCTCCCACACGAGCCGGGGGACGACGGGGACCCGAGCCGCGGCGGCGTTGAGGTGGGCGAGGGCCTCCTCCGCGGGCATCAGACGCCGGGCGTCGGCGGAGCTGGACGGCCCGGGCGCCACGGCGCGGGCGAACAGGGCCCGGACGGCACGGCGGAGTGCGAGGACGTCGGCGAGGGCGGCATCGTCGGCGGTGAAGCCGCCGGACCCGCGAAGGTGTTCGCGGACCCACGCCGTCAGCGCGGAAGGGTCGCCGAGGTCGTCGGCGACCCCTCCGTCGCCGTCGTGCCGGATGGTGCTCACCAGTTCCAGGGCCAGGTAGCGCTCCACGGCGCCCCTCCTCTTGATCGTCCGCCCGCCGCACCCTACCGTTCTAATGTTAGGACTCGAATTAAGCATTAAGCCTAGAGGGGAGCGGCCCATGCTGCTGCTGGCTCACATCAGCGACCTGCATCTCGACGGCACCGAACGCTCGACGGAGCGCGCCACCCGCGTCATGGCGTACCTGCGCGGGCTTCCCCGGCCGCCGGACGCGCTGCTGGTCACCGGGGACATCGCCGACCACGGCGCCCCCGCCGAGTACGAGGAGGCGGCCCGGATCCTGGAAGCGCCCTTCCCGGTGCTCCCCTGCCCGGGCAACCACGACCGGCGGGCCGCCTACCGCAAGGCGCTGCTGGGCGAGGCCGAGGCGGCGGAACCGGTGAACCGCGCGCACCTCCTCGCCGGGACCGCGGTGCTGATGTGCGACTCGACGATCCCGGAGGAGGACGACGGCCTCCTGGACGAGGAGACCCTGCGGTGGCTGTCCTCGACGCTGGACGGGCTGGCCCCCGGCACGCCCGCGCTGGTGGCCTTCCACCACCCGCCCGTCGCGCTCCACCATCCGCTGCCCGACGGCTACCGGCTGGGCGGGCCCGGGCCCCTGGAGGAACTGCTGGCCGCGCACCCCGAGGTGATCGCCGTCCTGACCGGGCACGCGCACACGCCCGCCGCCACCACCTTCGCCGGGCGGCCCCTGATCGCCGCGCCCGGGGTGACGTGGACGCTGCGCATGCCGTGGGAGGGCGCACAGGACGGCTCGGTCGCCGACCGTTCGGCGCCGCCCGGCGTCGCCTTCCACGTGCTGGACGACGAGCGGCGCCTGACGACCCACTACCGCGTGGTGCTCTGAACCACCATCGCCGAGCCGCCGCCGCGGCGCACCGTCTCGGCGGCGGCGAGCCAGCGGCCGTCCGGCAGTCGCTGGACGCCCGTCGTCGCACCGATCTCACCCGCGTCGGCGAAGCTGTGCCCGATGTCCTTCAGCTCCGCCGCCACGTCGCTCGCGAGGAAGGCCGGCTCGACCTGCGTGGTCGCGGCGTTGCGCTGGCTCGCGCGCGGCGCGGCGATCGCGTCCACCAGCGGCAGCCCGCGGTCGACGTGCTCGGTCAGCACCTGCAGCACGGTGGTGATGATCGTGGCGCCGCCGGGCGAGCCGAGCGCGAAGTCGACGCGGCCGTCCTTCAGCACGATCGTCGGCGACATCGAGGAGCGCGGCCGCTTCCCGGGGCCCGGCAGGTTGGGGTCGTGCACCGAGGCGCTCGCAGGGACGAACGAGAAGTCGGTCAGCTCGTTGTTGAGCAGGAAACCGCGCCCGGGGACGGTGATGGCGCTGCCACCGGTCTGCTCGATGGTCAGCGTGTACGCGACGACGTTGCCCCACTTGTCGGCGACCGTGAGGTGCGTGGTGTTCTCGCCCTCGTACGTCGTCGGGGCGGCCTTGCCGCCACTGCCGCAGCGCGCCGGGTGGTACGGGTCGCCCGGGGCGACCGGGCTGGTCAGCACCGCGTCGTCCTTGATCAGGCAGGCCCGGGAGTCCGCGAACGACTGCGACAGCAGCCCCGCGGTCGGGACCTTCTCGAAGGCCGGGTCGCCGACCCAGCGTCCGCGGTCGGCGAAGGAGATCCTGCTCGCCTCGAGGAAGCGGTGCAGGTACTGGGCGTCGGAGAGCCGGGAGAGTCTGCCGGTCCGCTCCAGGATGTTCAGCGCCTCACCGACGGTGGTGCCGCCGGAGGAGGAGGGCGCCATGCCGTAGACGTCCAGGCCGCGGTAGGAGACCCGGGTCGGGTCCTGCGGCTTGGCCTTGTAGGCCTTCAGGTCCGCCGTCGTGAGGTCGCCGGGGCGGACGACCCGCGTCGCGGCCGGGTCCACGGGCGGCTTGCGCACGGTGTTCACGATGTCGGCGCCTATGCCGCCGCTGTAGACGGCGGAGACGCCTTTGCGGCCCAGCTCGTCGTAGGTGCGGGCGAGGTCGGGGTTCTTGAGCGTGGAACCCACCGCGGGCAGCTGCCCGCCGGGCAGGAAGAGCGCGGCGGTGGCCGGGAAGTCCTTGAAGCGCGCCTGGTTGGCTTCCGTCTGGCTGCGGAAGGTGGCGTCCACCGTGAACCCGTCGTGCGCGAGGCGCTCGGCGGGTCGCAGCACGTCACCCAGGCTGCGGCTGCCCCAGGATCTCAGGGCGGTGTCCCAGGTCGCGGGAGTACCGGGGACGCCGACGCTCAGACCGCTGGTGACGGCGTCGTTGAACGGCAGCGGCTGGCCGTTCTCGACGAAGAGCTTGTCGGTGGCGCTCTTGGGGGCCGTCTCGCGGCCGTCGATGGTGTGGACCTTGCGCTGCCTCGCGTCGTAGTACACGAAGTAACCGCCGCCGCCGATGCCCGAGGAGTACGGCTCGGTGACGCCCAGGGCGGCCGCGGTGGCGACCGCGGCGTCCACGGCGTTCCCTCCGCGCCGCAGCACCTCGATGCCGGCGGCGGAGGCGTCGGCGTCGACGCTGGAGACCGCGCCCCCGTAGCCGACGGCGAGCGGGACCTTGGCGGGTGTGGCGTCCCGGGCCCGGGCGTCCGCCCCCGGCGGGGCCGCGGCCACCGACAGCGCGGCGGTGGCGGTTACGGCGAGCAGCGACAGACTCCGTACAGCGTGACGACGCATACGTGGACCTCCACTGGGGCGACCGTCCGGGCAGCCTAACCCCACCCTGCCTTCCTCGTCAGGAACGCCTCAACTACGATCCCGGCCCATGAGCGACGACGTGCGCAACTTCGTCCTGGGACTCGCCGCGAGCGGTATCAGCGCCGCGCTGGGCTGGTTCGTCCGCACGTACCTGTGGCGGCGCAAGCTGCGGCGCAAACAGCGCTTCTTCGGGCTGCCCACCGGCTCGGAGTGCCTGCTGGTGATCAACCGCGATCCGGGCTCGACACGGGGATGGAGCGTGGCGCGCCATGACGTCTTCGCGCTGATCGAACTGTCCGCGCTGATCAAGGAGTGCGGAGCGCACGCCGAGATCCTGCCCCACGACACCGCCTGGCAGGGCTTCGGCGCGCGCACCGAGTTCTGCGTCGGCGGTCCGATATCCAACCACCGCATGGCGGCGCACCTGCGCTCCATGCTGCCCGGTTTCCAGGTCAACGACTTCACCGGGCCCGTCGAGGACCAGGGCGCGCTGACCGTGGGCGGCGAGACCTACCGTATGGAGAAGGGCAAGGTGGAGTACGTCTTCCTGGCCCGGCTGGCTGCCAACGAGAACACCGGGAACAACCGCCCGGTCTTCCTCGCCTCCGGCCAGCGCGGGGTGACCAACCAGGCCGCCGTGCGCTACCTCGCCCGCCACTACCAGCGACTGTCCCGCAAGTACGGGGTGGACGGCACCTTCTGCCTGCTGCTGAAGGTCGTCAACTCCGACGCCTACGGACCCGACGTGGTGGAGGTCGTCGCCGACGTCACCCGCGAGGCCAAGACCCCCGCCAGCCCGCCGGTGGCCGTCGCCGCGGAGTGACGGCCCGGGACCGGGCGGGACGGCCGCGGGGGCACGGGCCCCCGCGGCCCCGTCATATGCGGCCGCGCACGCAGATCCGGTCCAGGACGGCAGCGGCCATGGCCTTCTCGCCCAGCGCGTTGGGATGGGCGGGCGCGGCCGGAGCGGCGGGCGTGAGCGGCTCGATCCAGCGGACGCCGGGGGCCGTGCACATGTCGTGGCCGACGGTCGGGGTGTAGGTGTCGACGTAGGTCGCGTGGGCGGCCTTGGCACGACGGGCCAGCATGGCGTTGAGCCGCTTCTCGGTGTCCCGGAGGTAGGCGAAGTCCTTGTCGGCGAAGGGCACGGCCGGGCGGCAGCCGACCCCGCTGTCGGGGAGCAGCGCCGGGTAGCCGACGACCACGACGCGGGCCCGCGGCGCGCGGTGGTGGATGGCGTCCAGCACGGCGTCGATCTTCGGTGCCGTCTGCTCCACGGCGGCCCGCAACCGGTCGGTTCCACCCGCCGTGTAGTACTTCTCGCAGGGATTGCCGGTCGGGTCGGAGACCGCGGCGCCGGCGCAGGTGCGGATGATGCTCCCGAAGCCGACGTCGTTGCCGCCGATCTGCAGGGTGACCAGGGAGGTCCGCCGGCTCAGGGCGTCCAGCTGCGGCGGGTTGCTGCCCTGCGCCTTCCACATCTCGGCGGTGGTGGCCCCGCCGCAGCTCACGTCGGTCAGGCTGGTGCCTCTCAGCCGCCCCGCCACCAACGAGGGGTAGTTCCGGTTCGACCGGGCGCAATTGGCGTCCACCTGGTCGGGGATGAGCGGTCCCGACGTGTACGAGTCCCCGAGCGCGACGTACGCGTCCCGGTGGCCGTTGCCGTGACCGTTGCCTTGATGGTGGCCGTCGCGCGAGTGCGCGGTGGCCGGAACCGTGCTCACCGCGGCGAGCACGAGCGCGGCCGCCGCCGCGGCCGCTCCCAGGATCGATGCACGTCCGACACCCATCGGGCCCTCCCCCTGTCGACGCTGACGGGTTCAGATTCGGCGTCCCGCGTGGCCGAAGTCAATGGATGCGTCGCAAGTTCGCTCGATGGACTGACGTTCCCTCAGCTCAGGGCAATCGTTACTGGCGCGTAACATGCAGAGGTATTACCAACGGTAAGCGGCTCTGGTTACTCTCCAGTCACTTTGTCACGGGGACATCTGGAGCCGCCATGAGAGCGCTTCGTACCACCGCGGGAACGTTTTCCGCCGTCCTGCTCGCCACCGCGGCACTGGGCATCGCGGCCCCCGCCGCGCACGCGACCCCGCTCGCAGGCCCGGGCACCGCGGCCGGCACGGCCCGCGTGGCGGGCACCGCCGCCCCTTCCGTCCGCTTCGTCGACATCCCGGGAGCCGGCGGGATCACCCTCAAGGGGAACGTCTTCACCCCTTCGGGCAACGGCGGTCGCGACGCAAGTGCGCGCTATCCCGCCGTCGTCCTCCCCAGCAGCTGGGGCCTGAACGACCTGCAGTACCTGGCCCAGGCGCAGAAGCTCGCCGACTCCGGCTACGTCGTGGTGAGTTACACCGCTCGTGGCTTCTACCTCTCCGGCGGGACGATCGACGTCGCCGGGCCGCTCGACGTCGCGGACATCTCGAGGGTCATCGACTGGACGCTCGCCAACACCCCCGCGGACCCCGGCCGGATCGGCATGGCCGGCGTCTCCTACGGTGCCGGACTGACCCTCATGGGCGCCGCGCACGACCCCCGCGTCAAGGCGGTGGCGGCGCTCAGCGGCTGGGCGGACCTGACCGAGTCCATCTACGGCGGCCGCACCCAGCACCTGCAGTCCTCCCTGCTGCTCGGCGCCGCCGGATACCTCACGGGCCGGCCCAGCGCCGAGTTCCAGCGGGTGCTCACCGACTTCCTGGCCTCCGACTACGACCAGGAGGACGAGCTGATCGCCTGGAGCCGGCTGCGCTCCCCCGGCACCTACCTCGACCGGATCAACGCCAACGGCACCGCCGTGATGCTCGCCAACGCCTGGGGCGACACGATCTTCTCGCCCAACCAGCTCGCCTCGTTCTACGACCGGCTGACCGTCCCCAAGCGCCTGGAGTTCCGCCCGGGCGACCACGCGACACCGGAGATCACGGGGCTGTTCGGGCTGCCCAACGACGTCTGGTCCGACACGCGGCGCTGGCTGGACCACCACCTCAAGGGCGTGGACAACGGCATCGACAAGGAGCAGCCGGTCCGCCTGGCCTCCCGCAGCGGTGGCGGCTACGAGGGGTACGGCAGCTGGTCGGCCGTACCCTCGGCCACCCGCGAGCTGCCGCTGGACGGCACCCGCCGCATCGCCGCGAACGTCGACTCGGGCGCGGACGGCGGCATCATCTTCCTCTCCTCGCTCGCCGACCAGCTCGCGCAGGCGCCGCCCGTCGTCTCCGTACCGCTGTTGCCGCGCACCTTCGCCGCGGTCTGGCAGAGTCCCCGCGACGAGACCGTGCAGCAGGTCCGCGGCACCCCCGTGCTGCACACCACGGTGACGCCCTCGGCCTCCCGGGGCACCTTCGTGGCCTACCTGTACGACGTGAACTCCCTCGGCATCGGCAAGCTGATCACGCACGCCCCCTACACCTTCACCGACCGCACCCCGGGAAGCCCCTTCGCGGTGGACCTGGAGCTGTACTCCACCGCCTACGACGTCCCGGCCGGCCACCGCCTGACCGTGGTCGTGGACACCGTCGACCCCCTCTACATCGAGCACAACCCGGCCTTCTCCGGGCTGGCCTTCTCCTCCCCGGCGGCGGACCCGTCCCGGCTCTCCCTGCCGCTTCGCCGACCGTCACTCCCGTAGCGTGCGTACCTCGGTACGCAGCTGTGGCCTGCGTACCTAACGTCGTGCCAGGAGCGGGAGAGAGGACAGCGGGGATGGCCGAGCCGGCGCCGGTGTACCAGTGGATCGCCGACGACCTCATGCGGCGGATCGACGAGGGACTCCTCAAGCCCGAGTCCCGCATCCCCTCCCGTTCCCGGCTGAAGGAGGCCTACCGGGCGAGCGACCAGACCGTCGACCGGGCAGTGCGCGTGCTGAAGGCGGCGGGCTACGTCGAAGGGCAGTTCGGCCGCGGGGTGTTCGTGATCGACCGTTCGGCCCGGGGGACGCTCGACCGCGGCACCGGCGCCGTCGACTCACCCTTCGCCACACGGGTCGCCGGTGACGCCGCAATGGTGGACTGGGAGTCCTCGACGGTCACCACGACCGCCCCGCCGGCCATCGCCGAGCGGCTCTGCATCGCCACCGGCGACCCGGTGGTGATGACCCGTTACGAGTACCTGGCGAACCGCCGGCCCGTGCAGCTCGCGACCAGTTGGGAACCGCTGGCCATCACCGACGGCACGGACGTCGCGCACCCCGAACGCGGCCCCTACGCCCGCCGTGGTGTGCGGGGACGGCTGGCCGCGATCGGGGTCCGCGTGGTGCGGGCCCGCGAGGTCCTGGAATCACGGCCCGCCACCGGCTGGGAGGCGCAGACCCTCGGCTGTGCGCACGGCCAGTGCGTGACGGCGGTCCAGCGGACGTACTTCGACGCCGACGACCGCGCCGTGGAGACCTCGGACACGGTGATCCGCGCCGACCGCTGGCGTGTGGCGTACAGCATCGACTTCTCGTCCTGACCGGCTGCCGGGCGGGCGCGTGGCCGGACCCGGCGAGGCCGCGCCCCTCGGCCCGGTGGTGGCGTGCGATCGCTAACGGCCTCCGGCTGCGGCGCCCGCGTGGCCCTCGCCGAGCACCCGGCCGACCAGCGCGTCGCGGTCGGCCTTGGGGATGGCGGTCCAGCGGGTACCGCGGATCGCGCCCTCGAGGGCGAGCAGGGTGTGGGTGCAGGCGTCCTCGGGAAGCCCTTCGCGGATCATCGCGAAGGCCCCTCCGGATCCGAGGCGGCGCAGCTCGTCGGCGTCCGGCACACCGGCGCTGCGAAGGCGCTCGGCCAGGACCGCGCCGATGTTGGGCATCTGCTGCAGGGAGTCCATGACCCCATCATGCACCTCCCGACGCCCCGTCAGACGGCGATCTCGGCCCAGACACGCTTGCCGCCCGGCAGGAGGTCTGTCCCCCAGCGGTAGGTGAGGGCGGAAACCACCTGAAGACCGCGGGCGCTCCCCGTCGTGTCGGGGACCCGCCCGGTCAGCACCAGGCAGGGCGGAGTGCGGGAGCCGTCGCGGACCGACATGTGCACCAGCGTCAGCCGCCGCGACAGCGTGACGCCCACACGCCGGCCCCCGGCGTGCCGCACGGCGTTGGAGACGAGCTCGGCGAGGACGATGCTCGCGGGGTCCATCAGGTACCCGAGGTCCCACGCGTCCAGGGTCGCCGCCAGGATGCGGCGCGCCTGGGCGGGCGCCAGGTCGTCGGCGGGCAGGAAGACCTCGCCCAGCAGGACGGTGGCGGGTGGGGCCGGGACGGGTTCGGCCGCCGGACCGTGGGTATGGAGGGTATCCGGAGGGGACTCGTCTCCGGCACCGCGGTCGGCGCCGGGGGCGACGCGCCGGAACGGGGGCTGTGCGGCCAAGTTGTCCCCCATGTGACCACCTCACAGGTGTCGTAGGTGGCGCCGAGCATTCCGTGAAGCACACGTGCACGCGATACCCCCGCGCTATTCTCACCACGACATACCCGCTGGTAACGCCGGTGGAAGGAACCGGCGCCGGTACGGACGGGAGTCGTGGATGTCGGGACCGGTTGCCGGCGCTGCCGTCGAGATCCCCGCGTGGGCCTGGGAGCGCGAGGAGATACGGGAGGCCCTGCGGGCCCGCGACGCCGGGGCGATCCTGCGGTTCGCGCAGCAGTACGGCGGCGCGAGCCAGTCGCGCATCGCCGCCGCAACGGGGCTGCTGCAGGGCCGGGTCAACGAGATCGTGCGGGGGCGCCGCTCGGTGGTGCGGTTCGACGTGTTCGAGCGCATCGCGCAGGGCCTGCGCATGCCGGACCACGCACGGATGCTCATGGGGCTCGCGCCGCGCCGCCTGCGCTCGTACGGCGTCCGCGACCTGATGGACCATCCGCAGGTCGCGGCGGTCGCGCTGACCAAGCCCGAGGCGGCCGCGGAGATCCGCGAGGCGGCCGCGAGCGCCGACGCGGTGGACGTGGTGGGCGTGCGCGCCCTGGGCCTGGTGGCGCTCGGCGACTCGCTGCTGCGGGGGCCCCTGACCCGCGACGGCCGGACCGGGTCTCCTCCCCGCATGCGGCTGCTGTTGCTGCACCCGGAGAGCCCCGCGGTCGCCCGGATCGCGGAGGAGGTCGGCGAGACACCGCGCTTCTTCGCGTCGAGCCTGCGCTTCGCGGAGGACATGCTCGCCGCCCTCGCCGATGAAGGAACGATTCAGCTGGAGGTCTACCGCTACCGCACCGCGCCGGTGTGGCGGTTGGTGCGCCTCGACGGTGCCGCCTTCGTCTCCGTCATCGGACCGCCGGCGGACCCGCGGGGCTCGCTGGTCTACCGGCTCTCCGCCACGCCGCCCGGCTCGGTGCTCTATGGCTTCGACCGCTGGTTCGAGGCCATGCTCGGCGAGGCCGAGCGCGTCATCTAGGAGCGCCGGGCGGCGCTCAGGCCTCGGACGCCTCGGCGTGGACCTGGGACAGCTCCGGGGTGCCGCTCTCCGCCCACTCGTGGCCGGCCTCGACGACGTCGAGTTCACGGCCGGAGGCCAGCAGGATGACGGGCCGGCCGTTGGGCCAGATCTGCCAGCTCGCGCCCGGCACGGTGCGCACGACGACCGTGCCGAGGTAGAGCCCGGCGTCGTTGCCGAGCCAGGACAGCTCGTCCGGATCGTCGCGCCAGCGCGGCACCAGTTGGTCCAGGCGCTCCAAAGAGGCGGCCGTGTCGTCCAGTTCCACGCCCTCGGCCTCGGCCCTGGCGCGCAGCAGTTGGCACTCGGAGAGCAGTTCCGCGACTCCTTCCGGGTCCTCGGCGAGGGACTCCGGTACGGCCGCGCCGCGGACCTCGCCGTACCGTTTGCGCCATCTGTCCAGGAAGGAGATGTCCATGGGCATCAGCCTATGGCGTAGGCCTTGCGGAGTGTCTCGTGGACGGTCCATGTCGTGCGGTCTCCTTCGCGGAGGACGCAGACGTCACCCGGGCCGAGCTCCAGGGTCGGTCCGCCCTCCACCTCGACGGTGGCCCGCCCGCTGACGACCACGAACATCTCGTCCGCCTCGGTGTCGGTCACCACGCCCGGGGTGATCTGCCAGATCCCCCTCGAACGGGTGCCGTCGGGCGACTGCCACAGCACCGTTCCGGTGACCTCCGGGGAGCCGGAGACGATCTGCTCCGGGTCCAGGGGGTCGGGTTCGAGCACGGCGGCGGCGATGTCGACGGAGAAGCTCTTCATGGCCGGGAGCGTACGCGCGGGCGTATGCCAACGGTAACGACACGTTGTATACGTTCCGTTGCCGCACAATACGTAACGTAAGGCTGCCCCGCGCGAGAAGGGCCATGCAATGCGGGATGAACGGGAAGCCGCGGCACGGGCGGCGGACCGCGCCTGGCGGCTGCTGGAGGAACTGGCGGCGCGGGCACCGGGGACGGTGCGGCTGGCACCCGGCGCGGACGACGCCGAGATCGCGGCGTGGGGCGTGCCGCTGCCCGACGAGGTGCGGCACCTGGTCGGCAGGGTGCGGTCGATCCGCATCGGGGGGCTGGAGGAGTACCGGCTGGCCCCGGAGCGCGGGCTGCACCCCGGTGGCTGGGCGGTGGGGCCGCCCGGCTCCGCGCACCTGCTGCACGAGTCGGGCGGGGACACGCTCTTCGTCGACGTGGACGAGGGCACCGGCGCCTGGGGCCGGGTGTTCGCCGCGACCGGCGTCTTCCTCGACACCTGGGCGTACGTCGCGCCGTCACTGGTCGACTGGGTCACCCTGCTGGCCCGGGCCGGGCTCACGGCCCTGGAGCGCACGGTGCCCGAGCCGGATCCGGATCCCGAACGGGCGGACGGCACGGCTCCGGACCACACCGCCGTGCTGGAGCGGCTCGCCGAGACCTCGCACGTCTTCTCCTACCGGCCCGACCTGCGGGGCACGCCCGTGGGGCAGGCCCGGCCCGACGCCGACCCGGAGCTGGCGGGCGCGCTGACCGGGCTGCCGGACGACGCCCTGGTGGTGGACCTGCGCGACGTGGCGCATCCGGCCACCTTGCACCTGCCCTGCCCGCCCGGCCTGCGCGGCTACGTCGAGTTCCAGCGCAGGGCCGGCGGGCGCTTCGCGGTGGGCCTGCCCCGGAGCGGTCAGACGTCGAGGTCGACCACGACGGGGGCGTGGTCGGAGGCGCCCTTGCCCTTGCGCTCCTCACGGTCGACGTAGGCGTCGGAGACCGCCTTGCCGAAGGCCTGGTTCGCGTAGACCAGGTCGATCCGCATGCCGCGGTTCTTGGGGAAGGCCAGCTGGCGGTAGTCCCAGTAGGTGTAGGGACGGTCGTACTTCAGCGGGCGGGGCACCACGTCGTTGAGCCCGGCCTCGCGCAGGTGCGCCAGCGCCTCCCGCTCCGCGGGGGTGACGTGGGTCAGCCCCTCGAAGACCGAGGGGTCCCACACATCCTCGTCGGTGGGCGCCACGTTGTAGTCGCCGAGGACGGCGAAGGGGCGCCCGCCGGCAGCGTCCTGCGCGACCGCCGCGCGCAGCGCCTCGAACCAGCGCAGCTTGTAGGCGTAGTGCTCGTGGCCGACCTCACGGCCATTGGGCACGTACACCGACCAGACCCGGACCGGGCCGCAGGTCGCCGAGACCGCGCGGGGCTCGTCGACCTCCTCGTACAGCGGGCCGCCGGGCAGGCCGACGACGACGTCCTCGAGACCCACCTTGGACAGCAGGGCGACGCCGTTCCACCGGCCGGTGGCGTTGACGGCGGTCTCGTAGCCGAGGGCGCGCAGCTCGTCGAACGGGAACTGCGCCTCGGCGCACTTGGTCTCCTGGATGCACAGCACGTCCGGGCTGTTCTTCTCCAGCCAGGGCAGCAGCCGCGGCAGGCGGGCGGTGATCGAGTTGACGTTCCAGGTGGCGATGCGCATGGACCCGAATGTACCGCCCGCCTCCGACAACCGGCCCCGCGGCGTTCCCCGGGGCCGTCCGCGGCAGGTCGTCAGCCCAGGTCGGCGCTGTCGCCGGGGGCCAGCCTGCCGTGCTCCGCGCCGCCGACACCGGGCCCGTCGGGGCCGAGCAGCCGGTCGTAGACGGTACGCGCGATGTCGCTGAGCAGCCCGTCGTGCACGTCGATGGCGCGGGCCGGCTTGACCTCGCGGAGGTAGTCGATGACCTCGGAGACCTTGCTCCAGGGGGCGTGCACCGGCAGCAGCAGCGTCTCGACGGACCGGCCGGGCACGGTGAGCGCGTCGCCGGGGTGGAAGACGGAGCCGTCGACGAGGAAGCCCACATTGGTGATGCGCGGGATGTCGGGGTGGATCACGGCGTGCATCTGACCGTGCACCTCGATGTCGAAGCCGGCCGCACTGAAGGTGTCGCCCTCGCCGACGGTGTGGACCCGGCCCGGGAAGGCGGCCGACACCTGGTCGGCGACGCTCTTCAACGTCCAGATCTCGGCGGCGGGGTCGGCCTCCAGGGCGGCGCGCAATTGCTGTTCGCTGAAGTGGTCCGCGTGCTCGTGCGTGATGAGCACCGCCTCCGCCCCCGTCGCCGCCTCCGGTTCGGTGAAGGCTCCGGGGTCGATGACGAGCGTGCGCCCGTCCTTCTCCAGGCGGACGCAGGCATGGCCCCTCTTCGTCAGCTTCATGGCTCTCCTCCGGAGCGGTGATCTTTTGCATGGCCATCATGGCCGGGGCCGTGCGCACCGCACACGCCGCATCCAGGTGGGGATGGCAAGGGGCTGACGGGGCGACCGGGCTGCCGCCGTGCGCGCGGGCTCACTCCCGTGGCCGAGTCTCCTCCCGGATGACACGCCGCGCCACCGCGAAGGCGGAGGTGGCGGCGGGCACCCCGCAGTAGACGGCGGTGTGCAGCAGCACCTCCTCGATCTCGGCCGGGGTGAGGCCGCCGCGCAGCGCGGCCCGGGTGTGCCCGGCCAGTTCCGTGTGGTGGCCGCCGGCGACGAGCGCGGTCAGGGTGACGACGCTGCGGGTGCGCCGGTCGAGCCCGGGCCGGTTCCAGACCTCCCCCCAGGCGTAGCGGGTGACGAACTCCTCGAAGTCCCCGGCGGACTCCTCGGCCTCCCCCGCCGCCCGGTCGACGTGGGCGTCGCCCAGGAGCTCGCGCCGGGTGCGGTCGCCCTGCGCGTACGCGTCCGGGCGTTCGCCCGCGGTACCGCCCCGGTGCTGCGGCGCGGGCCGTACGGGGGCCGCCGCAGCGGGCTCGGGGGCCGCATGTGCGGGCTGCGCGGGGAGGGTCACGGCGGCGGGCTGCTCGGTCCAGGTGGCCTCGAAGTGGCGTACGAGGAGTTCGCCCACGGCGGCGGGCTGCTCGACCGGCACCAGGTGCGAGGCCCCGGGGACGACCGCGAGCCGCGCGTCCGGTATCCCGGCGACCAGGGCCCGGGCGTCGGCGGGCGGCGTCACCTGGTCCTCGGCGCCGCCCAGGACCAGCGTCGGCACGGTGATCAGGCCCAGCTCGGCGCGCACGTCATGGGCGGCCAGCGCCTCGCAGGCGGCGATGTAGCACTCGGGGTCGACGGCGCGGGCCATCTGCACGGACCAGTCCACGATGGCGGCCTGGGCGGCACGGAAGGCGGGGGCGAACCAGCGCTCGGGGGTGCTCAGGGCGATCTGCTCCAGGCCGTTCGCACGGACGACGACGCCGAGCTGCCGCCATGCGTCAGGGGTTCCGAAACGGGCGGCCGAGGAGACCAGCGCGAGCGAGGCCACGCGCTGCGGGGCGCGCAGCGCGAGCTGGGTGCCGATGGCGCCGCCGAAAGCGCAGCCCGCGTAGCCGAAGCGCTCGACGCCGGCCTCGTCCAGGGTGCCCAGCAGGCGGTCGGCGAGGTCGGCGGTGGAGGCAGAGGGGTCGGCGGGGGCACCGCCGTGCCCCGGGAGGTCGTACCGCAGAACCCTCCACTGCCGGGTCAGCTCGGGTATCTGCCGGTCCCACATGTGCCACGTCGTGCCCAGTGAGGGGCCGAGGACCAGGACCGGGGCGTCCTGCGGGCCGTCGATGCGGTGCTGGAGGGTCTTGGGGGTCTGCTCGTCGGTCACTCGCTCCACGCTATCGAGGCGTTCGCGGGCACGGACGCCCGGGCCCCGTGACGGCGCGGGACCCTTGCGGCGCCTGGGCGCCGGTCAGCGGAAGTTTATCGTGGACACGACATAGACCACGGGGTGGTCCGTGTTGGAGAGGTCGACCGTGATGTTGTGGTCCGGCTTGTCGCCGTGCTGCTTGAGCTTGAGACCGGCCCACCGGCGGTCCGTGCCGAAGGTCCAGCGCACCGTGCGGGCCTGCTTCGGGCTCACGGTCACGTCGCCGTCCCTCAGGGCGGAGCGGCTCGTGCCGACCTGGGCGAGGAAGGTGTCCAGGCCGCCCTGGTTGGTGCGGAACTGCACGTAGAAAGAGCTGGAGGCCCAGTTGTTGGTCTCCAGGTACGCCACCGGCGTCGACCCGGACGGGATCGGCACCTCGTAGATGCGCCGCTGCACCTTGGTGGGCCACAGGTAGGTGAGCGTGGTGGCGGCGGCCTGCTGCTGCTTCTCCTCGCCGCTGTCCCGGCTCTGCTCGGCGGAGATGATCACGTAGCCGATCGGCACCAGGATCAGCAGCGGGACGACCGTCCACTGCACCCAGCGCGGCGGCTTCCTCGCGGGCATGGCACTCACTTGCCGACGACCTTCGCGTAGCGCTCGTACCGCTCGACCCGCCGCCGGTTGGCCCGCCGGAAGCGGCGCGCGACCAGCCGCGCCAGGTCCGCGGCGCCGACCATCCCGGCCTCTGGGCCGAGCTGGGCCTTGACGATACGCGCCTCCGGCCGGTAGCCGCGGCCGGTCAGATGGCGCCGGAAGGCGTCGCGGGCCGGGGCGATCAGCAGGTCGTCGGCCGCGCTGACGCCGCCGCCGATGACGAAGCAGGAAGGATCCAGGGCGGCGGCGAGGTTGGCGATGCCGACGCCCAGCCACTGGCCGATGTCCTGGAAGAGCTCGACGCACATCGGATCACCCTCACGGGCGAGCTCCGTGATGAGCGGTCCGGTGATCTCCCGGACCTGGCCGTCGACCCGGTCGATGATCCCGTACGCGACAGGGGACTCCGCCGCCGCGAGTTCGCGGGCCTCGCGCACCAGGGCGTTGCCCGAGCTGTACTGCTCCCAGCAGCCGCGGTTGCCGCAGGCGCAGCGGTGGCCGCCGGGCACGACCTGCATGTGGCCGAACTCGCCCGCGACGCCGTAGCGGCCCCGCTTGACCTGGCCGTCCTCCAGGATGGCGCCGCCGATCCCGGTGCCTAGCGTGATCATGACGAGGTCGTTCTCACCGCGGCCGGCGCCGAAGCGCCACTCCGCCCATGCGGCGGTGTTCGCGTCGTTGTCCACCATGACGGGGACCCGCAGGCGCTCGGTGAGGCGGGCCTTCAGCGGCTCGTCGCGCCAGGACAGGTGGGGGGCGAAGAGCACCCGGGAGCGGTCCGCGTCGACCCACCCGGCCGCGCCGATGCCCACGGCGTGCACGTCGTGCCGCTCGGACAGGTCGAGGACGAGCTCGGTGATGGTGTCCTCGACCACCTTCGGGCTCTTGCTCTTGTCCGGGGTCTCGGTGCGCAGCTTCTCCAGGATGGTGCCGTCCGCGTCGACGACGCCGGCCATCACCTTGGTGCCGCCGATGTCGATGCCGACGGTGGGGACCCGGGGCGCGGTGAGGTGCGAGCGGCGCTCGCGGCGGCCCACCGTGCTCAGGAGTGTGGAACTGCTGGAGGAGCGGGCGGCACCTCGGTACATGCTCATCGGTTCACCCCCGTGGATCCGATCCCGGACTCGGTCCCGAACTGCTGCTCGGTCGTCGCTCGCAAGGCTCGTCTCTCCGGGGTCGGGGGCGTTTCTCCGAGTGATTCTAAGTGCCGGGGCCGGCGGGGGCGTGGCCCGCTGCCCCGGGCGCCGGCGGAGCGGGTGCCCGGGTGGACGACCGGGGGCCGCCCACCCGCCCTCACGGCGCCGGGCGGCGCAGTTCGTGCGCGAGCGCCTCGAGGTCCGAGCCGCCGGCCATCTCCCGCGTGAGCTCGTCCACCGTGATCCCGTCCCTGGTGTAGGAGCCGGTCATCGTGCCGCGGCGCAGCAGGACGAAGCGGTCGCCGACGAGGTGGGCGTGGTGGGGGTTGTGCGTGATGAGGACCACACCCAGCCCGGCGTCCCGGGCCGCGGCGACGTACTTCAGGACGACGCCGGACTGCCGGACGCCGAGTGCCGCCGTGGGCTCGTCGAGGATGAGCACCTTGGCCCCGAAGTGCACGGCCCGGGCGATGGCGACGCTCTGCCGCTGCCCGCCCGACAGGGTGCCGATGGGCTGGTCCACGTCGCGCAGGTCGATCCCCATGTCGCGCAGTGCCGTGCGCGTGGTCTCCCGCATCATGGCGACGTCCAGGCGCTTGAAGGGGCCGCGGCCCTTCCTCGGCTCGGAGCCGAGGAAGAAGTTCCGCCACACCGGCATCAGCGGGACGACGGCCAGGTCCTGGTAGACCGTGGCGATGCCTCGGTCGAGGGCCTCGCGGGGGGAGGCGTGGCGTACGGGCACGCCCTCGACCTCGTAAGTGCCCCCGTCGTGCTGGTGCAGCCCGGCGATGATCTTGATCAGGGTGGACTTGCCCGCACCGTTGTCACCGAGGACGCAGGTGATCTCCCCCGCGTGCACCTCCAGGGAGACGCCCTCCAGGGCGCGCACGTGCCCGTACGCCTTGCTGACGTCGGTCAGCTTCACCAGGACCGTCACTTCGCCGCCTCCGCCCGCTTGCGCACCCAGGCGTTGAGCAGCGTCGCCAGCAGCAGCATGGCGCCCAGGAAGAACTTGAACCAGTCTGGGTTCCACTCGGCGTAGACGATGCCCTTGCTGGTCATGCCGAAGATGAACGCGCCGACCGCCGAGCCGACGGCGGAGCCGTAGCCGCCGGTCATCAGACAGCCGCCGATCACGGCGGCGATGATGTACAGGAACTCGTTGCCGATGCCCTCTCCCGACTGCACGACGTCGAAGGAGAACAGCAGGTGCTGCCCGGAGATCCACGCGCAGAAGGCGACGGCCATGTACAGGCCCGTCTTCGTACGGGTGACGGGGACGCCGACCGCGCGGGCCGCGTCGGGGCCGCCGCCGGAGGCGAAGATCCAGTTGCCGGCGCGGGTGCGCAGCAGGACCCACGTGGCGACGGCGACCAGCGCGATCCACCACAGGATGGTCACCTGGAGGTCGACGTCGCCGATCCTCAGGTGCGAGGCGAACAGCGCCCGCGCCGACGCGAAGCCCTCCATGTCGGAGATGGACTTGGTGCTGACCGTGCCGTCGATGAGCTTGGTGAAGCCCAGGTTGAGGCCGGTGAGCATCAGGAAGGTGCCCAGCGTGATGATGAAGCTCGGCAGCTTCGTGCGGGCCAGCATGATGCCGTTGAAGAAGCCGATGGCGAGGGTGACGAGCAGCGAGACGCCGACGCCCACCCAGACGTTCGCCGTCATCTGGTAGCTGAACATCGACGACACCAGGGCGGAGGACGTGACCAGCACGCCCGCCGACAGGTCGAACTCGCCGCCGATCATCAGCAGCGCCACTGGCACCGCCATGATCCCGATGGTGGACGCCGCGTAGAGGACGGTCCCCAGGCTCGCCGGCCGCAGGAAGGAGTCGGCCGCCACGGAGAAGAAGACGAAGACGGCCACGGCGCCGACGACCGCCCCGAGCTCGGGGCGGCTGAGCAGGCGGTGCCCGAGCCGTCTCGGGGGCGCGAGGCTGTCCGCGGTCATCGGGTGCCCCGCTTCGCGTAGTCCTTCAGCGCGGCCGCGTCGTCCTTGGTGACGATCTGCGGGCCGGTGAGCACGGGCCTGCCACCGCCGAGCACGTCGGCGTTGTACCGGTAGAGCCACAGCAGGTCGACGGCCTCGTAGCCCTGCAGGTACGGCTGCTGGTCGACGGCGAAGCCGATGGTGCCGTCCTCCAGCGCGCCCGCGACCTGGCCGTTGAGGTCGAAGGTGTCGACCTCGGCCTGGCTGCCCGCCTGGTCCTTCGCCTTGGCGGCGGTGGCGGCGTAGGGCGCGCCCAGGGTCACGACGGCGTCGATGGAACGGTCGGCCGCCAGCTTGGCCTGGAGGGCGGACTGGACGTCCGGCATGTTGGTGCCGTTGACGTAGAGGTTCTCCGTCGTGCCCGCGAAGGTGTTCTTCACGCCCGCGCAGCGCTGCTCGTGGCCGACGTTGCCCTGCTCGTGGAGCACGCACAGGACGTGCTTCCTGCCGCGCGCCGTGAGCTCGTCGCCGACGGCCTCGCCGGCGACGGTCTCGTCCTGGCCGATGTGCGCCAGGGCGCCGTACTCCTTGGACTGGGCGGACCCGGAGTTGATGGTGACGACCGGGATGCCGGCCTTCTCCGCCTTCAGGACGACGTCCTTCATGGCCTCGGGCTTGGCGAGCGTGACGACGAGGCCGTCGACCTTCTGGTCGATGGCGGTCTGCACCAGCTGCGCCTGGTCCTTGCCCTGGTCGCTGTTGGAGTACAGGAATTTGATGTTGTCCTTGGCCGCGGCCTGCCGGGCGCCCTTCTGGACGATGTCCCAGAAGCTGTCCCCGGCACCGGCGTGGGTGACCATGGCGACCGTCCACTTCGGTGTGTCGACGGCCGATCCGTTGGCCTGGGCCTCCTTGGCCCGCTGCTCCGCGCGCAGGCCCCCGGTGCTGCTGCAACCCGCCAGCGCCACACCGATGACCACTGTCAGTAGCGCACCGAGCGCACGCTTTCCCCTGTTCGCGCTCTCCACGTCGTGCCTTTCCCTGCAGGTCTTGGAACCGACCAAGTATCCGTCACAGGGTGCGATGCTTGCGGAAGGGGGGGTTCCGCGGTCGTTCAGGCCCGTACGAGGAGCTGGAACTCGAAGGCGTAGCGGGAGGCGCGGTAGATGTGCGTGCCGTATTCGACGGCCCTTCCCGTGTCGTCGTACGTCGTCCGGCTCATGGTGAGCAGCGCGGCCCCGGGGTCCTCGGCGAGCAGCTCGCCCTCCGCCTCGGTGGCGCACCGGGCGCCGACCGACTGACGGGCGCTGTGCAGGGTGATCCCGGCGGCGCGCATCATGCGGTACAGGCCGGTGGACTCCAGCCTGGCGTTGTCCAGGGACAGCAGTCCCGGCGGCAGGTAGTTGCACATGTGGGCCATTGGCTCACCGTGGGTGAAGCGCAGCCGTTGCAGGACGACGACGTCGCTGCCCTCGGCGAGGCCGAGCGCGGCGGCGACCAGGGCGGAGGCCGGCTCGGTCTCGTTGCGCAGCACCTGGGTCGCAGGGCTCTGCCCGGCCGCCTGGAGGTCGTCGAAGAGGCTGCTCAGCTCCAGGGGCCGCTTGACCTGGCTGTGCACGACTTGGGTGCCCACGCCGCGACGGCGCACCAGCAGTCCCTTGTCCACGAGGGACTGGATGGCCTGCCGGACGGTCGGCCGGGAGAGGCCGAGCCGTCCCGCGAGTTCGATCTCGTTGCCCAGGAGGCTGCCCGGGGCGAGCCTGCCGTGCTCGATGGCGCCCTCCAGCTGCTGGGCGAGCTGGTAGTACAGCGGCACCGGGCTGGAGCGGTCCACCTCGAACTCGAGCGGCGCGGACTCTGCTTTGGACACAGGGGGAGCGTATCCGCCGGTCTCGAACTCAGGAAACTCTGACATCACATTGTCCGAACATTTGGGTCCACCCCTTCTCGAAGAGCCCGCGGGCGGGCCGGTGCGGTCGGTGGCGCGGCCGGTGGTGCCGGGTTCCTGGAGCCGCCTCACAGGTGGCGGCGGCGGTCGCCCAGGTGCCGTTCGTAGGACTTGCGGGCCTCGACGGCCGCCTCCCGCGAGGCGGTCTCGGCGACCGGCACGTCCCACCAGGCCTGGGCGGCGGGGGCCGTCGGAGTGGGGTCGGTCTCGACGTACACGCAGGTCGGGCGGTCGGAGGCACGGGCGGCGGCCAGCGCCTCGCGCAGCTCGCGCACCGTCCGCGCGCGCAGCACGTCCATCCCGAGGCTGGCGGCGTTGGCGGCGAGGTCCACCGGGAGCGGGTCGCCGGTGAAGGAGCCGTCGGCGACCCGGTAGCGGTAGGCGGTGCCGAAGCGCTCGCCGCCGACCTCGGAGGACAGTCCGCCGATGGAGGCGTAGCCGTGGTTCTGGATGAGGAGGAGGTTGACGTTCACGCCCTCCTGGACGGCGGTCACGATCTCCGTCGGCATCATCAGGTAGGTGCCGTCCCCCACGAGCGCCCACACCGGCCGGTCGGGCGCAGCCATCCGCACGCCGATCGAGGCGGGGATCTCGTAGCCCATGCAGGAGTATCCGTACTCCAGGTGGTACTGCCGCGGTGAGCGGGCGCGCCACAGCTTGTGCAGGTCACCGGGGAGGGAGCCGGCGGCGTTGATGACCACGTCGTCGTCGCCGACCACCGAGTCGAGCGCGCCGAGCACCTGGGTCTGGGTGGGGCGGTCCGTGTCGTCCGCGGCGTACGCGCCGTCGACCACGCGCTCCCAGCTCTCCTTGCCCGCTCGGTACTCGGCCTCGTACGCCGGGTCGACGCGGTGTCCCGCCACGGCCCCGGCAAGGGCTTCGAGGCTCGCGCGGGCGTCGCCGACCAGGGTGCGGGCACCGAGCTTGTGGGCGTCGAAGCCGGTGACGTTGAGGTTGAGGAACCGCACCCCGGAGGCGGCGAAGAGGGTGGAGGAGGCGGTGGTGAAGTCGGTGTAGCGGGTGCCCACGCCGATGACCAGGTCGGCGGTGCGCGCGATGTCGTCGGCCACGGCGGTGCCGGTGTGCCCGACGCCGCCGAGGTCGGCCGGGTGGTCGTGGCGCAGCGAGCCCTTGCCGGCCTGGGTGGACGCCACCGGGATTCCGGTGGCGTCGGCCAGCGCCTGCAGGGCGGGCTCGGCCTCGCTGTGGTGGACACCGCCACCCGCGATGATCAGCGGGCGCCGCGCGGCGCGCACCGCCTCGGCGGCCGCGGCGAGTTCGGCGGCCTCGGGGACCGGGCGGCGTACGTGCCAGACGCGCTCGGCGAAGAACTCCTCCGGCCAGTCGTACGCCTCGGCCTGGACGTCCTGCGGGAGTGCGAGCGTGACGGCGCCGGTCTCGGCCGGGTCGGCGAGCACCCGCATCGCCTGGAGCGCGGACGGGATCAGGGCCTCGGGCCGGGTGACCCGGTCGAACCAGCGGGAGACCGGGCGCAGCGCGTCGTTGACGGAGACGTCGCCGTACTGGGTGTGCTCCAGCTGCTGCAGCACCGGGTCGGGGAGGCGGTTGGCGAAGGAGTCGCCGGGGAGCAGGAGCACCGGCAGCCGGTTGACGGTGGCGAGCGCGGCGCCGGTGACGAGGTTGGTGGCCCCGGGGCCGATGGAGGTGGTGACGGCCTGCGCGGACAGCCGGTTGAGCTGACGGGCGTAGCCGACGGCGGCGTGCACCATGGCCTGCTCGTTGCGGCCCTGGTGGTAGGGCATCTCCTGGCGGTACTCCACCAGGGCCTGGCCGATGCCGGCGACGTTGCCGTGGCCGAAGATGCCCCACGTGCCGGCGACGAGCCGGCGGCGGACCCCGTCGCGCTCGGTGTACTGCGCGGACAGGAACCGCACCAGCGCCTGGGCGACCGTGAGGCGTCGTACGGACTGGCTGCTCATCAGGACCTCTCGGGGGCTTCGTCGGTGACGGCGGGGGCGGTGTACAGCGGAAGGCGCGGGTCGACGGGCTGGTCCGGCCAGGTGGCCCTGACCCAGGCGTGGTCGGGGTGGTCGCAGATCAGCCAGGCGCGCTCCTCCCCCGGGCCCGCCATGACGTTGAGGTAGTACATGTCGTGGCCGGGGACGGCCATCGAGGGGCCGTGCCAGCCGTCGGGGATGAGGACGACGTCGCCGTGCCGGACCTCGGCGAGGACGTCGGTGTTGCGGCCGTTGCCGGAGGGTGACACCCGTTGGTAGCCGATGCCCTCCTTCCCGTGCGCCGGGGCGATCTCGAAGTAGTAGATCTCCTCCAGGCGCGATTCGCCCTCGCGGTCCTCGTCGTGCTTGTGCGGCGGGAAGGACGACCAGTTGCCCGCCGGGGTGAGCACCTCGACCGCGATCAGCCGGTCGCACTCGAAGACCCCGGCGGCGCCGAAGTTGTTGACCTGGCGGCTGCAGCTGCCGCTGCCCCGCAGCTCGACGGGGACGGCGGAGGCCGGTCCGTAGCGGGCGGGCAGCCGGCGGTCGCAGCGGGCACCGGTCAGGGCGAAGCGGCCGCCGGAGGCGGTGGTGACGGTGACCGTCTCGTCGCGCGGCACGTACGCGAAGTCGCTGACGCCGGCGAAGACGCTCTCGCGCCCGGTGAGCCGGGACGTCCCTTCTCCGGTGGAGACCTCGCAGCCTCCGGAGAGCGGCAGCACGATCCACTCGCTGTCACCCGTGGCGAACTCGTGCCGCCCGCCGGGCGCGAGTTCCAGGATCCGCAGCGAGGAGTGGTCCCAGCCGGCCCGTCGGGGGTCGACGTCGACGGCGTACGGGCCGGCGGCGGCCTTCCCTGCGGCCAGGTGGTTCTCGGTGCTGGTCATGGCGTGAGCCTCGCACTTCTCGCGGTTCGACCGGGACGTCACAGCAGGCCGACGGCGGTGTCGACGGCGGTCTCCACACCGCCCTCCGCCGGGTAGAGCAGCGTGCGGCCGACGACCAGGCCCTGGACGGTGGGCAGGCGCAGCGCCTTGCGCCACTTCTCGTAGACCGCGTCCTGTTCCCTGCCCACCTCTCCCCCGAGCAGGACGGCGGGGAGGGTGGAGGTCTCCATGACGGTGGCCATGTCGTCGACGTCATCGGTGACGGGCACCTTGAGCCAGGTGTAGGCGGAGGTCCCGGCGAGCCCGGAGGCGATGGCGATGGACTTGGTGACGGCCTCCGCGCTCAGGTCATTGCGCACCCTGCCGTCGACGCGGCGGGATATGAAGGGCTCGACGAAGACCGGGAGCCGGTGCTCGGCCATGTCGTCGATGGCGCGGGCGGTGGCGACCATGGTGCTCAGCGAGCCGCTGTCCTCGTAGCTGATGCGCAGGAGCAGCTTGCCCGCGTCGAAGCCGAGCCGGGCTATGTCCTGGGCGCGGTGGCCGGTGAAGCGGTCGTCGAGCTCGAAGGAGGCACCGGCGAGGCCCCCGCGGTTCATCGACCCCATGACGACCTTGCCCTCGAGCGCGCCGAGCAGCAGCAGGTCCTCCAGGATGTCCGCGGTGCCGAGGACCCCGTCCACGCCGGGGCGGGAGAGCGCGGTGCACAGCCGCTCCAGCAGGTCGACGCGGTTGGCCATGGCGAACTCCCGGTCGCCCACGGCGAACGCGCCCCGCGCGGGGTGGTCCGCGGCCACGATCATCAACCGGCCGCTGTCGCCGACGAGCGGGCGGCGGACGCGGCGGGCGGCGGCTTCGGCGATCGCCTCGGGATGGTGGGTCCGCACCTTCACCAGGTCGGAGATGCTGATGCTCAAGAGGAGCTCACTTTCGGGCAGAGGACGGACCGTCAGCCGCGGTCGAGGAGGTCCTGGACCTCCGACGCGGTGGGCATCGCGGAGGAGCAGGCCAGGCGCGACGCCACGATCGCGCCGGCGGCGTTGGCGTGGCGCATGATCCGCTCCAGGTCCCAGCCGGCGAGCAGCCCGTGGCAGAGGGAGCCGCCGAAGGCGTCGCCCGCGCCGAGCCCGTTGACGACTTCGACGGGCACCGGCGGGACCTCTGCGGTGCTGCCGTCGCGGTGGACGGCCAGGACGCCCTTCGGGCCCTGCTTGACGACGGCCAGTTCGACACCGGCGGCGAGCAGCGCCTCGGCCGCGGCGCGTGGTTCGCGCACCCCCGTGGCGACCTCGCACTCGTCGAGGTTGCCGACGGCGACGGTGGCCGAGGCCAGCGCCCGTGCGTAGTAGGGACGGGCCTCGTCCGGGTCCTTCCAGAACATGGGGCGCCAGTCGAGGTCGAAGACGGTGGTGCCGCGCCGCGCCCTGGCTTCGAGGGCGGCGAGGGTGGCGGTGCGGCTGGGCTCCGCGCACAGGCCGGTCCCGGTCATCCAGAAGATGCGGGCGGTCCGGACGGCGTCGAGGTCCAGTTCGGCGGCGTGGATCTCGAGGTCGGGGGCCTTGGGGAGCCGGTAGAAGTAGAGCGGGAAGTCGTCCGGCGGGAAGATCTCGCAGAAGGTGACCGGCGTCGGGTACGCGGCGACGGGGGTGACGTAGCGGTCGTCGACCCCGAACTCCTTGAGGGCCTGGTGGCAGTAGGCGCCGAAGGGGTCGTCGCCGGTGCGGGTGATGACGGCGGTGCTGCGGCCGAGGCGGGCCGCGGCGACCGCGACGTTGGTGGCGGAGCCGCCGAGGAACTTGCCGAACGTCTCGACCTGGGGCAGCGGCACACCGGTCTGCAGGGGGTAGAGGTCCACCCCGATCCGGCCCATCGTGATCAGGTCGTACGGCTCGGTCATGGGCGTGACTCCTCGTCGTGCGTCACCGGGGGGTCGCTCTGCGGCCCTGTCAGGTCTAGCCCGCCCGGTCGCGCGATGTCAACACTATGTCCTTACATACGAACGTACCGCCCGCCGGAAGTCCGGGTCGTTATCTTGTCGTTACGTCGAGATGAATTGATGTCTTGACAAAGTCTTGACAGGCGCCCCGGGGAGGGGTTTGCTCCCGTGCAGCACCCGGCCATGTGAACACGTCCGTCCCCTTCTCCCTCCCACCGCAGTGAGGTGCAGGAACATGGAACGCTCTCGCAGAAACCGTCGGATCTCCGCCGTCGCGGCCCTCTCCGCCGCGGCGGTCCTCCTCGCAGCGGGCTGTTCCAGCAGCTCAGGCGGGAAGAAGGCCGAGGAGTCGGCGGACGCCCCCGCCGCGGGCAAGGCCGGCACCCCGCGGATGAAGATCGCGATGGTCACCCACGCCGCCCCCGGTGACACCTTCTGGGACCTGATCCGCAAGGGCGCCCAGGCCGCCGCCGCCAAGGACAACGTGGAGCTCATCTACTCCAACGACCCCAACGCGGCGACCCAGGCCAACCTGATCCAGAACGCGATCGACCAGAAGGTCGACGGGATAGCCGTCACCCTGGCCAAGCCCGACGCCATGAAGGACGTCGTCGCCAAGGCCGAGGCCGCGGGCATCCCGGTGGTCGGCTTCAACGCGGGTCTGGACGACTGGAAGGACCAGGGACTGCTGGAGTACTTCGGGCAGGACGAGAGCGTCGCCGGTGAGGCGCTGGGCAACAAGCTCAACGACCTCGGAGCGCAGCACAACATCTGCGTGATCCACGAACAGGGCCACGTCGCCCTGGAGGCCCGCTGCGCCGGCGTGAAGAAGACCTTCAAGGGGAAGACCGAGAACCTCTACGTCAACGGCACGGACATGCCGTCGGTGAAGTCCACGATCACGGCGAAGCTCAAGCAGGACTCCGGCATCGACTACGTCGTCACCCTGGGCGCGCCCTTCGCCCTCACGGCCGTCCAGTCGGTCGCGGACGCCGGGAGCAAGGCCAAGGTCGGCACGTTCGACCTCAACAAGGACCTGGTCAAGGCCGTCCAGGACGGTGGCGTGCAGTTCGCCGTCGACCAGCAGCCGTACCTGCAGGGCTATCTCTCCGTCGACTCCCTGTGGCTGTACAAGACCAACGGCAACGTCAGCGGTGGAGGCGTCGCCCCGGTGCTGACCGGCCCGGCCTTCGTCGACAAGGACAACGTCGAGTCCGTGGCCTCGTTCGCCGCGAAGGGCACCCGGTGATCCCTGTGTCCCAGGCAGCCGCCCCAGCGGCGTCCCCCTCACCACCCGCGGCACCCGCCTCCAAGACGGACGGCCGCACCGCCGAACGCTCGCTGCTGCGCAGGACGCTGGCCCGCCCGGAGATCGGCGCGCTGATCGCCGCCGTCGCGGTCTACCTCTTCTTCTTCGCGGTGGCGCCGTCCTTCCGCGAGGCGGGCTCGCTGGCCACCGTGCTCTACCAGGCGTCGGTCATGGGCATCATGGCGCTGCCCGTGGCCCTGCTGATGATCGGCGGCGAGTTCGACCTCTCGGCCGGCGTCGCGGTCACCGCGTCGGCGCTGACCGCGAGCATGTTCAGCTTCCAGCTGAGCATGAACGTGTGGACCGGGGTGGCCGTCGCCCTGGTGGTGTCCCTGGGCATCGGGGCGCTCAACGGCTACATGCTGGTGAAGACCGGGCTGCCCAGCTTCCTCATCACCCTGGCCACCTTCCTGATGCTGCAGGGCCTCAACCTGGCGGTCACCAAGATCTTCACCGGCAACGTCGCCACCGACTCCATCAGCGACATGGACGGCTTCGGCCAGGCGCGCGCGCTGTTCGCCTCGGAGATCGGCATCGGCGGGGTCCAGCTCAAGGTGACGGTGCTGTGGTGGCTCGGCTTCGCGGCGCTGGCCACCTGGGTGCTGCTGCGCACCAGGTTCGGCAACTGGACCTTCGCGGTCGGCGGCAACAAGGACAGCGCGCGGGCGGTCGGCGTACCGGTGGCCTTCACCAAGATCGCGCTGTTCATGGCCGTGGGCTTCGGGGCCTGGTTCACCGGCATGCACCTGCTGTTCTCGTTCAACGCGGTGCAGTCGGGCGAAGGCGTCGGCAACGAGTTCCTGTACATCATCGCGGCGGTCATCGGCGGCTGCCTGCTCACCGGCGGCTACGGTTCGGCGATCGGCTCGGTGATCGGCGCCTTCATCTTCGGGATGGTCTCCCAGGGCATCGTGTACGCCAACTGGAACCCCGACTGGTTCAAGTTCTTCCTCGGCGTGATGCTCCTGATCGCGACCCTCGTCAATCTGTGGGTCCGCCGCACGGCGACCCGGAGGTGAGCCCGATGACCACCGCCACCACCACCGACCCCGACGGCACCGCCGCCGTCCCCGGGCCCGTCGTCGAACTGGACCGGGTGGGCAAGAGCTACGGCAACGTCCGCGCCCTGCACGGGGTCGACCTGGCCGTCCGGCCGGGGCAGGTCACCTGCGTCCTCGGCGACAACGGCGCGGGCAAGTCCACCCTGATCAAGATCGTCTCCGGGCTGCACCAGCACACCGAGGGCGAGTTCCGCATCGACGGCGCACCCGTACGGCTGAACACCCCGCGCGAGGCCCTGGACCGCGGCATCGCCGCCGTCTACCAGGACCTGGCGACCGTCCCACTGATGCCGGTCTGGCGGAACTTCTTCCTCGGCTCCGAACTGACCCGCGGCCCCCGGCCCGTACGGCGCCTGGACATCGCCCGGATGAAACGGACCGCGGACGAGGAACTGCGGGCGATGGGCATCGTCCTGGACGACCTGGAACAGCCCATCGGCACCCTCTCCGGCGGCCAGCGGCAGTCCGTGGCCATCGCCCGCGCGGTCCACTTCGGCGCGCGGGTGCTGATCCTGGACGAGCCGACCGCGGCGCTGGGCGTCAAGCAGTCGGGTGTCGTCCTGAAGTACATCGCGGCCGCACGCGACCGGGGTCTGGGCGTCATCTTCATCACCCACAATCCGCACCACGCCTTCATGGTGGGCGACCACTTCTCGGTGCTGCGGCTGGGCACCCTGGAGCTGAGCGCGGGCCGCGACGAGGTCTCCCTGGAGGAGCTGACCCACCACATGGCCGGCGGCGCCGAGCTGGCCGCGCTCAAGCACGAACTCGCCCAGGTCCGCGGTGTCGACGTGGAGGAACTGCCCGAACCGGAGGACCTGGGCGAAGGCCGTCCCTCCCCGTGAGGGCCCGCCCGACCCCGGTTCCACTCTGACATGACGTCCGTATGTCAGGACTAACTCTTGACGGCTGCCCGGCCGGACGGCGAAGCTTCCAGCGGGACCACGGAGCTTCGCGGGCATCCGTACCACCGCCCTGACGGGCCGCCCTACCGAACCACGACCGGTCCGCGGCGACCGGTGAGAGGAGCCCTCCTCATGACTGCCCCCTCCCCCGTTCTGGACCGGATCCGGATCGGCTCCGCGCCCGACTCGTGGGGCGTCTGGTTCCCCGACGACCCGCAGCAGGTGCCCTGGCAGCGCTTCCTGGACGAGGTCTCCGAGTCGGGCTACGAGTGGATCGAGCTCGGCCCGTACGGCTACCTGCCGACCGACCCCGCCCGGCTCACCGAGGAGACCGCGCGCCGGGGCCTGAAGGTCTCCGCGGGCACCGTCTTCACCTCCCTGCACCGCGGGCCCTCGGTGTGGGACGCCACGTGGGAGCACGTCGGCCAGGTCGCCGCCCTCGCCCAGGCCATGGACGCCGGTCACCTGGTGGTCATCCCGTCCTTCTGGCGCGACGACAAGACCGCCGAGGTCATCGAGCCGCGCGAGCTCACCGCCGAGCAGTGGGGACACCTCGCGACCGGCATGGAGCGCCTGGGCCGCCAGGTCCGCGACACGTACGGCCTGGACATCGTGGTCCACCCGCACGCCGACACGCACATCGACACCGAGGAGCACGTCGAGCGCTTCCTCGACGCCACCGACCCCGGTCTGGTCAGCCTCTGCCTGGACACCGGCCACTACGCCTACTGCGGCGGCGACAGCGTCAAGCTCATCGAGACCTACGGCGAGCGGATCGGCTACCTGCACCTGAAGCAGGTCGACCCGGAGATCCTCGCCGACGTCGTCAAGAACGGGATCCCCTTCGGCCCGGCCGTGCAGCGCGGGGTCATGTGCGAGCCGCCGGCCGGGGTGCCCGCCCTGGAGCCCGTGCTGGCCGCCGCGCAGGGCCTGGGCGTGGACCTCTTCGCCATCGTCGAGCAGGACATGTACCCCTGCGAGCCGGAGCGGCCGCTGCCCATCGCGCAGCGCACCCGGAAGTTCCTGCGCTCCTGCGGTGCCTGACGCACCGCCCACGAAAGGGAAGACACGCATCATGACGCAGCACGGACCGCTCGGGGTCGCCGTCATCGGCACCGGCAAGATGGGTGCCGACCACGTACGCCGCATCAACGACGTCGTGAGCGGCGCCCGGGTGACCGCCGTCGTCGACGTCGACGCCGAGCGGGTGAAGGCGGTCGCCGACGGCATCGAGGGCTGCACGGCCTACACCGACCCCGCCGCGGCGATGGCCGCGGCCGACGTGGACGCCGTCCTCATCGCCTCCCCCGGCCCCGCCCACGAGGCGGCGCTGCTCGCCGCCTTCGAGCACGACCTGCCGGTGCTGTGCGAGAAGCCGCTCACTCCCGACGCCGCGTCGGCGCTGCGCGTGATGGATGCCGAGCAGAGGCTGGGGCACCGGCGGGTGCAGGTCGGCTTCATGCGGCGCTACGACGCGGAGTACACGAAGCTCAAGGCCCTGCTGGACAGCCGTGAGCTGGGCCGGACGCTGATGCTGCACAACCGGCACCGCAACGCGAGCATCCCTCCCGGCTTCACCAACGCCAACCTCGTCAACGACTCGCTCGTGCACGAGATGGACGTGACCCGCTGGTTGCTCGGCCAGGAGATCACCGCCGTGACGGTGCTGCGCCCGCGCCCGTCCTCGAACGCGCCCGAGGACCTGGACGACCCGCAGTTCGTGGTCTTCGAGACCGACGGCGGGGCCGTCGTCGACGTCGAGGTCTTCCTCAACTGCGGCTTCGGATACCAGGTGCAGGCCGAGGCGGTCTGCGAGCGCGGCAGCGCCCGGATCGGCGACGCGCACGACCTGCTCGTCAACACCGCGGGCCGCTGGGGCGGCACGATCGCCGAGGACTTCGTGGAGCGCTTCGCCGACGCCTACGACCGCGAGGTCCAGGCGTGGGTAGACGCCACCCGGCGCGGTGAGGTCACCGGCCCGAGCGTGTGGGACGGCTACGCCGCGGCGGCGATCTGCGAGGCCGGTGTCCGCTCGCAGAGCACGGGCGGACGCGTCGAGGTCGAGCTGGTCGACCGACCGGCGTTCTACCGCTGAGGGACGCACGTCCCCGGTCACCCCGGATCCGGCGCGGGTGGGGCGGTTACTCCCTGGCCGCCCTGCCCGCGCCTCCACCGCACCCGTGAGAAAGGCACCCCGTACATGCGCGTCGTCCTCTTCGGTGTCGGGCGCCTCGGTTCCTTCCACGCGGCCACCCTCCACGCCCACCCCGAGGTCTCCGAACTGGTCCTCGCGGACGCCGACGCCGCGCGGGCCGCCGAGGCCGCCGCGCGGCTCGGTGCCGGTGCGCGGGCGGCGGCCTCGGTCGACGCGGCGTTCGCGGGCGGCGCGGACGCGGTCGTCATCGCCTCGGCGACCTCCGCCCACGCCGGGCTGATCTCCCGCGCCGTGCGGGCCGGGCTCCCCGCGTACTGCGAGAAGCCGGTCGCCCTCGACCTGGAGTCCACGGTCACCGCCCTGCGTGAGGTCGAGGAGGCCGGCTCCGTCCTCCAGATGGGATTCCAGCGCCGCTTCGACCCCGGCTACCGCGCCGCCCGCGAGGCGGTCCGGGCCGGCCGCCTCGGAAGGCTGCACACCGTACGGGCCCTGACCTCCGACATGGCGCCCCCGCCGCCGGAGTTCGTGCCGCTGTCCGGCGGGCTCTACCGGGACTGCCTGATCCACGACTTCGACGCGGTGCGGTGGGTGACCGGCCGTGAGGTCGTCGAGGTGTACGCCATGGGCGCCAACGGCGGGGCCGGCTTCTTCCGTGAGGCGGGCGACGTGGACACCGCGGCGGCGCTCCTCACCCTCGACGACGGCACCCTCGCGACCGCCACCTCCACCCGCTACAACGGCGCCGGCTACGACATCCGCATGGAACTCGCCGGTTCACTGGACCAGATCGCGGTCGGCGTCGGCCCCCGTACGCCGGTCACGTCGGTGGAACCGGGCGCGGCGCCGGGCGTGCCGGATCCGTGGACGGGGTTCGTGGACCGCTTCGGGGACGCGTACCGGGCGGAGATCGACGCCTTCGTGCAGGTGGTGGCGGGCCGGTCGGAGAACCCCTGCGAGGGGCGCGAGGCGCTCGATGCGCTGCTCGTGGCGGAGGCGTGCGAGGTCTCGCGCAGGGAGCGGCGGCCGGTCACGATCGCCGAGATGACCGAGGTCGCGGAGCGCGCCCGCAAGCGCGCGGGGTGACCGCACGGGGCGCCCCGGGCACGTCACCCCCGCGGTCCGCCCCGGGTGGCGTGATCACGTACGCCGGTGCTTCCTGGGATGAGTCGGTCCCGGCTGTCCACGAGGGAAGAACCTTTCATGGCGATGAAGGTCCAGGTGCTGCGCACGCCTCGAGCGGCGGGGCTGGTGGGGATCGCGTTCGCGGTGCTGATCGGCGCCGCCATCGTCCTGGTCCGGGCCTCCATCCCCAGCGGTGAGGGCGCGCTGACCAGCTCGCCCCTCACCCTCTCCTCGCGCAGCGGGGTCAAGACGGCGCTGGCCCTCATCCCCTTCGCCGGCATCTTCTTCCTCTGGTTCATGGGCGCGGTGCGCGCGCACGTCGGCCCGGGCGAGGACAAGTTCCTCTCGACGGTGTTCCTCGGCAGCGGCCTGGTGTTCGTCGCGACGCTCTTCGGCGCCGCCGCAGCGGCCGGCAGCCTGCTGGCCACCACGGAGGTGGCCTCGCCCGGCCCCCCGCGGGCCGAGTTGTCGTACTTCGGGCAGCACCTCACCTACAGCCTGCTGACGACGTACTCGATGCGGATGGCCGCGGTGTTCGTGCTGTCGGCCTCCACCGTCGCGCTGCGGCTGGGGACGTTCCCGCGCTGGCTGGTGCTGCTGGGGTACCTCGTCGGCGTCACGCTGCTGTTCGTCGTGCCGAACGTGCGGTTGGCCGAACTGGTCTTCCCCCTGTGGGCACTGGTCGTCAGCCTCCACATCGTGGTGGCCAGCTTCCGTGCCCGGCCGGCCGAAGCGCAGGCCTTCTGAGCGGTGCCGCTCAGGAGGTCGTGCGGCGCAGCAGCAGCGTGACGAAGCCGAGCGTGCCCCGGTAGCCGTGCAGCCACTCGGCGCGGTGGACGGCGGCGGCTTCGAGGGCGGCGCCGCTGTCGGGATCGGCGGGGTGGTCCAGGGCCCACTCGGCGAGGGAACCGGTCCAGGACCACTCGTAGTCGTCCCACTCGCGGACGGTGCTGACGTGGGCGAGGACCGGGGTCCAGCCGTCCGCGACGATCCGGTCCACGGTGCTCGCCAGGTCCTCGTACTCCCCCAGCGTCTCGACGAGTTCCGGGGTGGGTTCGCGCTGCCAGAAGACGTCGCCGACGATCACGGTGCCCCCCGGGGCGAGGTGGGCGCGGGCCGCGTCGAGGGTCGGCAGGAGGCCGCCGAAGGCGTGTGCGGCGCCGACGCTGAGCACGACGTCGAAGGGGTGCGGCGAGGTGAAGTCGCCCGCGTCCTGTTCGTGGAGGGTCAGCCGGTCGCCGACGCCGAGCGCGGCCGCCTCGCGGACCGCCTTCCGCAGTGCCCCGGTGTCCAGGTCGACGCCCTCCGCGGTGACACCCGGGCGGCCGTCGAGGGCCCGCAGCAGCCAGGCGCCCTCCCCGCAGCCGAGGTCGAGGACGCGTTCGTCGCCGCGGCGCAGCGCCCTGCCGAGCAGACTGCGCACGGTCGCGTCGTCCAGCGGTGCGGCGATGGGGTGGTGGGTGTGCGCGATGCGCGAGATGCGGCGTCGGTCCATCGGCGCAGCTTCGCAGGGCGGGCCCTTCACCGCATCCGGTTAATTCCGCGTGGCCGTGCAACGCGATCCGCGGCGGTGGCGGTTTCCCGGTTCGAAGGGCCGTCACGGGAGCACGGCCATCGCGGCCGTCAGGGCCGTCACGGGGAGAGGACGACCGAGATGGACAGGAAGAGGGACACGAAGACGGACGGGAAGACGGACGGGAAGATCCTCACGGCGGCGGGCCGGCGCGGTCCGCGGCTACAGGCCCCACTCCTCGCGCAGCGCGCCGAACACCTCGTGGAACTCGGGGAAGGTCTTCTTCACGCAGCCGGGTTCGTCGAAGGTCACCCCTTCCGTGCGGAGCGCGGCGACGGCGAAGCTCATCGCGATGCGGTGGTCGCCGTGGCAGGCGATCTCGACCGGGGCGGGGGTGCCGGGGTGGATCTCGATCCAGTCGCGGCCGGTCTCCACCCGGATGCCCTGACGGCGCAGGTTGGCCGCGCAGACCTCCAGGCGGTCGCACTCCTTCACCCGGGTGTTGTAGACGTGCTCGATGCGGACCGGGCCGTCGGCGAACGGCGCGATCGCGGCGAGCGTCGGCATCGTGTCGGAGATGTCCCGCATGGTCGTGGTGATCCCGCGCAGGGTGCCGGTGCCGGAGACGGTGGTGGCGCCGGCGTCGGTCTCGACGCGGGCCCCCATGCGGCGCAGGACGTCGACGAAGCCCAGGTCGCCCTGGAGCGCTCCTGTGCCCAGGCCGGGAACGGTGACCTCACGGCCGGTCAGGGCGGCCGCGGCGAAGAAGTAGCTCGCGGTGGAGGCGTCGGGCTCGACGGCGTAGTCCACGGCACGGTAGCCGCCGGGTGGGACGACGAGCACGCTGCCCTCTCGGCCGACCTCGACGCCGAAGGATCGCATCATGGCGATGGTGATCTCGACGTAGGGGACGGAGACCAGCCCGGTGATGTTGACGCGCAGACCCTCGCGCATGAGCGGGCCGGCGAGGAGCAGCGCGGTGAGGAACTGCGAGGACAGGCTCGCGTCGAGGTCAAGCGCGCCGCCCTCGATGCCGCCGGCGGCGACGGTCAGCGGCAGGTGGCCCTCCGCCTCCTCGTGGCGCAGGTCGACACCGAGCGTCCGCAGGGCGGTGGTGAGCGGGGCGACGGGACGGCGGCGCATCTGGGCGGAGGCGTCGAAACGGTAGGTGCCACGCCCGGCCGCGGCGAGCGCCGGCAGGAACCGGGCCGCGGTGGCGGCGTCGCGGCAGTAAACGTCGGCCTCGGGGACCGCGGGTCCGGTCGGGCGTCCTTCGACGCGCCATACGTCCGGGCCGCGGTCCACACGGTAGCCGAGCCGGAGCAGCCCCTCCGCGAAGCCGTCGGTGTCGTCGGAGAGCAGCGGCCGCCGCAGTGTGGTCGTCCCCTCGGCCGCCGCCGCCAGGAACAGCGCCCGGGCGGTGACGGACTTCGAACCGGGGACGGCGACGACGGTCACGGTGTTCTCCTGTGCTGCCTGACGTGCGGGGACGCCCTGGTGAGGGGCACCGGCATTCTAGGCGCCGGGCGAGCCGGGGACCGTGGGCGTGAAGCGCACGGGGAGCCGGCGCACACCGCGCATGAGCATGCCGGGCAGCCAGTCCAGCTTCTCCGGATCGGCGTCGAGCGCGAGGTCGGGGCAGCGCTCCAGGAGGGCGCGGACGGCGATGCGTCCTTCGAGGCGGGCGAGCGGGGCGCCGAGGCAGTAGTGCAGGCCGTGCCCGAACGCGACGTGGCCCCGGGTGTCCCGGCGGATGTCGAAGCGGTCGGCCTCGGTGAAGCGGTCCGGATCGCGGTCGGCGGAGGCCAGGGCGACGAGAACGGGTTCGCGGGCCGGGATGACGGTGCCGGCGACGTCGACCGGTTCGGTCGTGAAGCGGAAGGTGGCGGTCTCGACCGGGCCGTCGTAGCGGAGCATCTCCTCCACCGCGCCGTCGATGAGGCTCATGTCGGCCCGCAGGAGGGCCAGTTGGTCCGGATGGGTGAGCAGCGCGCGGACGCCGTTGGAGACCAGGTTGACCGTCGTCTCGTGTCCCGCGATCAGCAGCAGGAAGGCCATGCCGCCGAGTTCGGAGCGCGAGAGCCGGTCGCCGTCCTCGGAGGTGGTGCGGATGAGCGCGCTCATCAGGTCGTCGCCGGGCGCGCAGCGCTTGTCCTCGATCAGCTCGTGCAGGTAGGCGGCGAGTTCCTCGAAGGCCCTGCGCTCGGCCTCCGGCCCGGTCGGTGCGACGACCTCGTTCGACCAGGCGCGGAAGGCCGCACGGTCCAGGTCGGGCACCCCGAGCAGCTCGCAGATGACCGTGATGGGCAGCGGGTAGGCGAGCGCCTCGACGAGGTCGGCGGTGCCGTCCGGACGGGCCAGCATCGCGTCGAGCAGGGCTGCCGTGATCTCCTCCACGCGCGGCGCCAGCTCCTCGACCCGGCGCCCGGTGAACTCCCGGGCCACCAGTTTGCGCAGCCGGGTGTGCTCCGGCGGGTCGGAGACGAGCATGTGGCGGCCGAGGAGTTCCTCGTCGTAGGAGGTCCACCCGAGTGCGCGGGAGTCCTTGGCGAACCGGGTGTCGGCGAGCGCGGCCCGGGCCTGGTCGTGGCCGACGATCAGCCACAGCTCCCCGACGTCGGCGGTGCGCACGCGGTGCACGGGCCCCTTCTCGCGGAGCCTGGCGTAGACGGGATAGGGATCGGCGGTGAACTCCTCGCCGTAGACCGTGAGATCGACCGTGTCCATGTGCCGCACGGTAACCCGGGGGCCCGCCGCGACACGTCACCCTGCGGGACGAGACACCCCGGACGGTCTCATCCGAAGGGTTCAGCCGATCGTGGCGGTGCGCCAGGTCTCCTCGTCCGCCTCCAGCAGCGCGGCCAGGACGGCGGGGTCCGGCAGCGGCCCGTGGTCAGCCGGGACACGCAGGGCCGAGGCCGCGGTCAGATGGCCGAGCCGAAGGGCCCGCTCCACGGGCAGGTCCCGCAGCAAACCGCTGAGGAAGCCCGCGGCGAAGGCGTCCCCGGCGCCGACCGGCTCGGCCACCCGGACGGTGAGGGCGGGCACGCGGTGCGCGTCTGTCCCGGTGAAGGCCGTGGCCGCACGGGACCCGTCCTTGACGACGAGGACACCGGGCCCGGGCAGCAGCTCGCGGACCGAGCGCGCGTCGGTGATCCCCCCGCCCCACAGGGCCTGGGCCTCGTCGAGACCCACGAGGACGATGTCGGCCCGGTCGGCGAGCGGCCGCAGGACGTCCGCGGCGGAGCGGTCGGTCCACAGCGCGGGACGGTGGTTGACGTCGAAGCTGACGGGCCACGGGCGGTCGGGGCTCAGCGCCCGTTCGACGAGGGCGTGGCAGCCGGGCGAGAGGGCGGGCGTGATGCCGCTGAGGTGGACGAGCGCGGCTCCGTCCAGGGCCGGGTCGTCGAGCACGTCGGGGGTGAGCGCCGAGGCGGCGGACCCCGCGCGGTGGTAGTGGACGCGGGTGCCGTGCGCTCCCGGGTCCTTGAGCAGGAGCCCGGTGGGCCGTGCGGGGTCGGTGCGCACCCCGGTGACGTCGACGCCGCCCGCGGCGATCCGCGCGCGGACCCGCCGGCCGAAGGGGTCGTCGCCGAGCGCGGAGACCCATCGGGCGGGGATTCCGTGGTCGGCGAGGTACAGCGCGACGTTGGACTCGGCGCCCGCGATGTCGACGCGCAGCAGGTCCGCGTCGTCGAGCGGCCCGAGGGGGTCGGGGGCGAGGGCGGCCATGGTCTCGCCGACGCAGACCACGGGTCCGGGTCGCAGCGGCCGGGGGGTGCTCATGGGGGCTTCCTAGGGGGTGTCGGCGCGGTCCGCCGGGCGGTACGGCGCGGCCGGTGTGCCGGGGACGTCCACCCGGACGGCGAACACGGCGCCGTCGAGCGGTCCCGGGGCGGCCAGGCCGATGTGCGCGCTGGTGACGAGGAGGGTCCGGCCGTCGGGGCCGCCGAGGCAGAGTCCGGCGGGCTGTCCGGCGGGCAGGTCGACGATCCGGTCGAGGTTGCCGTCCGGGAGGTAGCGGTGGACCTGTCCGGTGCCCCAGACGGCGGTCCACAGCCCGCCCTCGCTGTCGGTGGTCATGCCGTCGGGGCTGCCGTCGGCGAGGGTGACGAAGGTGTCCGGCGTGCCGGGGTCGCCGCTGGCGGGGTCGACCGGATAGCGACGGATGACGCCCCGGGCGCTGTCGGCGAGGTACATGACGGTGCCGTCGGCGGTGAAGGCCGGCCCGTTGGGGATCGTGATGTCCCGCAGCACACGGGTGACACGTCCGTCGCGGTCCAGGCGGTAGAGCGAGCCGGCGTCCTCGGTGGTGTCGTAGGCCATGCTGCCCGCCCAGAAGCGGCCGTGCGGGTCGGCGACGCCGTCGTTCATCCGCATCGGCACCGGGGCGTCGTCTTCGGGGCGGGCGATCCACTCGGCCCGGCCCGCGGGGTCGATGCGGCAGATGCCGGTGCCCGCGGCCGCGACCCAGTGGCCGGGGCGGCCCTGGACCGGTGCCACCGCACCCAGCGGGTACGGCAGTTGGGCGATCAACGTGTGCGGGGCGGCGGGGCCGTCGGAAGCGGCCAGCAGCCGGCCGCTGAGGATGTCGGTGAGCACGGCGCGGCCGTCCGTCCAGCGGATGCCCTCGCCGAGTTCGAGGCGGTCGGTCCCGAGGACCGCCGGGGACGCGGTGGCGGTCACGGGCGGTCCTCCGCGCGGACGACGTCCAGGAAGGTGCGGGCCCGTTCGCGCAGCGCGGTGACGCTGCCGCCCTCGGCGGCGTCGCCGATCAGGGGCGATCCGACGCCGACGGCGAGGGCGCCGCCCCGCAGGTACACCGCGGCGGCCTGCGCGTCCACTCCCCCGACGGGCACGAAGGGCAGGTCGGGGAAGGGGCCGCGCAGGTCCTTCAGGTACCCGGGGCCGCCGGCGCTGCCGGCCGGGAAGAGCTTGAGGGCGTCGGCGCCGAGCCGCAGTGCCTGGAGGATGTCGGTGGGGGTCATCACCCCGGCGAGGACCGGGAGTCCGAGCTCCCGGCCGGTGGCGATGCCCTCGCTGACCGCAGGGGTGACGAGGAAGGCGGCGCCGGCCTTGTGGGCGTCCCGTGCGTCCTCGGCGCTGAGCACGGTTCCGGCCCCGAGGGTCGCATCCGGGCCGAGCGCTGCGCGCGCCCGGGCGATGACGTCGAGCGCGTCACGTCCGCTGAGGGACACCTCGATGAGGGTGATCCCCTCCTCGGCGAGGGTGAGCACGGTGGTCAGCGCGGCGTCCGGGTCGCTGCCGCGGACGATGGCGAGCAGCCGGTGGGCACGCAGCGCGGCGAGCAGGTCCATCCGACATCCCTTCTGGTGATGGGTGTTCAGGGGCGGCGGGTCGCGGTGACGGTGAGCCGCCAGGCGACCTCGCCGGAGGGCGGGACGACGACCGTGTCGTCGTCGTCCGCCCCGGTGCGGTCGAAGACGCGGCCGAGCATCGGCTCGACGCCGATCGAGCGGTACGGCGCGTCCTGCGGGAAGCCGCCGAGGTTGCGCCACAGCGCGACCGCGACGGGCCGGCCGCCGGCCTCGACCGCCAGGTGCAGCGCGTCGGTGCCGTCGTGCACGGTCACCCGCGGGGTGAGGACGACGGCCCCGACGGCGGTCCCGTCGTCCGGGCCGAGCCGGTCGAGGGGGATGCCCTCGACGTGCGGCCATCGACCGGTGATCCACCCCGCGCCCTCGTCCGGGTAGAGCCGGGTCTCCGCTGCCGTGTCGATGCCGAGCCACGCGCCCGGGGAGAGTTCCAGCAGGGCGTGGGCGGCCCACACGAAGCGGTAGCCGGGCTCGGCGGTGAGCGTGTAGTCGACGACGGCGGCTCCCGCCTCCGTACTCAGGCGCCGGGTCAGCCGGAAGTCGGGGCAGTCCACGACCTCCGCCTCCGCCTCCCGGCGCCAGGGCCGTGACCAGGCGTCCCCGTGGTCGGGCAGCCCGCGCACGGTGGGTACGCACTCCTCCAGGCCGCCGGCGTCGGCGAAGGGGTCGCCGGGCCGGACCTGGAGGCGGCGGGGCTCGTCGCGGTGCCAGAGCCATTCACGGCCGCCGGCGGTCAGCGAGGTCCACCGGCCGCCGTGGTCCAGGTCGGTGACCACGGAGACCGGGATCCGGTTCCCGGTCACCATTCGGCGAAGGAGCCGTCGGCGTGCCGCCACACCGGGTTGCGCCAGGCGTGGCCGGAACGGTCCGCGGCGCGGACCGCGTCCTCGTCCACGGCGACGCCGAGTCCCGGCAGGTCGGTGCGGCGCGCCTGACCGTCGACGAACCGGAAGGGCTCGGTGTCGACCAGGTAGGACAACAGGTCGGCGTCCTTGTTGTAGTGGATGCCCCGGCTCTGCTCCTGGATCAGGAAGTTCGGGGTGGCGAAGGCGACCTGCAGGCTCGCGGCCAGCGCGATCGGTCCGAGCGGGCAGTGCGGTGCCAGGTGCGCGCCGAACGTCTCGGCGAGCGAGGCGATCCGGGTGACCTCCGATATCCCGCCGGCGTGCGACAGGTCCGGCTGGGCCACGGCGATGCCGGCCGTCAGCACCGGGAGGAAGTCGGCCCGCCCGTAGAGCCGTTCACCGGTGGCGAGCGGCACGGACGAGGCCGCGACCAGGCCCGGGAGCAGGTGCGCCTGCTCGGGCAGGACGGGTTCCTCGACGAACAGCGGGTGCAGCGGGGCTATCTCGTGCAGCACGCGCCGCGCGTTGGCGGCGCTGAACCGTCCGTGGAAGTCCACCGCGACGTCCCGGTGCGGGCCGAGGGCCTCCCGGGCGGCGGCGACGCGCTCCACGACGGCGGCCGTCTCGGCGGGGCTGCCGAGCGGCGGGGTGCGCCCGGCGGCGTTCATCTTGACGGCCGTGAACCCCGCCTCCACCTGAGCGGTGACCTCCTCCTTGAGCCGGTCCGGCTCGTCGCCGCCGACCCAGGCGTACACCCGGACCGAGTCGCGGACGGGGCCGCCGAGCAGGGTGTGCACCGGTACCCCGAGGGCCTGGCCGGCGATGTCCCACAGGGCCTGGTCGATGCCGGCCACGGCGCTGGAGAGCACGGGCCCGCCCCGGTAGAAGCCGCCCTTGGTGAGCACCTGCCAGTGGTCCTGGATCCGCAGGGGGTCCTGGCCCACGAGGTGTTCGGCGAGCACCTCCACGGCGGCCCGCACCACCTCGGCCCGGCCCTCCACCACCGGCTCGCCCCAGCCGACGACGCCGTCGTCGGTCTCGATGCGGCAGAACAGCCAGCGGGGCGGGACGAGGAAGGTCTCGACGCGCGCGATCTTCACTGTGCCTGGCCGTCCTTCTGTTCGGTGGAGCCGTCCGCGCCCTCGGGCGCCTGCGGGCCGCTGACCTTGTCGAGGTCGCGCGTCGCCTGGTCGAGCAGGGCGCGCATGGCGTGTTCCGCGGCGTCCGGGTCCCGGTCGCGCACGGCGTCGAGGACGGCACGGTGACTGGGCACCGGGTCCTCGCTGTGCGGGGCGCTGTGCACGAGCTGGTCGCGCTGGGCCAGGCCCGACTCGATGACCATCTCCATGCGTTCCAGCAGTTCGTTGTGGGTGGCCGCGAGCAGCGCCCGGTGGAAGGCGAGGTCGGCCTCGACGGCGTGGTTCGCGCCGCCCTCCTCGCCCATGGCCGTCAGTGCCGTCTCCAGCAGCTCCAGATCCGCGTCGGTGCGGCGGGCCGCGGCCAGCCGTACGGCGGCGGGTTCGATGATGCCGCGGACCTCGCCGAGGTTGCGCAGCAGCGCCAGGTCGGCGCCGGTGTCGCTGCCCTCGGAGAACTGCCAGCGCAGCACATCGGCGTCGAGCAGGTTCCAGTCCGAGCGGGGCCGTACGAAGGTGCCGCGCTTCTGCCGGGCATCGACCATGCCCTTGGCCGCGAGGACCTTCAGCGATTCGCGCAGGGCCGTCAGACTGACGTCCAACTCGCTCTGCAGGGCCGCCATGTCGAGCGTCGCTCCCTCGGGGATCTCGCCGCTGAGCACTCGGCGGGCGAGGGTCTCCACGGTCTGGCCGTGCACTCCGCGGCGCGCGTATGGCGTCATGTGTATGCCTTTCTTGCTGGTCGGTGGGGCTGGACCGTCGTCTCGGCCGTCTCCGTCGGGGCGTACCCGTCAGGCGGAGGCTTTGACGACGCTCCAGCCACCGTCGACGAGCAGGCTCGATCCGGTGATGTACGAGGCTTCTTCGGCGGTGAGGAAGGCGACGGCGGCGGCGACCTCCTCGGGGGTGCCGAAGCGGCCGGCCGCGGTCTCGGCGACGCTCTGTTCGCGTTCGGCCTGCGGCACCCGGTCCCAGGCGGCGGTCAGGATCGGCCCGGGGATCACCGCGTTGACGCGGACCTCCGGTCCGTACTCGACGGCGAGCTGGCCGCACAGCGACAGCAGCGCGCCCTTGCTGGCCGCGTAGGCCGGGTGACCGGGGATGCCCCGGTGGGCGTGGACGGAGGAGGTGAGCACCACGGCGCCGCTCTGCTCGCGCAGGTCGGGCAGCGCCGCCTTGAAGCCCAGGAAGGCGCCGGTGAGGTTGACCGACAACTGCCGTTCCCAGGAGGCGAGGCTCGTCTCGTGCGCGGGGGCGACCTGCACCGTGTACGCGTTGCTGACCAGGACACCCACGGGCCCGAAGCCGTGGGCGGCGTCCGTGACCCGCCGCCAGTCGTCCTCGCTCGCGACGTCGGCGGCGACGAAGACGGCGCGCGCGCCGTCCTTGCGCAGCCGCGCGGCGGTCTCCTCGCCCCGGTCGGCGGCGATGTCGACGAGCACGACGGCCGCTCCCTCGGCGGCCAGGCGCGCCGCGGTGGCGGCGCCGATGCCCGAGGCGGCGCCGGTGACGACGGCGACGCGGTTGGTGAAGCGGGCCGCTGGGTTCATGGTGCTGGTCGTCTCCTGTTTCATCGCTGCTGTGCTGATTCTCGCCGTGCCGTCACTGCCGGGCCAGGACGACGAGTTCCGCGTCGTACTCCGCCGTCCACGCGAACGGCAGCCCGGAGTGGGTCAGATGGGCGCCGCTGTAGCGGGTGCCGGTGGCGGTGTCGGTGTAGACGGCGTCCGCTCGCAGACCGCGCAGGCGGAGCCGGGCGGCGCGGCCGGGCACCAGCGGCGCCCCGTCGAGGGGGCCGGTGTTCCAGGCCGTCACCACCATGCGGTCGCCGCCCGGTTCCTCGTACTGGATCCCGCACGTCTGGTCGGCGGGGCCGCCCAGCAGGTGGACCTCGCCGTGGTGGACGACGTCGCGGACCTCCTTGTAGCGGGCGATCCACCGCGCGGCCTCGGCCCGCTGTTCCGGCGTCCAGTGGCGGATGTCGGCACCGATCCCGAGCACGCCCGCCATGGAGTTGACGAAGCGGAAGGCCAGCGAGCGGGGCCGAGGGTCGAAGACGCCGGGGGCGTCGGTGACCCAGGAGCTCATGGTGTGCGGGGCGTGCGCGTGGAGGTAGCCGTACTGGATGCGCAGCCGGTCCATGGGCGCGGTGTTGTCGCTGGGCCACACCACGTCGGTGCGGGCGATGGTGGCGTGCTCGACGCGGCCGCCGCCGCCCGCGCAGCCCTCGACGGTGACGTGCGGGTGCACGGCGCGCAGGTGGTCCAGAACGCGGAGGTAGCCGGCGACGTGCGCGGCGTCGAGGTCCTGGCGCTCGGGGTCGGCGCCCGCCAGGTGGCCGGGGCGGCCGCGCTCGGTGGGCGGACGGTTCATGTCCCACTTGAGATAGCTGATGGCGTGGGAGCCGAGCAACCGGTCCAGGGTGCCGATGACGAATTCCTGGACGTCCTCGCGGCCGAGGTCGAGCAGCAGCTGGTTGCGCACGAGCGTCGCGGGCCGGCCGTCGATCCGGTACACCCAATCGGGGTGCTCGGCGTAGAGCTTCGAGCGGGGGCTGATGCCCTCGGGTTCGACCCACAGGCCGAAGTCCAGGCCGAGGGCGCGCACGTCCTCGACGAACCGGTCGAACCCGCCGGGGAATTCGGCCGGGTCCGGGTCCCAGTCGCCGAGGCCGCCGGTGTCGTCCGGCCGCCCGGTGAACCAGCCGTCGTCGACGACGAAGAGTTCGGCGCCGAGTTCGGCGGCGACCTTGGCGAGCTCCAGCTGGTTCCCGGCGTCGACGTCGAAGCCGGTGGCCTCCCACGAGTTGTAGAGGACCTTGCGGGGCCGCTCGATGCGCTCGCCGGTCAGGTGCCGCTCGTAGCGGTGCCAGACGCGGGCCAGGCCGTCGAGCCCGTCCGGGCTGAACGCGCAGGCCAGCCGCGGCGTGACGAGGGTGGCGCCGGGGGCGAGGCGGACCGCGCCCTCGTGGGGCACCCGGCCGGCCCGGACGCGCACCGCGCCGCCGGGCTCGGCGTCGGCGGTGATCCGCCAGTTGCCGGACCACTCCAGGGCGATGCCGTAGGTGGGGGTGGCGCCCTCGGCGGGGGCGGCGGCGTCCTGGACGGCGAGCCACGGGTGGTACGCGTGCCCGGCGGAGCCCTGGGTGCTCTCCATCTCGAAGCGCCCGCGTTCCAGTGCCACCTCCTTGAGCTGGAACTCCTGGGACCACTGGCCGGCCAGGTAGGTCAGCCGTGCGCCGCCCTGGACGGGCACGTTGACGGCGGCGGAGTCGAAGCGCTCCAGCCGCACCTCGTCCTCGCCGGTGCAGGTCAGCTCCGTCCAGCGCAGGACGACGTCGGTGCCGGGCACCGTCTCGTAGCACAGCGTGGTGCGCAGCCCGAGGAGGTCGTCGGCGAAGTCCAGGCGCAGGGCCCGGTCGCCGTCCTGGGTGGCGCCGTCGAACCGCCACCAGCTCCCGCGGTCGCCGCCGGGGCGGGAGGCGACCAGGTCGGCGCCGGTGAACGGCCGCAGCCCGTACGGGATGTACTCGGCCGGGGCGGCGTCGGCGGGGGTGATGAAGTGGGTGCGGCGCGACCACTCCATGGGCGACGGGCCGTCCTCGGCGCCATGCGGCCCCCAGGCGGCGAGTTCGGCCCAGCGGCGGTCGCCGCCCAGGGTGACGGCGTAGGTGGTGGCGTCGGTGCGCAGCAGCCACCGGTCGTGCGTGGTCACTTGACGGCTCCGAGGTTGAGTCCCGCCACGAAGTGGCGCTGGAAGCGGAGGAAGACGGCCACCGTCGGGGCGGCGGCGATCACCGAACCGGCCGCGATGACGTTCCACATGGAGACGTACTGGCCCTGCAGGCCGATGAGGGACGCGGTGATGGGCATCTGGCTGTCGGTGCGCAGCACCGTGATGGCCCACAGCAGGTCGTTGAAGATCCAGGTGAACGACAGGGCGGTCAGTGCGGCCAGCGCCGGCCGGGCCAGCGGCAGGATGATCCGCCAGTAGATCTGCCAGGGGCCCGCGCCGTCGATGACGGCGGCCTGCTGGATCTCGCCGGGGATCGACCGCATGAAGCCGTGCAGCACGAAGACGTAGAAGCCGACACCGAAGCCGACCTGCACCCCGATCAGGGCGTACAGCTGGTCGTAGATGCCGAGCACTTCGCTCAGCTTGGACACGGGGATCAGCAGGATCTGCGGGGGCAGCAGATTGCCGCCGAGCATGAGCAGCAGCAGGACGCGCCGGAAGGGCAGGTCGTAGCGGCTGAGCGCGAAGGCCGCCATGGAGGCGAGGCCGAGCGAGAGCGCCACGGTGGGGATGGTGACCAGCATGCTGTTGATGAGCGCGCGCTGCTGGCCGCCGTCCACCCACGCCTGACGGAAGCTGTCGAAGGTGAAGGAGTGCGGCCAGCTTCCGACGCCGTGCGCGGCGATGTCGTCGAAGGTCCGGGTGCTGGTGACCAGGACGAGGGCGATCGGCAGCAGCCACAGCGCGGACAGCAGACCCGCGGTGAGGTGGAAGCCGGTGGTGCGCAGGGCGCGGCCGCGCAGCGCGGGCCTGCGGGGCGCCGCGGCCGAGACCTTGGCGGTCCCGCCGTCGCGGCCGGCCGGGTCCTCGACGCGCGCGGAGGCTTGGGTGGCGGTCATCAGTCGGCCTCCCGGAAGGCGCGCACGAGGTATCCCACGATGACGCCGAACGCCAGCACGAAGATGACGACGGCGAGCGCGGAGCCGTATCCCAGGCGCAGGGACTGGAACGCGGTGGAGTACATGTAGGTGCTCAGCAGTTCGGAGGAGTGGTACGGGCCGCCGCGGGTGAGCGCCCACACCACGTCGAACGAGCGCAGCGAGTCGATGACGATCACCGACAGGACGACCGCGTTGACGCTGCGCAGCTGCGGCAGCGTGATGTGCCGGAACTGCTGCCAGCGGGTGGCGCCGTCGACCTTGCCGGCCTCGTAGAGGGCGGGGTCGATGCCCTTGAGGCCGGCCAGGTACAGCACCATCACGTAGCCGACCTGGCGCCACAGCGCGGGCACGATGACCGCGTAGAAGGCGGTGTCCTGGTCGGCCAGCCAGGCGTGCTTCAAGCTGCCGAGGCCGACGCCGTCCAGCACGTTGTTGATCAGGCCGTCCGGCTGGTACATGGCCTGCCACACCAGGGCGGTGGCGACCAGCGAGAAGACCACTGGCAGGAAGAGCGCCGCCCGGTAGAACCCGATGCCGCGCCGCTCCTGCTGGAGCAGCAGCGCGGCACCGAGGCCCAGGGCGGCCGACAGCCCGCCGAAGAGCAGAAGCCACAGCACCGTGTTGATCGCGGCGGTGCGGAAGACCTCGTCGTGCAGCATCTCGCTGAAGTTGCCGAGGCCCACGAACTTCGGGGCTCCCAGACCGTCCCACGACGTCAGGGAGAGGTAGAAGCCCTGGAGGGCCGGCCAGAAGACCCAGAAGGCCTCGGCGAGCAGCGGGATGAGGACGAAGGCCAGGACCACCGGGGGCACCCGAGTGGCCCTGGACCGTCGTGTGGAGCCGATCAGCGCCATCGTCACTGGCTCCAGATCTTCTGTGCGCTGCGCTGCCACGTGGTGAGGATGGAGCCGATCTCCTTGGGCTTGGCCAGGTAGTGCACCAGCGCCGTGTCGGCGGTCGGCTGGAGCGCGTCGCTGGAGTCCCGGTTGAAGAACTGCGTCACGTCGGCGGCGCTCTCGATGAGCTTGCGGCCCTTGACCACCAGCGGGGTGCCGGCGTCCTTGGCGTCCGGGTGGGTGGGCAGCGCGGTGCCGGAGGAGTTCTTGAGGTAGAGCTCCTGCGCCTCGGCGGTCGCCAGGTAGCTCAGCAGCTCCTTGACACCGTCGGTGTGCTTGCTGCGGGCGCTGGCGAAGTAGCCGTCGGTGGGCGCCTCCTCGGCGACCGGCACCTTGGGGTCGATGATGGGGAACTGGAAGAAGTCGATGTCGCCCAGGGCGTCCTTCGGCGCGGCGTCGGCGAAGAAGGTGCCGATGAGCATCATGCCGGTACGGCCCTGGAGGAGGGCGGTGGTGGCGTCCTGGAACGGTATCGCCGTGCCGTTGGGGTCGAAGAACGGCCGGGCCTGGTCCCACGTGTCGAAGACCTTGCGGACCTCGGGGTCGTCGAAGCGGTGCTGGCCCGCAAGCAGTTCGCGGTGGTACGTGGCACCGTTGACGCGGATGTTGAGGTAGTCGAACCAGGCCGAGGCGACCCACGGGGTGTCGCCGCCGGCGCCGAGGCCGATCGGGGCGACGCCCTTGCTCTTGAGTTTGTCGCACAGGTCGAGGAACTCGTCCCAGTTCTTCGGCTCCTGGACGCCCCACTTGGCGAAGTTGGACTTCCGGTAGAACATGCCCCACCAGTAGTAGCTGGTGGGCACGAAGACCTTCTTGCCGCTGGAGGCCGAGGTGCACAGCTTCTTCAGGGCGTCGGTGTAGCCGGACAGCTCGGGCTTGCCCCAGATGTCGTCCAGGTCGAGGAGCAGGTCCTTCTTGGCGTACGACTCGGCGACGGAGCCCGGGTACCAGGTGTAGATGTCCGGCGGGGTGGCCGAGGTGAGGTACGTCGGCAGCTGCGTGCGGAAGGTCTCCGACGCGACGGTGTTGAGCTCCGCCTCGGCGCCGCCGCGCTTGTTGAAGGCGGCCACGAGCTGCTGCATCGAGGTCTTCGCCTGCGGGGAGGAGAGGTTGGACTGCAGGGTCACCGGGCCGCCGGACTTTCCTCCGGAGGCGGACGGGCTCTGGGTGACGCAGCTGCTGAGCAGCGCGCCGGCGCCGACGGCGCCGGACACGGCGAGGAACCGGCGGCGGCTGGCGTTGAAGGCGGTCATCTGTGAACTCCCTTAGTGCCCACGGAACGGAGCTGAGGCCCCCTGACGGCCCGGCTCTGGGTGCGGCAGGCACAGCCTGTCGCAGGGGTCAGCGTCCCGTCAAGATTAATTAGTAATTTATTTTCGAGAGGGATGTGCCCTCGGCCGAACAAGGCCCGGGGGCACCCCTGTTGGCGCCGGATGGCATCGGTTGACGCAGGTGGAGCGGGATGGAACGGGGTGGAGCGATGCGCTGCCAGACGCAGCGGACGGGTCGCGCACAGGGCTCGGAGCGCGGCCTGACGGACGCGGCCGCCCACCCCACGGAGGGCGACGTGCCGGGCGCCGGTGCCACGGCGGAAACTGTGGCCGGGCCCCCGAAGCCTGTCAATATTAATTGCTAATTAACTTAAAAACGCGATCTTCCGGTGACCTGGACGGCGTCGCGGCACCGGCTTCCGTAGGATGCGGCGATGCCCCACCCCCGCCTGGTCGCCACCGATCTCGACGGCACGCTCCTGCGGAACGACGGCACGCTTTCCGCCCGCACGCTGGACGCCCTGCGCGCCACGGCCGGCGCGGGCGCGGAGGTCGTCCTCGTGACCGCCCGGCCGCCCCGCTACCTCGACGCGCTCGCCGCCGCCACCGGCCTCACCGGGACCGCGGTGTGCGCCAACGGCGCGATCGTGTACGACATCGGCAGCCGCACGGTCACGAGGTCCACCCCGCTCCCCGTCCCCGTCGCACGTCGGGTGGCCGCCGCCCTGCGGGACGCGGCGCCCGGCGTCGGCTTCGCCCTCGAGACGGGCCACCGGCTGCACTGGGCCCCGGGGTACGGGCACCACCTGCCCGAGGACTCCGGCGCCGAGGTCCCCGTGCCCTCGCTCGCGCAACTGTGGGCGAGCCCGGGCCCGGTCGTGAAGCTGCTCGTCTGGTCACCCGCGCTCGACGCGGACGCCCTGCTCGCCGTGGCCGAGCACGCGGCGGGCGGCCGGGCCCAGTTCACCCACTCCGGCGGCCACGGGCTGCTGGAGGTCAGCACCCGGGGCGTCACCAAGGCGGCCGCCCTCGCGGCCCTGTGCGCCTCCCGCGGCATCGCCGCCGAGGAGGTCATCGCCTTCGGCGACATGCCCAACGACCTGCCGGTCCTGAGCTGGGCGGGCACGTGCTGCGCCGTCGCCAACGCGCACCCGGCCGTGCTCGCCTCGGTCGCCCACCGCACGGCCTCCAACGAGGACGACGGCGTGGCCCGCGTCCTGGAGCGGCTCTACGGGACGCGCGCACGGGAACGCTGACGGGACGCTGACGCACCGAAGGGCGGCGCCCGGTGGGACCGACCGGGCGCCGCCCCGAGGACGGTGGACGGGTCGCGTCAGCAGCCGTGGTCGATCAGGTCGAAGGTCACGTAGTGGTCGCCGGTGTAGTAGTCCTCGTCGGCTCCCTGGCCGGTGACGATCCGCCGGGCGCCCCGGGTCGAGGAGCCGGGCGTCTTGACCGTGTACTCGTGGTAGTAGCCGTTCGCGTGGGCGGGCAGCACACCCTCGCGGTCAGCCGCGGCCGCGGCGCCGGCGGGCGCCGGTACGGCGGTCGCGACGGCCGGGCCGCCGACGAGGAGGCGAGGGCGCCCAGGGCGCCGAGGCGAAGGATCCGTGGGGGGATTCTCATGGCTCCAGGATGACGCGCGTAGAGCCTGTCATGTAAACGACAATCACGGGATGTTCCCCGGGAGTTCACACCTTCCGGTCACCCCACCGGACGGCGCCGCGCCCCGACGCGACCGTGGACGTGGGAGCCGCGGGCAATGTCCGAGGCCGAATCCGGAAAGCCGGTGGCAGCCTGCGGACGAATGGGCACCGGCGCATCCGTCGCTCGAACTTCTCGGCCGGAGGGGAATTTCCTCCGCCGTCCCCTTGCGATCGGCCTCGGGGGTGACTCCGCGAGAGGGTCGGGTGAGGCGCTGACCTGCGCCGCGGCCGCGCCCCAACTCCCCCACGGGGCGGGCCCCGGAGTTGACGGAGGAGGCCGAACACGCGATGGCGGAGCACTTTCCCGCAAAGGGCCGAATTCGGGGACCGGCTCCCCAGGGAATACGGTGAATCAGGACCCCGCGGCGCCGTCGGCGTCGCCCGCGCCCTCGGCCGCGTCGCGCAGGGCGTCGAGGACCGGGCGGAGCAGGGGGTGGTCCTCGGCGCCGCGGCGGACGGCGGCGAAGACGCGGCGGGTGGCGACGACGTCGTCGACGGCGCGGACGGCGACGCCGGACAGGTCCATGTCGCGCAGGGCGCTGCGCGGGACGAGGGCCACGCCCGCGCCCGCGGCGGCGAGGGCGACCACGGCGCGGAAGTCGTCGGAGGAGTGCTCCAGGCGGGGCTGGAAACCGGCGTACTCGCAGGCGAGGACGACCACGTCGTGGCAGGGGTTGCCCGGGTAGGGGCCGATCCAGGTCTCGTCGGCGAGTCCCGCGACGCGCACGGTGCCGGTCCCGGCGTCGGCGAGGGGGTGGCCGGCCGGGAGGACCGCGTCGAAGGGCTCGGCGTACAGGGGGACGCGGGAGAGCCGCTGGTCGTCGGCTCGGGGGGCGCCGCGGTACTCGACGGCGACGGCGATGTCGGCGCGGCCGTCGAGCACCATGGGCAGCGACTCGTCGCCCTCGGCGTCCCGGACGCGGATGTGGATGCCCGGGGCGGTGCCGCCGAGCGCGGCGATGGCCGGGGCGAGCACGAGCGCGATGCCGGTCGCGAAGGAGGCCACGGTCACCTGGCCGGCGGCGCCGGAGGTGTAGGCGGCCAGCTCGGCCTCGGCGCGTTCGAGCTGGGCGAGGACCGTGTTGGCGTGGGCGAGCAGGATCTCGCCGACGGGGGTGAGCTGGACGCCGCGGCCGCCGCGTTCCAGCAGCCGGTGGCCGGTCTCGTTCTCCAGGGCGGCGAGCTGCTGGGAGACCGCGGAGGGGGTCAGGTACAGCGCGGCGGCCGCGGCGGTCACCGTACGGTGGTCCGCCACGGCCCGCAGGGTCCGCAGCCGTCGTGCGTCAATCACCCATTCATCCTGCCAGGGCCGCGCGCGCGGCGATGAATGCGTCCACCGCCTTGTCGACGTCCGCGGTGGAGTGGGCGGCCGACAGCTGGACCCGGATGCGGGCCTTGCCGTGCGGCACGACGGGGTACGAGAAGCCGATGACGTAGACGCCGCGCTCCAGCAGCAGCTCCGCCATGCGGCCCGCCTCCGAGGCGTCGCCGATCATGACCGGGGCGATGGGGTGCTCGCCGGGCAGGATCTCGAAGCCGGCCTCGGTCATCCGGGAGCGGAAGAGGGCGGTGTTCTCCGCGAGGCGGGTGCGCAGGTCCTCGGAGTCCTCGATCAGGTCCAGGACCTTGAGGGAGGCCGCGGCGATGACCGGCGCGAGGGAGTTGGAGAACAGGTACGGGCGCGAGCGCTGGCGCAGCAGCGCGACGATCTCCGCGCGGGCCGCGACGTAGCCGCCGGAGGCGCCGCCGAGGGCCTTGCCGAGGGTGCCGGTGATGATGTCGACCCGGTCCATCACCCCGTGCAGGGCGTGGGTGCCGCGGCCGCCGGGGCCGGTGAAGCCGACGGCGTGGGAGTCGTCGACCATGACCATCGCGTCGTAGCGGTCGGCGAGGTCGCAGATCTCGTCCAGCGGCGCGATGTAGCCGTCCATCGAGAAGACGCCGTCGGTGACGATGAGGCGGCGGCGGGCGTCGGACGCCTCCTTGAGGCGGGCCTCCAGCTCGGCCATGTCGCGGTTGGCGTAGCGCAGGCGGCGGGCCTTGGACAGCCGGATGCCGTCGATGATGCTGGCGTGGTTGAGCGCGTCGGAGATGACGGCGTCGTTCTCGTCGAGGAGGGTCTCGAAGACGCCGCCGTTGGCGTCGAAGCAGGAGCTGTAGAGGACCGTGTCCTCGGTGCCGAGGAAGGCGGACAGCCGGGCCTCGAGCTCCTTGTGGACCTCCTGGGTGCCGCAGATGAAGCGGACGGACGCCATGCCGTAGCCCCAGCGGTCCAGGGCCTCCTTGGCGGCGGCGGTGACCTCGGGGTGGTCGGCGAGGCCGAGATAGTTGTTGGCGCAGAAGTTGAGGACGTCGCCGGGGACGCCGCCGGCGGTGACGGAGACGGAGGCGCTCTGCGGGGTGCCGATCACGCGCTCGGGCTTGAAGAGCCCGGCCTCGCGGATCTCGTCGAGGGTGCCGCGCAGGTCGTCGCGGACGGAGTCGAACATCGGGGTTCTCCCTGGGAAGCTGCGGGTGGTGCGGTGGGCCGTGCCTCGGGGGCCGGGAGGGGTCAGGCGGTCCAGTCGAGGACGACCTTGCCGCAGCGGCCGCTCGCGGCGTCGTCGAAGGCGGCGTCGAAGTCGCGGTAGGAGTAGCGGCCGGTGACCACGGGGGCGATGTCGAGACCGCCCTCCAGCAGCACGGACATGGCGTACCAGGTCTCGAACATCTCGCGGCCGTAGATGCCCTTGATGGTGAGCATCGACGTGACGATCTTGGCGAAGTCCACGGAGAAGTCCTCCGCGGGCAGGCCGAGCATCGCGATGCGGCCGCCGTTCGTCATGTTGGCGATCATGTCGCGCATGGCCTCGGGGCGGCCGGACATCTCCAGGCCGACGTCGAAGCCCTCGCGCAGGCCGAGCTCGCGCTGGCCGTCGGCGATGGTGGTCTCGGCGACGTTGAGGGCGAGGCTGACGCCGACCTTGCGGGCGAGCTCCAGGCGGTACTCGCTGACGTCGGTGATGACCACGTTGCGCGCGCCGGCGTGCTTGGCGACGGCGGCGGCCATGATGCCGATCGGGCCGGCACCGGTGATCAGCACGTCCTCGCCGACCAGGGGGAAGGACAGCGCGGTGTGGACGGCGTTGCCGAAGGGGTCGAAGATCGCGGCGATGTCGAGGTCGACGGGCACCCGGTGCACCCACACGTTGGAGGCTGGCAGCGCGACGTACTCGGCGAAGGCGCCGTCACGGCCGACTCCGAGGCCGATCGTGTTGCGGCACAGGTGGCGGCGGCCGGCCAGGCAGTTGCGGCACTTGCCGCAGACGAGGTGGCCCTCGCCGCTGACGCGGTCACCGGGCTTGATCTCGTCGACGTCCGAGCCCACGGCGGCGACCTCGCCGACGAACTCGTGGCCGAGCACCAGGGGGGTGCCCACGGCCTGCTGGGCCCAGCCGTCCCAGGCACGGATGTGCAGGTCGGTGCCGCAGATGCCGGTCCGCAGCACCTTGATGAGGACGTCCCCGGGACCGATCTCCGGCTCCGGGACGTCCCGCAGCCACAGGCCGGGCTCGGCCTTCTCCTTCACCAGTGCCTTCACTCTTGCGACTCCTGCCGGCAGACGATGTGGCCCGGCCCGCGCGGGGGGACGCGGACCGGGCACGAGGGAGCCCGGGCGGAGCGGTGGCGCCCGTCGGCGCCGGCTCGCGCGATGCGCCGGGCACACAGCAATCTGCCCGGCTTCGAGCGTTCAGTCCATCGATCTTTTCTTAAGCTCGGCAACAGCGCAGCTTCACGCTCGGCCGGAAGGGTGGCGCGGGCCGCTCCGGCCCGGCGTCGCCGCGGCTCAGCGCGGGGCGAGCGCGGCCAGCTGCGCGGTGATGGTGTCGGTGTCCTGGAAGGTCAGCCCGATGCGGGCGACGTGCTTCCAGCGCACGATGCCCTCCGCGTCCACGATGAAGACCGAGCGCTTCAGGCCGAGGCCGGGCATGGTGATGCCGTAGGCCTTCGCCACCGTGCGCTCGGTGTCGGCGAGCAGCGGGAAGCGCAGGTCGCGCTTGCGGGCGAAGTGCTCGTGGCTGTCGAGGTCGCTGAAGTTGACGCCCCACACCGTCGCCCCGAGGTCGCGGAAGCGGTCCAGGTCGGAGGTGTAGGAGCAGAGCTGCTTGGTGCACACCGCCGAGTCGTCCCCAGGGTAGAAGGCGAGCACGACGGGGGCGCCGCGGTGCGCGGACAGGGAGTACTCGCCGCGCTCGGCGTCGCCCGATCCGGTGAGCAGGACTCCCGGGAGGGTGAAGTCGGGGGCGGGGGCGCCGGTCTCGGGCACGGGCATGGCGGGGTCCTCTCACAGGGGGCGGGCTCAGGTCGTCGAGGAGTGACGATACAGAACGTTCTTTCTTGCGGGGACGCTACGCGGTGCCGTCCGCTACCGTCAAGGACATGAGTGCCCCTCCCGCCGTTCCCCTGGTCACGTACGCCGCCGCTGACGCGCCGCCGCGTGACCGCATCCTGGCCACCGCGGCCCGGCTGTTCTACGCCGAGGGGATCCACGCGGTGGGCATGGACCGGATCGTCACGGAGGCGTCCACCACCAGGGCGACGCTCTACCGGCACTTCCTGGGAAAGGAGCAGCTCGTCCTGAGCTACATCCAGGCCACCGACGAGCAGATCCGTACCTTCACCGAGGCCGCGCTGGAGGGCCTGGCCGCACGGGAGGCCCTGGCGGGGGTCGCCGGAGCGCTCGGCGACCAGCTCTGCTCACCGGGCTTCCGCGGCTGCCCCTTCCTCAACGCGGCCGCGGAGTACCCGGACCCGGCCGACCCCGTCTCGCGCGCGATCGTGGCCCACCGGGACTGGCTGCGGGAGCTGGTCGCCCGGCTGCTCGCGGAGGCGGGCGCCCCCGAGCCCGCCGAGGACGCGGCGACGCTGATGATGCTGCGCGACGGCGCCGTGATGACCGCCGCGCTCGGTGACGCGGATGCGGTGCGGGCCTCGCTGGACCGGGCGGTGCGGCGCGTGCTGGAGGCCGCCGGGGTGGCGTGAGGGGGGCCTGCCACGCCCTCAGGCACCCGACGCTCGGCCCGCGCCCCGGCCTGCGTCCCGCCGCTGCCGCGCGCACGCCTCGCACGTGAGCCCGCGGGACGGCGTCAGCCGGCGTGGGTGGAGAAGAGGCCGCCGGTGGGGCCCTGCTTGTCGCCGCCCTGGGCCTTCTTGAGCGCGTTGGCCAGGCCCTCGATGGTCATGGACTGCAGGATGACGCGCCCGTTGCCCTCCAGGGTCGCCAGCGACAGCCCCTCGCCGCCGAAGACGGCGTTCATGATCCCCTGCCGGTTGAGCCCGCCGATGCGCTGCACGCCGTAGCGGACCCCGTCCTCGAAGGCGACGATGCAGCCGGTGTCGACCTCGATGCGGCCGCCGAAGTCGGCGGGGTTGAGGTCGATGAAGTTGCCCGCGCCCGCGATGATCACCGTGCCGCGGCCGGTGAACTTCTCCAGGACGAAGCCCTCGCCGCCGCTGGTGCCGGTGCGGCCGCCCTGGAAGGCGATGCCGAAGTCGACGGTCGATTCGGCGGCCACGAAGGCGTCCTTCTCCGCGTACCAGGCGCGCGACCCGTCCAGTTCCAGGGCGCGCATCTCCCCGGGCAGGACGCCCGCGAAGCCGACGGTGCCCTCGCCGCCGCTCGCGGTGAAGTACTGGAAGGCGATGCTCTCGCCCGCCAGCATCCGCTGGCCGACCTGCATCGCCGTGCCCATCGCCTGGCGGAGCATGCCGCCCATGCCGCCGCCCGCCGCGCCGCCCTGGGCGTCGCGCTGGGCGCCGGGACCGGCCAGTCGGGTGTCCATGCTCACGTTCGCGGTCTTGAACAGGAACTTCCCCGCCTCGCAGTAGACGGTCTGGCCGGGCTGGAGGGTGCACACGGCCATCTGCATGGCGTTGCCGACGATCTGCTGCTTCAGGGTCACTGCGGTGCTCCGGGTGGTCTCGGGACGTCCTCGTTCAGACGGATGTACCCGACAACGAACGACCCGGACGATTCGGTTCCGCTTGCTCCTCCGGGCGTGCGGCGGGGGCGGGCGGGCGGCCGCCGGCGTCGAGGAAGCGGGCGAGCGGCAGGGTGGCGGCGCCGACCGTCACCGCGTCCGTCCCGAGCCGGCCCAGCTCGATGGAGGTCTGCGCGCAGGGGTGGTGCAGCGCGTAGGCGGCGGTGGCCTCGCGGACCGCGTCGAGCAGCCGTGGGCCGATCATCAGGCCGGTCCAGCCGGACAGCACGATGCGCTCGGGGTTGAAGAGGTTGACGAGGTCGGCGATGCCCGCACCGAGGTACTCGGCGGTCTCGTCGAGCAGCGCGACGGCCGCCGCGTCGCCGGCCTCGGCGGCGTCGAGGAGGGCGGCGATCGCGGCCTCCTCGCTCACCCCGGTGGGCGCGTCCCAGCGTTCGATGAGCGCCTCGGCGCCGACGTAGGCCTCCAGGCAGCCGCGGGCGCCGCATCGGCAGCGCCGCCCGCCGACCTGGAGGGTGGTGTGGCCCCACTCCCCCGCGCTGCTGCTGGCGCCGCGGTACGGCTTGCCGTCGGCGACCACGCAGGCGCCGACCCCGGAGCCGAGCAGCGCGATCACGGCGTTGCGGGCGCCACGCCCGGCGCCGAACCACATCTCGGCCTGGCCGAGGGTCTTGGCGCCGTTGTCGATGTGGAGCGGCAGGGCGGTGCCCTCGGCGAGCAGCGCGCCGAGGGGGACGGCGTCCCAGTCGATGGTCTGGCCGTGCACGACCGCGCCCGCGCCGCCGGTGCCCTGCTCGACGATGCCGGGCACGCCGATGCCCACGCCGAGCACGAGGGCGGGATCGACGCGGCTGTCCTCCAGGACGACGGACAGGCCGTCGAGGATGAGCTGGACGACCAGGGCGACGTCGTGACCGCTGTCGGCCAGCGGGCGGTCGGTGGAGGAGAGTTCGGTGAGGGCGAGGTCGAAGAGGGTGACGCGGACCCGGGTCTCGCCGACGTCGACGCCGATGAGGAAGCCGTGGCGGGGGGCGACCTTGAGCATCACGCGGGGGCGTCCGCCGTCGGACTCGACGGAGCCGGCCTCCTCGACGACGCCGTCGGCGATGAGCTCGGCCACGACGTTGCTGATGGAACCTGTGCTCAGTCCGGTGTCCCTGGCCAACTCCTGACGGCTGAGGGGTCCTTCGAAGTACAGGTGACGCAAGAGCGCCGAACGGTTGCCCCGCCGCAGGTCGCGTACGGTCCGCTTGCCTCGGTCTGCCATGGTGCTCCCTCCCCGGCTGAATCTATCGCTGCGCCAAGTCTTGACGCCAGGTTTTCTCAGACGTTAAATCACGCCTTGAATTAAGGCGTGACGTTCTTCACTTCCCGAAGGCACCCACCCTGGAGAGGGATCCCCGGTCATGCACATCACCCGTACCACGGCCGCCGTGACGCTCGCGGCCGCGCTCATCGCCTCCGCCACCGCGTGCGGCGGCGGCTCCTCGACCGACGGCAGCGGCAACGGCAGCCCCAAGGAGCTCACCTACTGGGCCAGCAACCAGGGCGCCAGCCTCGAGGCGGACAAGGCGACCCTGACGCCCGAGCTCAAGAAGTTCGAGAAGCAGACCGGGATCAAGGTCAAGCTCGAGGTCATCCCGTGGTCCGACCTGCTGAACCGGATCCTCGCCGCGGCCACCTCCGGCCAGGGCCCCGACGTGCTCAACATCGGCAACACCTGGTCCGCCTCGCTGCAGGCCACCGGCGCGCTGCGCCCCTTCGACGCCAAGGCCTTCGACGCCATCGGCGGCAAGGACCGCTTCGTCTCCTCGGCCCTGGGCGCGACGGGCGCCGAGGGCAAGGACCCGGCCGCGGTCCCGCTGTACTCGCTGGCGTACGGCCTGTACTACAACAAGAAGATGTTCGCCGACGCGGGCATAGCCAACCCGCCCGCCACCTGGGACGAGCTCGTCGCCGACGGCAAGAAGCTCACCAAGGGCGGCAAGTACGGCCTCGCCGTCGAGGGCGGCAACCTCTCCGAGAACGTCCACCACGCCTTCGTCTTCGGCAAGCAGCACGGCGCCGACTTCTTCGACGCCTCGGGCAAGCCGACGTTCACCACCCCCGAGGCGGTCGCGGCCGTCAAGCAGTACATCGACTTCATCGCCAAGGACAAGATCGCGGCCCCCGGCAACGCCGAGTACGCCGCCAACCAGTCCGTCGCCGACTTCGCCACCGGCAAGGCCGCCATGCTGCTGTGGCAGGCCGCCGGCTCCTCGCTGAAGTCCCACGGCATGAAGCCCGAGGACTACGGCGTCGCCCAGGTGCCGTTCCAGGCCGCGGGCGCCTCCGGCGACACCGCCGTGAACTCGATGGTCGCGGGCATCAACCTGGCCGTCTTCAAGAAGACCGACAACGTCGACGGCGCGCTGAAGTTCGTGAAGTTCATGACCAGCGACGACGAGCAGAAGCTCCTCAACGGCACCTACGGCTCGCTCCCGCCGGTCAAGGCCGCCCAGTCCGACCCGGCCTTCGCCACCCCGGACCTGAAGGTCCTCGCGGACGCGCTCGCCAACAGCGCGGCGCCGCTGCCGCAGGTCGCCAACGAGAGCCAGTTCGAGACCGCCGTCGGCACCGCGATGAAGGACCTTTTCGCCGACGCCGCCGCCGGCAAGCCGGTCACCACCGAGAGCGTCAAGGCCGCCCTCGAAAAGGCCCAGCAGCAGATGCCGGCGTCGTGAGCGTGAAGGAACCGATGACCGCCACCGTGCCGCCCGTCCGGCACAGCTCCAAGACGCCTTCCCCCGGCGGCCGGCGGGCCGCCGGGGGGAGGGCCCCGCTGTCGCGGCTGCGCCTTCCGGCGCGGCTGCGGCGCGCGTCGCTCCCGTACGTCCTGCTGCTGCCGGCCCTCGCGCTGGAACTGCTGATCCACCTGGTGCCGATGGTCGTCGGCGTCGTGATGAGCTTCAAGGAGCTCACGCAGTTCTTCATCAGCGACTGGTCCGCCGCCCCCTGGAAGGGCCTGGACAACTACCGCGTGGCGGTGGACTTCAACGCCCCGGTCGGCGAGGACCTGCTCAAGTCGTTCCTCGTCACCTGCGAGTTCACGGTGCTGGCGGTCGGACTGTCCTGGCTGTTCGGCACCGCCGCCGCGATCCTCATGCAGGACGCCTTCCGCGGCCGGGGACTGCTGCGCGCGGTCTTCCTGGTGCCGTACGCGCTGCCGGTCTACGCGGCGGTGATCACCTGGTCGTTCATGTTCCAGCGGGACACCGGCATGATCAACCACGTCATCCACGACCAGCTGCACCTCACCGACGGCCGGCCCTTCTGGCTGATCGGCGACAACAGCTTCTACGCGCTGGTGACGGTGTCGGTGTGGCGGCAGTGGCCGTTTGCCTTCCTGTGCCTGATGGCCGGTCTGCAGAACATCCCGCGCGAGCTGTACGAGGCGGCGGCGATGGACGGCGCCGGGATCTGGCAGCAGATCCGCAGGATCACCCTGCCGTCGCTGCGCCCGGTCAACCAGGTGCTGGTGCTGGTGCTGTTCCTGTGGACGTTCAACGACTTCAACACGCCCTACGTGCTGTTCGGGCGGGCGGCGCCGGACGCCGCGGACCTGATCTCGATCCACATCTACCAGTCGTCCTTCGTGACCTGGAACTTCGGCTCCGGCTCGGCGATGTCCGTGCTCCTGCTGCTGTTCCTGCTCGTCGTGACGGTGCTCTACCTGCTCGCGACCTCCCTGAGGAGGAAGGATGCCTGACGTCCGCAGCCCCATGGCCGCGCCGCGCTCCTTCGTGTGGACCCGCCGGATCGTGCTGACCGTGCTGACGGCCTTCGCGCTGGCGCCGGTGTTCGTCATGGTCGTCTCGTCGCTGAAGCCGCTGCAGGACGTGCAGGGCCCGTTCCGCTGGTTCCCCAGCGGCTTCACCCTGCGCCCGTACGCCGACATCTGGCACACCGTGCCGCTCGCCCGGTACTTCGTGAACTCGCTGCTCGTGGCGGGCGGGGCGACGCTGTGCTCGGTCGCGGTGGCGATCTTCGCGGCGTACGCGGTGAGCCGCTACGACTTCAAGGGGCGCCGCTTCTTCTCGGTGACGATCCTGTCCACCCAGATGTTCCCCGGCATCCTCTTCCTGCTGCCGCTCTTCCTGATCTTCGTCAACCTCGGGAACGCGACGGGCATCGCCCTGTACGGCAGCCGCGGCGGCCTGATCCTGACCTACCTCACCTTCTCGCTCCCCTTCTCCATCTGGATGCTGGCGGGCTACTTCGACTCGATCCCCCGGGACCTGGACGAGGCCGCCATGGTCGACGGCTGCGGGCCGCTGGGCGCGCTGTTCCGGGTGGTCGTCCCGGCCGCCGTGCCCGGCATCGTCGCGGTCTGCGTGTACGCCTTCATGACGGCCTGGGGCGAGGTCCTCTTCGCCTCCGTCATGACCAACGACACCACCCGCACGCTCGCCGTCGGCCTGCAGGGCTACGCCACGCAGACCGACGTGTACTGGAACCAGGTCATGGCCGCCTCGCTCGTGGTGAGCGTGCCCGTGGTCGCCGGGTTCCTGCTCCTGCAGCGCTACCTCGTCGCCGGGCTGACCGCCGGCGCCGTCAAGTGAGCCCCACCGCCCCTCAGCGTCCCCCGAACGAAAGGCAGTCCGTGACCCTCGACCTCAGCGCCCTCCCCGACGGATTCGTGTGGGGCGCCGCGACGGCCGCTTACCAGATCGAAGGAGCCGTGGCCGAGGACGGCCGTGCACCATCCATCTGGGACACCTTCTCCCGAACGCCGGGGAAGGTCGCGAACGGCGACACCGGTGACGTCGCCTGCGACCACTACCACCGCGTGCCGGAGGACATCGGCCTGATGGGCCGGCTCGGTCTGGACGCGTACCGCTTCTCCCTCGCCTGGCCGCGTGTGATGCCGCAGGGCGGCGGGCCGGTCAACCCCGCCGGCCTGGCCTTCTACGACCGGCTGGTCGACGGCCTGCTGGAGGCGGGCATCACCCCCTTCCCCACCCTGTACCACTGGGACCTGCCGCAGGCACAGCAGGACCGCGGCGGCTGGCCGGAGCGCGAGACCGCGCTGCGCTTCGCCGACTACGCGGCCGTGGTGGCCGAGCGGCTCGGGGACCGGGTCACCCACTGGGCGACGCTCAACGAGCCGCTGTGCTCGGCCTGGATCGGCCACCTGCAGGGCGTGATGGCCCCCGGCCTCACCGACCTGACGGCCGCCGTCCGCGCCTCGTACCACCTGCACCTGGGCCACGGCCTGGCGGTGCAGGCGCTGCGGGCCGCGGTCCCGCACGCGCAGATCGGCATCGTCAACAACCTCAGCCCCTGCGAGCCGGCCTCCGACCGCCCCGAGGACGTCGCCGCGGCGCTGCGCTCCGACGGCCACACCAACCGCTGGTGGCTGGACCCGATCCACGGCCGCGGCTACCCGCAGGACATGCTGGAGCTGTACGGGGTGGAACTGCCCGTGCAGACGGGCGACATGGAGACCATCGCCGCGCCGCTGGACTGGCTGGGCCTCAACTACTACTTCCGTGACATCGTTGCCGACGACCCGTCGGGGCCGGTCCCCCACACCCGTGCCGTACGCGTCCCGGACGTCCGCCGCACCGCGATGGACTGGGAGGTGCACGCCGGCGGTCTGGAGCGGCTGCTGCTGCGGCTGACCGAGGAGTACGGCGCCCGCAAGATCTACGTCACCGAGAACGGCTCGGCGTACGAGGACCACGTCGGCCCCGACGGCCAGGTCCACGACCCCGAGCGCACCGCCTACCTGGAGGAGCACCTGGCGGCCTGCGCCCGTGCCGTGCGCGGCGGCGCCCCGCTCGCCGGCTACTTCGCCTGGTCGCTGCTGGACAACTTCGAGTGGGCGTACGGCTACGCCAAGCGCTTCGGCCTCGTCCACGTCGACTACGAGACCCAGCGCCGGACCGTGAAGGGCAGCGGCCGCCGCTACGCCGACATCATCGCCGCCCACCGGCGCCGCGCCCGCAGCGCGGCCTGACCTCCCTCGCCATCCCGTCTCCACCCCCCACACAGGAGATCCGCGATGCCACACTCCTCCCACGTCAGACGCCTGGTCGCCGTGCTCGCGGCGGTCGCCGCGGCGTTAGCCGGGTTGGTGCTCGCCGGACCGGGAGCGGCCGCCGCCACGGCCGTCCAGGTCACCATGACCATCACCTCCGACGGCAGGACCGTCGTCAAGGGCCTGCAGGCGCAGACCCCGGCCGCCTTCGAGGCGGGCAGCGGCAGCGGCGGCACGGTCATCACGGTGGACCCCGCCGCCCGCTACCAGCCCTTCGAGGGCGGCGGGGCGTCCTTCACCGACAGCGCCGCCTGGCTGATGAACTCCTCCGGCGCCCTGCCGGCGGCCACCCGTGACGCCACCATGCGCAAGCTGTTCTCCCCCACGGAGGGCATCGGCCTGGGCTTCCTGCGCAACCCGATGGGCGCGTCCGACATCGCGCGCAGCCACTACACGTACGACGACACCTGCTGCGACCTGTCGGACTTCTCCATCTCCCGGGACCTGGCCGACGTCCTGCCGCTGACCCAGCAGGCGCGGCAGCTCAACCCGGCACTGAAGATCATGGCGGTGCCGTGGTCGGCGCCGGCGTGGATGAAGGACAACGGCAAGCTGACCCAGATGGGCAAGCTGAAGCCGGAGTTCTACGACACCTACGCGCAGTACTTCGTGAAGTACCTGCAGGCGTACGAGCAGCGCGGCGTCCACGTCGACTACGTCTCGGTGCAGAACGAGCCGCAGTGCTGCGGCGCGAACAGCGGCTACCCCACGATGGAGTGGACGGCGGCCACGCTGCTGGACTTCACCAAGAACCACCTCTTCCCGGCGTTCCGTTCGGCCGGGATCACCACCAAGGCGCTGATCCACGACTGGAACCACGGCGACTGGAACACCACCGGCGCCGGCCAGCTCGCCGACGCCGCCCTGCGCGGCGACCCGCTCTTCGGCGGTGTCGCCTGGCACGGCTACGCGCCCACCCCGCCGAACTACGCGCTGGGCAGCACCGTCCAGAGCCAGTACCCGGGCGTGGCACAGTACGAGACCGAGCACTCCGGCGGCACCTGGGTCACCGACCAGCAGCTGGAGGACCTGCGCGACATCACCGGCTTCACCCGCAACTGGGCCCGCTCCTACGTGAAGTGGTCGCTGGCACTGGACCAGGCGATGGGCCCGCACGCGGGCGGCTGCGGCACCTGCACCGGCCTGATCACGGTGCACAACGGCGACGCGCGCAGCGGGCAGGTCGACTACACCGTCGAGTACTACACGATGGGCCAGCTGACGAAGTTCGCCCGCGCGGGCGCGGTGCGGATCGGCAGCAACGCCACCGACCCGGTGTGGAACACGGCCTTCGTCAACACCGACGGGCAGCGGGTGCTGGTCACCCACAACTCCTCGTCGTCCGCCCAGCAGGTCACGGTCCGCGAGGCCGGGCAGCACTTCTCGTACAGCCTGCCCGCCCGCGCCACGACCACGTTCACCTGGTCCGGTGCGCCGACCGGCGGCGGGGGCGGCGACGGGGACGGCATCAGCACCTCCGCCTGGTACCAGGTGGCCGGCGCCGGCTCCGGCAAGTGCGTGGACGCCAAGGACCGGGGCACCGCCAACGGCACCGCGGTGCAGCAGTGGAGCTGCGTCGCCGGGCAGGCCAACCAGCAGTGGCAGTTCCGCCCGACCGACGGCGGCTACTACCGGGTGGCGAACCGCAACGCGACCGCCACCGAGCAGGTCTGGGACGTCACCGGCGGGGCGTCGGCGACGGCTGACTCCGTGCCGGTGCAGACCTGGCAGTGGTCCTCGGGCGCCAACCAGCAGTGGAAGCCGGTGCTCCAGGCGGACGGGTCGTACGTCCTCACGGCCCGGCACAGCGGCAAGTGCCTGGACGTCACGGCGGCCTCGACGGCCGACGGCGCCCTGCTGCAGCAGTACACCTGCAACGGCACCGCCGCGCAGTCCTTCCGGCTGACACCGGCGGGCTGACCGACCCCGCGCGGCGCCGGCGTACGAGGCAGACGCCGGTGCCGCGCGGCACCAGCGCCCCCTCCGGGGCACCGGGGCCCCGGAGGGGGCGCACTGTCGGCGCCGCGCGCCATACTCACGCCATGGACGCCTTCACGCCCGACGTCTCCGCGGCGCCCCGGCCTGCCCCCGCGTGGGTGGAGTCGATGGGCGGCCCGCTGATCGTCGTTCCCGTCTCCGCCCTGTCCGCCTGGGGCGGCTGCACGGAGCAGGGGATGGTCGTCGGTGACGGGGACGTCCCCGACGACTACGACCGGGCCTGCGCCGTGGACGACCTCGCGGGGGTGATCCCCGTCGGCCGTGACGGCGGACAGGGGCTGGTCCTCGGGGACATGCCCGCCAGGACGTGCTACCTCCCGGCGCACCGGGCCTTCCTGCGCTGGGGCGGCGCCGACTCCGAGGCCGAACTGGTCGCGGCGGCCGAGGCGGTTCTCGCCGATCCCGCCGTCGAGTGGGAGGCGTCCGGGACGTGGCGGACCGACGGGCCCGCGGTGCTCATGGACTCCGCCGAGGCGGGGGGCCTGCTGGGCGTGGAATACCCCGGCGGAGGCAGGCCCGAACAGGCCCCCGTCCCGCTGCCTCCCGGGCACTGGGCGGTACGCGCCTTCCAGACGAGGGCCGGCGACCGCACCTCGCTCGGTCTGGTGCGGCTCGTGCCCGCCGCCTCGTGAAGCCCGTCAGGCCAGGGTGTCCCACCGCCGGGTGAGGCGGTCGGCGCCCGCGTCGGTCAGCGAGCCCCACAGGCGCAGCCGGGCGATGCCGCCGTCGGGGTAGGTCTCCAGGCGTACGTGGGTGGCGGGCGGGACGTCGACCAGGAAGCGGTGGACGGTGTCGGGCTGCAGGGGGGTGCGGGGCAGGATCTCGAACCACTCGCCGTCCTCGCCGTCGCGGCCGAGCAGGGCGGCCCAGCCGGGGGCGTTGCCCTTGTAGTAGCCGGTGTCGATCTCGGCGGCGCGGACGACGCCCTGCCCGGCGAGGCGGTAGCGCGCCCAGTCGTGGCCCTTGTCGCGGCGGCGGCGGGTCTCCCAGCCGTCGCCCATGCGGCGGGACGTGCCCGGCAGGATCGGGTTGAGCGGGGAGGAGTAGAAGCGGTCGGAGACGTCCTCGGCGGTGCCGCCGTTCTCCAGCGCGACCAGGTCGAAGGTGCCGAGCGCGGTCAGCCACGCCGGGTCGGGGACGACCTCGCCGTGGACGCGGAGCCGGGCGATGCCGCCGTCGGGGAACTGCTTGAGCCGCAGGTGGGTGAAGCGGCGCTCCACGGCCACCTCGAAGCCGTTGGCGGCGTGGCCGCCGACGGCCGTGCGGGGCACGAGTTCCGTCCACCGCACGCCGTCGGCGAGGAGGTCCGCGGGCGCGGCGGCCAGGGGCGCGCAGGTGGCCTCGACGGCGATCTGCTGGGGGTGGTTGCCGCGGAAGTGGGCGGTGTCCACGACCAGGCCGCGCACGACCCCGGGGGCGGCCAGGCGGATCAGTGCCCAGTCGTGGTCGGCGTCGGCGGGGTGCGGGTCGGCGGCGTCGGTGCCGCGGCGGCGGCGGGTCTCCCAGCCGTCCATGACCTGGCCCTTGTGGCCGAAGTGCTCGGCGCGGAACTCGGGGCGTCCGGGGACGAGCAGGTTCTCCCGCTCGGCGAAGAACTCGTCGTTGGCGGCGATCACCCCGGCGCCCAGGCGCCGGTCGGCGAGGTCGACGAGGCCCGTGAAGGGCAGGTCGGCGCCGCGGTAGTCGGCGTAGGGGTCCCCTCCGGGGTACGGCTGGGCGGCGCCGGTGTACCGGGGTGTGGCGGTCACGCGTTCTCCCTTGCGATGAGGCGGCCGGAGGGGTGGGCCGGGGTGCCGTGGTCGGCGATCCGCTCGCCGCGCAGCCAGGTGCTCCGTACGACCCCCTGGAGGGTGCGGCCCGCGTAGGCGGTGACCCGGTTGCGGTGGTGCAGCGCCGACGGGTCCACGGTGAAGCTCTCGTCGGGCGCCAGGACGGCGAAGTCGGCGTCGTGGCCGGGCGCGACGGCGCCCTTGGTGGTGAGTCCGGCCAGGCGCGCCGGGCCCCGCGCCATCCAGCGGACCACGTCGGCGAGCGTGGCGCCACGCCGGCGGGCCTCGGTCCAGATCGCGGGCAGGCCGAGCTGGAGGGAGGAGATCCCGCCCCAGGCGGCGCCGAAGTCGCCGGTGTCGAGGTGCTTGAGGTCGACGGTGGAGGGCGAGTGGTCGGAGACGACGCAGTCGAGGGTGCCGTCGAGCAGGCCCTGCCACAGGGCCTCCCGGTTGCCCGCCTCGCGGATCGGCGGGCAGCACTTGAACTGGGTCGCGCCGTCCGGGACCTCCTCGGCGGTGAGCGTCAGGTAGTGCGGGCAGGTCTCGGCCGTCAGGCGTACGCCGTCGCGGCGGGCGGCGGCGATCAGGGGCAGGGCCTCGGCGGAGGACAGGTGCAGGACGTGCACCCGGCAGTCCAGGCGGCGGGCGAGGGCGATCAGCGACTCGACGGCGGCGTTCTCGGCGGCGCGGGGGCGGGAGGCGAGGAAGCCGGCGTACGCGGGCCCGGAGGGCTGCGGGGCGCCGTCGATGAGCCGGGGGTCCTCGGCGTGGACGATCAGCAGCCCGTCGAAGCGGGCGATCTCGCGCATCGCCTCCTCCAGTTCGGCCGGGGCGAGCTGCGGGAACTCCTCGACGCCGGAGGGCAGCAGAAAGCACTTGAAGCCGAAGACCCCGGCGTCGTGGAGCGGGCGCAGGTCCTTGGTGTTGCCGGGGACGGCGCCGCCCCAGAAGCCGACGTCGGTGTGGATCCGGCCGCGGGCGGTCGCGCGCTTGACCTCCAGGTGGGCGGTGGTGGTGGTCGGGGGGACGCTGTTGAGCGGCATGTCGACCAGCGTCGTGACGCCGCCGGCGGCGGCGGCCCGGGTGGCGGTCTCGAAGCCCTCCCACTCGGTGCGGCCGGGGTCGTTGACGTGCACGTGGGTGTCGACCAGGCCGGGGAGCAGGGCGTCCGCGCCGAGGTCGACCAGGCGGGCGCCGGGAGGGGGCTCGGTCCCGTACGGCAGGACGGCGGCGATCCGGCCGCCGGCGACGGCCACGTCGGCGGGGCGCTCGCCCTGCGGTGTGACCACCCGTGGTGAACGCAGCACCAGTTCGATCCCGTCAGCGGCCTCGGACACGCGTTCCCCTTCCACCGGCGTCCCACAGAAATTCAACGTTCTGTTGAAATGCATCCTCCGCTCGCGCGCGAGCCCGCGTCAACCCCTGCCCGGGCACCACGGGAGGCTCCGGCAGTACAGTTGGAGAATTCCACCCAATGGAATGCGTTTTCCACGCCCACCGGCCACCGCCGCGCCCACGACCGCCCCGAACGGCGATCGGCATGCCTGGTCAGGGTCGGTAGGCTGCACTACTACACCGTCCGCCTGGGGAGGAAACGTGGCGTCAGACCGCGCCGGGGGCGTGCAGTCCCTCGAACGCGCCTTCGACCTGCTGGAGCGGATGGCCGACGCGGGCGGGGAGGTGGGCCTCAGCGAACTGTCCGCGAGCAGCGGGCTGCCCCTGCCCACGATCCACCGTCTGATGCGCACCCTGGTCGACTGCGGCTACGTGCGCCAGCAGCCCAACCGCCGCTACGCGCTGGGACCCCGGCTGATCCGCCTCGGCGAGAGCTCGGCCCGCCTCCTGGGCACCTGGGCCCGCCCCTACCTGGCGGAACTGGTCGAGGCGACCGGCGAGACCGCCAACATGGCGCTCCTGGACGGGGACGAGGTCGTCTACGTCGCCCAGGTCCCCTCGCGGCACTCGATGCGGATGTTCACCGAGGTCGGACGGCGCGTCCTGCCGCACTCCACCGGCGTCGGCAAGGCCCTGCTGGCGCACGTCCCGCCGGAGGAGGTACGTGCCCTGCTGGCCCGCACCGGGATGCCGGCGGCCACCGAGCGGACCATCGTCGACCCGGACGCCTTCCTCGCGGAACTGGAGCACATCCGCGGCCAGGGCTACGCCGTGGACGACAACGAGCAGGAGGTCGGGGTCCGCTGCCTGGCGGTCACCGTCCCCGACTCCCCCACGGCCGCCGCCATCTCCATCTCCGGACCCGCCGGACGGTTGACCGAGGCGGCCACGGAGAAGATCGTGCCGGTGCTGCACGGTGTGGCACGGCAACTGTCGTCCGCGCTCGCCAGCAACGGCGCCGCCTAAGGCGGGGCGTCACGATTCCACCCCTCGGGTCCGGTGCCGTGCGGGCGGTGACGGTGCCCGCGTTGGCCGCCCTCCTGGTGCTCGCGCCGGGGCGCCGCCGGCACCGCGTGAGGCCGCGCCGCCGGACACGGTGCCGCCGAGCGGCGGGGCCGGCGTCGCGGCCATCGGGGTCGCACCCATCGCGCTCGCGCTGCGGATGCCGCTCGCCCAGGCCCTCGCGCGCGACGTCGAGCCGACGCGGATGCGCCGGCCCGGCCGGCGCGGAACCGGTGCGAGGGCCCGCCCAGGGCGGCTCGGGGCACCTCACGGCGGTCCCACGGCGGCTTGACCTCGAGCGCACTCCAAGGCCTACGGTCCTACCGTAGCGACCACGACCCCGGACGGGGAGAACCATGCAACTGGGCCTGCACCTCACGAAATTCGACCATCCCCAGGGACCCGCCGGGCTCGCGCCCGCGCTCGCGGCGGCCGGCGAGGCCGCCGAGTCGGCCGGCGCGGGCTGGCTGTCGGTGATGGACCACTACTTCCAGATGGAGAACAACGGGGGCGCCGAGGCGGCGATGCTGGAGGCCTACACGACGCTGGGCTTCCTCGCCGCCCGCACCTCCTCCGTACGGCTGGGCGTCCTCGTCACGGGGATCACCTACCGCCATCCCGGCCTGCTGGCGAAGATCGCGACCACCCTCGACGTACTGTCGGGCGGCCGGGCGACCCTGGGCCTCGGCGCGGCCTGGTACGAGCGTGAGCACCTGGGCCTGGGCGTGCCCTTCCCGCCGCTCGCGGAGCGCTTCGAGCGGCTGGAGGAGACGCTGCGGATCTGCCTGCAGATGTGGGACCAGGACGACGACGGCCCCTTCAAGGGCACGCACTACTCACTGGCCGAGACCCGCTGCACGCCGCCCCCGGTGAGCACCCCCCGCCCCGAGATCATGATCGGGGGCGGCGGCGAGCGGAAGACGCTCCGCCTGGTCGCCCGGTACGCGGACGCCTGCAACCTCTTCGCCTCCTCGACCGCCGACGTCGCGCACAAGCTGGACGTGCTGCGCGCGCACTGCGACGAGGCCGGACGCGACTACGCGCGGATCCGCAAGACCATGCTCTTCGTCGGCGACTCCCTCCGCGCCGGCGACACCGACGCCTTCGTCGCCGAGATGGCCGGTTACGCCGAACTCGGCATCGACACGGTCATCGTGGTCCCGCCGGACGCCGAACCGGCCGGCTGGATCGACAGCCACTGCGCGCCGGCCGTCCCCCGGCTGGCCGAGCTCGGCTGACCGGCCCCGCGGGCACCCCGCGTCACTCGGGACGCGGGGTGCCGAACAGCTCGATCGCCCGCCGGACCTCGGTGAGGGCACCGGCCAGGGCGCTGACGGAGCCGAGCGCCCCGGCGATCACGAGCAGGCCGCGACGCAGCCGCAGGACGTCCGGGACGCCGGCGGTCGCGGCGGCGGCCAGCGCGGAGAGCTCGTCCTCGGCGATGTGCCGGTCCGGTAAGTTGGCGCGGTACCCGGCGAGTTCACGGCGACACCGGGCGACCGCGGCCCGCAGGGCGGTCACCCTCGGATCGAGGGTCCCCTCGTCGTCGACCGCCGCGCGGGCGGCCATGTCCTTCACCACAGATACGTCCCCCACAGGTAGGCCCCCGGTGATTCCCATGGACGGCCGGCCCCATCCGGTCCGCCGTATCGGGGAGGACAGTAAACGCGACGGAGCGCTTCCCCCGCTATACGGAGAGCGAAATCCGCCGTAACTTCCTGCCTCACGTGACGACTTGCCGACATTAACGTCCGGGGGCCGCGGTTCGGTTCCAGTCAACGAGTTCCCAGTGCCCCGCGCCGTCACGCCGCCACCGGGCCATCGAGGCGTTGACCACGCGCGCGTCACCCGGCGGCGGGGGCCCGAGCAGCCGGCGCAGCGCCAGCACCACCGTGTCGTGCGTGACGAGCAGCAGGGGCGGCCCCGGACGGGCGACGGCGTCCGCAAGGAAGTCCCCGACGCGGGCCTCGACATCCCGCGGCGACTCCCCGCCCGGCGGGCGGTAGGCCGCCTCGCCCTCGCGCTCGCGCCGCCGCGCCTCCTCGGGGAAGCGCTCGCGGACCCCCTGCGGGGTGAGCAGTTCCAGCAGGCCCATGCCGCGGTCCCGGAGGCGTTCGTCGTAGGTGACGGGCGGGCGTTCGCGGCCCGCGGCCGTACCGGCCTCCTCGACGGCGCGCAGGGTCTGCCGGGCCCGCTCGAAGGGTGAGCAGCGCACGCGGCCGGGCGCCTCGGCGCCCGGCAGGGCCAGCAGGTCGCGGCCGAGCCGGGCCGACTGCTCCCGCCCGAGCGCGGTCAGCGCCACGTCGGCGTCCCTGACCCCGTCCAGGGACCTGCCGCGGGCGAAGGCCGCGTTCGCCTCGCTCTCGCCGTGACGTACGGCGATGATCCAGCGCGTCATGGCCGGTCCTTTCCCCCGCTCCCCGTCCACGGTATCCAGGGGGCATGGAACGCGACGCGGGCACGGGCGCCATCGCCGGGCTGCTGCTGGCGGCCGGCGGGGGCAGGCGGCTGGGCGGCTGCCCGAAAGCACTGCTGGAGTACGACGGCCGGCCGCTGGTCGAGCACGCGGCGCGGGCCCTGCGCGCCGGCGGCTGCGACCCGGTGCACATCGTGCTGGGCGCGGCCGCCGCGCAGGTGCGCCGACAGGCCGCCCTGGACGACTACGCCGTCACCGTGAACCCGCACTGGGAGCAGGGCATGGGCTCCTCGCTGCGCGCCGGCCTGGAGGCACTGGCGGGCACCGGCGCGCCGGCCGTGGTCGTGGCACTGGTGGACCAGCCCGGGATCGGCGCCGCGGCGGTGGCCCGGGTGGTGGCCGCCTACGCCTCGCCGCGCACCCTCGCCTGCGCCACGTACGGCGGCAGGCGGGGCCACCCGATCCTGCTGGGCGCGGCCCACTGGGCGGCGATCGCCGCGAGTGCGGCCGGGGACCAGGGGGCACGCTCCTACCTGAGGCGGCACGAGGAGGCGATCGCACGCGTCGAGTGCGGGGACGTCGCGGTCCCCGCCGACATCGACACCCCCGACGACCTGTGGCTGCTGGCGCACCCGCCGGAGCCCCCTGCACCGGGTGCCACAAAACGTTGAACTTCCACCATGCAAAAACTATGCTCCACCCAGCAGAAGCGCCCGTACGGTCGGCGCGCCTCGCAGCCGAAAACCGCCCCGTCCGGCACCCCGTGCCAGGGCCGGAGCGCGGTGGCCGCCCGGCTCCCCCGGCCGCACGGCACCCCTCATCGGCAAGAGGAGAGTCAGGTTCATGTCCGCACCAGGGACCGCACCGCACGCCGTCGTCGCCGACACCGCACCCCCCGCCGAGCGCGCGGAGGAGGTGCTCACCGACGCGGCGCTCGCCTTCCTCGCCGAACTGCACCACCGGTTCGCGCCCCGCCGCGCCGAACTCCTCGCCAAGCGCAAGGACCGCCGCGCCGAGATCGCCCGCAACGGCACCCTGGACTTCCTCCCGGAGACCGCCCACATCCGCGAGGGCGACTGGCGCGTCGCCGACGCCCCCGCCGCGCTCGACGACCGCCGGGTGGAGATCACCGGCCCCACCGACCGCAAGATGACCATCAACGCCCTCAACTCCGGCGCGCGGATCTGGCTCGCCGACTTCGAGGACGCCTCCGCCCCCACCTGGGAGAACGTCATCGGGGGCCAGGTCAACCTCATCGACGCCTACGAACGCCGCATCGACTTCACCTCCCCCGAGGGCAAGACCTACGCCCTGCGGGACGATACGGAACTCGCCACCGTCGTCACCCGCCCCCGCGGCTGGCACCTCGACGAGCGCCACCTGACCGTCGACGGCGAGCCCGTCCCCGGCGCCCTCGTCGACTTCGGCCTGTACTTCTTCCACAACGCACGGCGCCTGCTCGCCAAGGGCAAGGGCCCCTACTTCTACCTCCCCAAGACCGAGTCCCACCTCGAAGCCCGCCTGTGGAACGACGTGTTCGTCTTCGCCCAGGACCACCTGGGCATCGCACAGGGCACCATCCGCGCCACCGTCCTCATCGAGACGATCACCGCGGCCTTCGAGATGGACGAGATCCTCCACGAGCTGCGCGACCACGCCTCCGGCCTCAACGCGGGCCGCTGGGACTACCTGTTCTCCATCGTCAAGAACTTCCGCGACGCCGGCGAGCGCTTCGTCCTGCCCGACCGCAACGCCGTGACGATGACCGCGCCCTTCATGCGCGCCTACACCGAACTACTGGTCCGCACCTGCCACAAGCGCGGCGCCCACGCCATCGGCGGCATGGCCGCCTTCATCCCCTCCCGGCGCGACGCCGAGGTCAACGCGGTCGCCTTCGAGAAGGTCAAGGCCGACAAGGACCGCGAGGCCCACGACGGCTTCGACGGCTCCTGGGTCGCCCACCCCGACCTGGTGCCGATCGCCCGCGCCTGTTTCGACGCCGTCCTCGGCGACCGGCCGAACCAGAAGGACCGGCTGCGCGAGGACGTCCACGTCACCGCCGCCGACCTGCTGGCCGTCGACTCCCTGGAGGCGAAGCCCACCTACGAGGGACTGCGCAACGCCGTCCAGGTCGGCACCCGCTACATCGAGGCATGGCTGCGGGGCATGGGCGCCGTCGCCATCTTCAACCTCATGGAGGACGCCGCCACCGCCGAGATCTCCCGCTCCCAGATCTGGCAGTGGGTCAACGCGGGCGTCGTCTTCGCCGACAACGGCGAGAAGGCCACCGCCGACCTCGTACGCTCCCTGGCCGGCCGGGAACTCGCCGCCATCCGCGAGGACATCGGCGAACAGGCCTTCGCCGCGGGCCGCTGGCAGCAGGCCCACGACCTGCTGCTGAAGACGGCGCTCGACGAGACCTACGTCGACTTCCTCACCCTGCCCGCGTACGAACTGCTCGACTGACCCTCCCGCGCGGGACCCCGGCCGCACCCGTCGGGGCCCCGCGCGTCACCCCCGCCGCACGTGCCGGCCGTCCCGGGAAAACACACGCACCGGTCCAGGGGGCGCTGGCATGATCGTCGGCATGCCAGCACCACGACCGCGCGCCGTGCGGCCCAGCCTGCACATCCCGGTGGACTTCGAGGCGGACGGGCCCATCCCCGGCCCGTACCCCATGCTCAGCCTCGGGGCCGCCGAGGGCAGCGAACCGGCCGCAGCGACGGCCGACTCCGGCCGCCTCGACATGAAGACGCGGTACGCGGCCGAGGCCGGCGTCCCGCTGCGCGCCGTCGCCAAGGGCACGGCCGAACTCTTCCCCGACCGCATGGCCTGGAGGGGCACGCCACATGCCCTTTGACCACAACGACCACTACCACCGGCTGCTCCTGCGCAAGGTCCCGCCCGGCGCCCTCACCGCCCTGGACGTCGGATGCGGCACCGGCCGCTTCGCCCGCCGCCTGGCCGCCCGCGGACTGCGGGTCGACGCGATCGACGCCTCCCCGGAAGCCGTGGCCGCGGCCGGGACCGCGCCCGGGGTCACCTTCCGCGTCGCCGACATCACCCGCGTGGACCTCCCCACGGCCCACTACGACCTCATCACCAGCCTGGCCAGCCTGCACCACGTACCGTTCGACACGGTCACCGCGCTGCGCGCCGCGCTCGCCCCCGGCGGGACCCTGCTCGTCCTGGGCTGCTACCCCGAGCGCACCCCCGCCGACTGGGCGGTCAGCCTGGCCGCCGTCCCCGTCAACGCCGCCGCCCGGCTCGCCGTCGCCACCGCCGACCGGATCCGCGGCCACCACCCGCAACCGGTCCGGGCACCCGTACACCCACCGGGCACACCCCTGCCGCAGATCCGCACCGAAGCGGCACAACTGCTGCCGGGCAGCCGCATCCGACGCCTGCTGTTCTGGCGCTACCTGCTGGCGTACCGCGAAGGGACGGGCGGCTGAACCGTCCGGCCGGCCCGCTCAGGCCTGGCCGGTGTCGAAACGGCTGACCTTGCCGTCGTCCACGGTGAAGCGCCACTTGGTACGCATCTCGCCCCACGCGTCGTTGCGGTAGTCGGCGATCAGGGTGAGCCCCGCCGAGTCCTGGGACTGCACGTCCATGTGACCGTGGGACTCGAAGATCTCGCGGTCCGCCCACTCCTTCAGATTGCGGTCGGAGCCGTCGTCGGACATCGTCGCGTTCTCGGCGAGCGCGGCCTCGAAGGCCTCGCGGTCCCCGGCGTTCACCGCCGAGACGAAGGCGCGGACGGCCGGCTCGTTGAGGGCGTCGGTGCGGATCATCGCTGCTGCTCCCTGTGCTCACGGGTCGTGCCCCCAGCCTCGCCCGAGCGGCCGCGGCGCGCTACCCGGAGCCCGGCGGCCACCCCGCCGTTCACCCGCGGGGACCGCCATGGCTGGCCCGGCGACGGGACCACGGGGACCCTTGGACCCAGTCCGGCGACCCGAGAGCGACGGCAGGAGCACACGCGTGGCGAGTGGGGGCGAGGACCTCACCGACGAAGGACGCGACGTACTGCGGTACGTCCGGCTGCTCCCCGTCGTGCTGCTCGTCGGCGGCTTCCTGGTCGACTACCTGACCCCCGCCCAGTTCAGCGCCACCGCCTTCTACTCCGTGGCCCCCATGCTCGCGGCCCCCCTGATGTCCCTGACCGGCACCGTGCTGGTCGGGCTCGGCGCCGTCGCCGCCGACGCGGGCATCCTCAGCCACTTCGGCTACATCAGCGGCCCCGGCGGCATCAGCGAACTGCTGTCGATCAGCGCGGTCGCCGTCGTCGCCGTGTTCATCAACCGCCTGCTCCACATCCGGGACGTCCGGCTGCGCTCCGCACGCAGCGTCGCCGCCGCCGTGCAACGGGCCGTGCTGCCCGAACCACCGCGGCGCGTCGGGCCGTACCGCATCGCCGCCCGCTACGAGACCGCGGAGGCCGAGGCGGAGATCGGCGGCGACCTCTACGCCGTCCAGGAAACGCCCTACGGGCTGCGCTGCATCATGGGCGACGTGCGCGGCAAGGGCATGGCGGCCGTGGAGGCGGCCACCGTGGTGCTCGGCGCGTTCCGCATGGCCGCCGACGAGGAACCCACCCTCGCCGGGGTGGCGACACGGATGGACCGGGCGCTGTGGCGCGAGGCCGAACGCCGCGAGGGCATGGACCGCCTGGAGTGGTTCGCCACCGCCGTCCTCGCCGAGTTCCCGCCCGGCGGCACCGCACTGCGCCTGGTCAACCGCGGCCACCCGCCCCCGCTGGTCCTGCACGACGGCACCGTGCGCTACGCCGAACCCGCCGGTCACGCCCTGCCCCTGGGCATGGGCCTCGGCGACGTGACCGACGAGGCCGACACGGTCCCCTTCCCGCCCGGCTCGGCCCTGCTGATGCACACCGACGGCGTGACCGAGGCGCGCGACGCCGACGGCACCTTCTACGACCCCGTCACCCGGCTGGCCGGGGTGCCGTTCACCGGCCCCGCCGAACTGCTCGACGCCCTCCTGGACGACGTCCACGCGCACACCGGCGGCCCCCGCAGCGACGACATGGCGCTCCTGGCGGTCTGCCGGGACTGAACCGCCCGGCTCCATGGCCTGGGGCGCCCGCGGCGCGCGGTGTTCTCGACCCTCGCATTACTTTTCTCCACCCGTCTGTCAGCGTCGGCCCCTACCCTGCTGCCGTGAACGCGCCCGCCCTCCGCCAGCTCCGCGCCGTCCTGGAACGTGCCCTGGCCGACCCGCACATCGCCACGTCCCGTTCCCGGGAGGAACGGCTGAGAAAGGCCACCGCCGTGCTGGAACGGGCGGCCGCCGACGTACCGTCGCAGGCGCTGCGCAGCCTCGACGACCTGTTCGACGACGCAGTCCTCGGCCACCCCGGCCGGCCGGAGACCGTGCTCGGCCGCATCGCGGCAGGCCTGTACCGCACCCGGGCCGGGCAGGTCGGCAGGGAGCTCACCCCGGCGAGCCAGCGCGACATCATGGACGGCATCGCCGACCTCAACCGGGCGGCCGGGCGCCCCCCGTTCGGGTGGCAGGCCCGCGGGATGCGCCCGTGGTCCAAGCACACCAAGGAGCCCCTGGACTTCACCGGGCACATCGTGCTGCGCCGGGCGCTGAGCACCCCCGTGGAGCCGCGCCGCGAGCCGTACCGGCTGCGGCTGCTGGCGGCGCTGGAGGTGTTGTGGGCGACGGCGGTGCCCCGCGAGGGCCTGGTGGCCGCCGACGTCACCGACCTGTCCGGGCAGGAGTCCCGCATCCGGCTCACCGTGAACCTGCCCGGCCGGACCGCCGCGACCCGGCAGGAGTTCACGCTTCCCCGGTCGGCCCGGGCCGCGCTGCGGCTCTGGCTGCCGGTGCGCCGGGAGGTCGTCGCCCTGCACCTGGACGCCGGACCCGACCACCCCGCCAACCAGGCCCTGTTCGTCACCCTGCGGCACACCGTGGCCGAGCCGGCCTCGGGCGCCGCCCGGATGGTGCCGCCCGGCATCCGCATCACCGGGAACGGTCTGGAGACCGACTACAGCAAGTGGGCCCGCAGGCTCAACGGCGACCACGCCGGGCAGAAGGGCTGGCCGGTGCCGACGGACCTCTACACCGTCGCCCGCGGCGGCGCCGTCCGGCGCGAGGCCCAGGGCCGCTCCCAGGGCCGCGGCCCCACGGCCCGCTAGACCGGGCACAAGCGGCCCGGGCGCAGGCGGCCGGGGCAACGCCGAACGCCGGGCCCCGCCCGGGCAGGGCGGGGCCCGGCACCGGCCGGGGGGCCGTCCCTCCCCCGGCCGGGGTCAGCGCAGGACCGCGGCGGTCATCCCGCCAGGCCCGCGATCCGCGCGAGCCGCCGGGCCTCGTCACGGGTGGCGCGCGCGATGGCCTCCTCGTCGGCGGTGACGAGCCGGCCGTCCTCCACCACCGGCCGGCCGTTCACCAGGGAGAGGGTGACGGGGGCCGCCGCTCCGAGGACCAGCGCGGTGACCGGGTCGGCGATCGAGGAGTGGGCGAGGGTGTCCATCCGCCACAGGACGAGGTCGGCGAGCTTGCCCGGCTCCAGGGAACCGATCTCCGCGGCCCGGCCGAGTACCTGGGCGCCGCCGTACGTGCCCAGCCGCAGTGCCTGACGGGCGGTCAGTGCGGCCTCGCGGTGGGCGCCGAGGCGGTTGATGAGCAGCGCGTTGCGCAGCTCGGTGTGCAGCTCGCCCGATTCGTTGGACGCGGTGCCGTCCACGCCGAGGCCGACCGGGACGCCGGCGGCGAGCATGTCGGGGACGCGGGCGATGCCGGCGGCCAGGCGTGCGTTGGAGGAGGGGCAGTGGGCGACACCGGTCCGCGTGCGGGCGAAGGCGGCGATGTCCGAGTCGCCCATGTGGACGCAGTGCGCCATCCACACGTCCTCGCCGAGCCAGCCGGTGGACTCGAAGTAGTCCGTCGGCCCCATGCCGAACAGCTCCTTGCAGAACTGCTCCTCCTCCACCGTCTCGCTGCCGTGGGTGTGCAGCCGCACGCCCTTGCGCCGGGCGAGTCCGGCGCCCTGGCGCAGCAGTTCGGTGGAGACCGAGAACGGCGAGCACGGCGCGACGGCGATCTGCGTCATGGCGTCGGGGGAGGCGTCGTGGTGCCGGTCGATCGTCTCCTCGGTGGCGACGAGCGCCTCGTCGAGGCTCTCGACGGCGAAGTCCGGGGGCAGGCCGCCGTCGGACTCGCCGCGGTCCATCGAGCCGCGGGCGAGGGTGAAGCGCACGCCCATGTCCGAGGCGGCCCGGATGATGGAGCCGGACAGGTCGCCGGTGCCGCGCGGGAAGACGTAGTGGTGGTCCATGGCGGTGGTGACCCCGCCGCGGGCCATCATCGCCAGGGAGCCCTGGGCGGCCGCGTGGGTCATCCGCTCGTCGATGCGGGCCCAGACGGGGTAGAGGGCGACGAGCCAGTCGAAGAGGTTGTGGTCGGTGGCCAGGCCCCGGGTGAGCCACTGGTAGAAGTGGTGGTGGGTGTTGACCAGGCCGGGGGTGAGCAGGTGACCGGTGCCGTCCACCCTCCGTACGACGCCGTCGAGTGCGGCGGGGGCGGGGCCCGCGCCGACGGACTCGATGCGGTTGCCGGCGACGACGACGTGGCCGGCCGGGTGTTCCGTGCCGTGCGCGTCGACGGTGGCGACGGCGCAGTTCTCGATGACGATGCGCTCTGCTGCGGCGGTCATGGCGGGGCCTCTCAGTCCGTCACCGGGATGCGGGGCTCGGTGCCGGCGCGCAGGACCGTGCCCTCGATGAGGCCGTAGGGGCGGTCGGCCGCGAAGTACACCGCGCTGTCGGGGGTGTCGTTCTTCAGGCCGAACGGCTCGAGGTCGACGAGGAAGTGGTGCTTGTTGGGGAGCGAGAGCCGCACCTCGTCGATCTCGGGGCGGTGCTCGACGACCCGGTCGCCCATCGCGTACAGCGTCTGCTGCAGGGAGAGCGAGTAGGTGCCTGCGAAGGCGTCGAGGAGGTGGCGGCGGACCTCGGCCCAGGACTCCTCCCAGGGCGGGGCGGGGTCCTCGTCGCGGGTCCAGCCGAACCGCCAGCGGGCGCTGACCTCGGTGGCGAGGACGCGGTCACGGGTCTCCGGCAGCGTGGTGTAGCGGTCCTTGACGAAGCCCCAGAACTCGGAGTCGGTGGTGTTCATGACCACGAGGTCCTTCAGTCCGGAGACGACCTGCCACCGCCCGCCGTCGAAGGTGACCTCGGTGGTGCGGGTCTCCCGGCCGCCGCGGACGAAGGAGTGCTCCTGCGTGATCCGCTCCCAGGCGTACTCCTCGATGCGGATCCTGGCCCGCTCGATGGACCCCTGGCTCGTGACGAAGTGCCGGGCGAGATGGATGCCGAACTGCTCGGGGGAGTCGATGCCGTACTGCTTGGCGAAGGCGAAGACGGTGTTCTTGGTGGTGTCGGTGGGCAGTACGGCGGCGTTGCTGCCGGAGTAGTGGACGTCGTCCATGGCGCCGGAGAGGGCGACCGAGACGTTGAGGTCCCTGACGTGGTGGGTCCCGCCGTCGCGGGTGACGCGGACGACGCGGGTCTCCGCCTTGCCGTACTGGTTCTGGCCGAGTCGGGTGGGCGACATGTCGGTGCTAGCTCCCTCGGTATACGGAGTAGCCGAACGGGTTGAGCAGCAGCGGTACGTGGTAGTGCTCGCCCGGCTCGACGGCGAAGACGATCGCCACCTCCGGGAAGAAGGCTCCGCTGTCCCTGGTGCGGGGGGCGTCCTGCTGGTCCTCGGCTCGACTGCGGTGGGCGGTGCTCTCACGGGAGAGGTAGGGCTCGGTGGCGAACTCCAGCCGTACGTGGCTCGTGCCCTCCGGCGGGTCGGGCAGGTCCTTGCAGCGGCCGTCGGCGTCGGTCGCCGAGGCCCCGTGCGGCACCCAGGGGGCCCCGCTCCCGGTGCGCACCGACAGGGCGACGGCGACGCCCCGTGCGGGGCGGCCGGCGCTGGTGTCCAGGACGTGCGTGGAGACGGAGGTCATGACGGGTCCTCTGCGGCGGTCTCGACGAGCCGGGTGAGCCTGATGCGGTTGATCTTCCCCAGTTCGGTGCGGACGATCTCGCGTTCGGTGCCGGTGTCGTTGCCGGTGCGCTCCTTGAGCGCGGCCAGCATCTGCTCCCCGGTCCTGCCGGTGGCGCAGATGAGGAAGACGTGGCCGTGCCGCTCCTGGTAGGCGAGGTTCAGTGCGAGCAGTTCCTCGCGTTCGGAGTCCCGCACCCCGCCCTGTTCGCGGGCGGAGACCGGGTCGCCGGGCCGGGGGCGGCCGATCGGCGGGTGTCCCGCCATCGCCTCGGCCAGGTCGCCGGCGGTGAGGCCGGCCGTCGCGGTGTCGGAGGCGGCGAGCAGCGCGTCGAGGGTGTCGTACGGGCGGGCCGCCATGACGGCGGCACCCCAGGAGCGGCTCGCGCAGACCTCGTGCAGCAGCGCGACCGCCTCCGGTCCGCCGGCGGCGTTGAGCCGGGCCAGGCCCGGGGATGGGCTGGAAGTCACAACGGCACGCTAGGAGCCCTCACCACGTGACGTCAACAGTTTGTTGAAAAATGGCGCCGATGACGCCCGGACGGACGCCTCGGGACGGCTAGCGGCCTTCCTTCGCCGCGTTCTCCCTGTTGAGGTAGTTGTAGACGGTGAAGCGGCTCACGCCGAGCGCCGACGCGACCGTCTCCACCCCGTGCCGCACCGAGAAGGCGCCACGCTCCTCCAGAATGCGGACGACCGTCTGCTTCTCCTTGCGCCCGAGCTCGGACAGCGCCTTGCCGTGCCGGCGCTCGAGGTCGGCCAGGATGTGGTCGAGCGAGTCCGCGAGGTGCGGCAGCCGTACGGCGACCACCTGCGCGCCCTCCCAGCTGAGCACGACGTCGTCACCGCGCGCCTCGCCCGGGGGCACCAGTTCGGCGCCCATGGCGTCGGCGAGCGGCTTGATCGCCGCGCTGAGCGGATGCTCGACCGGCCCGGTCACCGGTCCGCCTCCCCCACGACGTTGACCTGCAGCGACACCCGGGTCGCGCCGGCCTCCAGGGTGCGCCGCAGCAGATCGCCGACCACGGCGACCACCTGCTCGGTGCCGCCCTCGGCCGAGTTGCCGAAGGGCCCGACGTCGACGGCGTCCAGCCCGGCCGCCTCCAGGACCTCACGCCCCACCACGGCGTGCCGCGGGGGCTCGTCCAGGTCGAACGGCTCGGTGGTGAATTCGAGTTTCAGGCGCACGTCCACAACCTAGCTGGTCAGGGGCTTTCCGGGACATCCCCCTTGACAGCCGCCCGTCGGCTCGTGGAGTCTTCCGTTAAGTAGAAACTACTTTCCGCAATACGGAAGGGCGCATGTGATGGGCTTCGACTCCACGCGCTTCGATGTGAACCTCTCGATCCTCTTCACCGAACTCCCGCTCCTGGAGCGCCCCGCGGCGGCCGCCGCGGCCGGCTTCTCCGCGGTCGAGCTGTGGTGGCCGTGGACCCGGATGCCGACCCCTCCGCAGGCCGAACTCGACGCGCTGCGCGGCGCGCTGGAGGGGGCCGGCACCCAGTTGGTGGGGCTGAACTTCTACGCGGGCGAACTGCCCGGCCCCGACCGCGGCGCCCTGTCCGTACCGGGCGAGGAGTCCGCGCGCTTCCGCGCCAACATCGACGTCGCCGCCGACTTCGCCCGCTCGGTGGGCTGCACGGCGCTCAACGCGCTGTACGGCAACCGGGTGGACGGCGTGAGTCCCGATGCGCAGGACGAACTCGCCCTGGAGAACCTGGTGCGGGCCGCGCACGCGGCCGACCGGGTCGGCGCGGTGTTGCTGGTCGAGGCCCTCAACAAGCCCGAGTCGCCGCGCTATCCGCTGGTGAGCGCGGCCGCCGCGGTCGAGGTGGTCGACAAGGTCAACGCCGAGACCGGCCTGGGCAACGCAAGGTTCCTGCTGGACCTGTACCACCTGTCGATGAACGGCGAGGACCTGCCCGCCGTCATCGACGCCTACGCGGACCGCACCGGCCACGTCCAGATCGCCGACGACCCCGGCCGCGGCGCGCCCGGCACGGGTTCCCTGCCGCTGTCCGCCCTCCTGGACCGGCTGCGCGACCGGGGCTACGACGGCTGGGTGGGGCTGGAGTACAAGCCGGGCGCGCAGGGCAGCGCCGCCTCCTTCGACTGGCTCGCCGACGCCGACAAGTAATCCGGAGAGGACATCATGACCACCACACTTCCCGCGGTCGCGTGGATCGGCCTCGGCATCATGGGCTCCCCGATGTCGGAGAACCTCATCAAGGCCGGGTACTCCGTCACCGGCCACACCCTGGAGCAGGACAAGCTCGACCGCCTGGCCGCGGCCGGCGGCACGCCCGCCGCCTCGGTCGCGGAAGCCGTGAAGGACGCCGACGTGGTCGTCACCATGGTCCCCGCCTCCCCCCAGGTGGAGGCCGTCGCCTACGGCGAGGATGGCATCCTGGCGAACGCCCGGCCGGGCGCGCTCCTGATCGACATGTCGTCGATCACCCCGCAGACCTCCGTCGACCTGGCGAAGGCCGCGGCCGAAAGGCACATCCGGGTCCTGGACGCCCCCGTCTCCGGAGGCGAGGCGGGAGCCGTCGAGGCGGTGCTGTCGATCATGGTCGGCGGGGCGCGGGCCGACTTCGACGAGGCGCGGCCCCTTTTCGACGCCCTCGGCAAGACCGTCGTCCTGTGCGGTCCGCACGGCGCCGGCCAGACCGTGAAGGCGGCCAACCAGCTGATCGTCGCAGTCAATATCCAGGCGTGCGCGGAGGCCGTGGTCTTCCTGGAGAAGTCCGGCGTCGACCTCACCGCGGCCCTGGAGGTGCTGGGCGGCGGCCTGGCCGGATCCACGGTGCTGACCCGCAAGAAGCGCAACTTCCTCGACCGCGCGTACGCCCCGGGCTTCCGCATCGACCTGCACCACAAGGACATGGGCATCGTCACCGACGCCGCCCGGAACGTCGGCGCCGCACTGCCCGTCGGCTCGGTCGTGGCGAACCTCGTCGCCTCACTGCGGGCCCAGGGCGACGGCGGCCTGGACCACTCCGCCCTGCTGCGCGGCGTGGAGCGCCTTTCCGGTCTCCCGGTCACCGGCTGACCCCCGACTTCCGGGCGGCGGCGCCCTGACCTGTCCTGTCGCGCCCGATGGGGCGCCGCCGCCCGGAACCACGAACGTCCGCGCCGCCGAGAACTTCTGAGGGGTAGGTCGAGGCGGCGCGGACCGGTCCCCGCCCGGGGACCCGTTCCGCGGCCGGGCCGGACGCGGAGCGGGTCCCCGGGCGGCTGCGTGCACCGGCGCGACCGGGACGGCAAGACGGGTGCGCGACGGGCTCCCCTTGCGGGACCATGGACGGCAGGACCGTCCCGGCGAGCACCCTGCGCCGCCGCACCGCCGCACCGCCCAGGAGTCGCGAACCATGGCAGAGAGCGTGCCCGTGCGCTGTCCGGCCTGCCGCCGGGAGCACGCCTACACCGCACCCACCTTCCCCTGCGCCTGCGGCACACCGCTGGCCCTGCCGATCCTGCGCGGCGGCATCCCGCTGCAGATCCGCCACCGGTCCTGGGACGACTCCTGGGTGGCCATGCGCTGCCCGGACTGCGGCCGCGACGAGCAGTGGCCGCAGCCCGAACTCGGCTGCGACTGCGGGGCGGTGGTCCGGCTGCCGGTGGACACCCGGGCCCTGCGGATGCCCGAGCGGCGCCCCGTCCCGCCGGTGCGGCAGGCCGGCCCCGGGCCCGTGGCGCCCGCGCCGCGGCCGCCGTTCCGGCCGGTGACCATCCGTACCGCGCGGGACGCGGTCGCCGCCGCCGCGCAGTACCTGAAGTGGCTCGGCTTCGCGGGCGTACGCTCCGCGGAGGACCGCTCGGCCAACGGCATCGACCTGCGCGGTGAGGGTGTCGTGGCCCAGGTCGACCCGACGACGCGGCCGACACCGCTGCGGGAGGTGGAGACCCTCTGGCTCAACTGCCTCAACGAGGACTCCACCGGCGCCTTCTTCTCCCTGGCGGGCTACGCCCATGACGCGCGGCTGCGCGCGGACCGGCTGGGGGTGCCGCTCTTCGTCATGGACCTCACCGGCACGCCGCAGCCGGTCAACGACGCCGCCGACGTCCTGATCAGGACGGGCCCGCACGCCACGCCCTGAGCCGGGACGAGCTCAGCCCCGCCCTTCACCGTCCGTGGTCACTCGGGTCGCGCGACCGCCGCTCCCGGGGGAGTATCGAGAGGTTCCCCCTCCGTATGGCAACCCCAGGACTACGTCAAGGACGCAGCGATGTCTACGGCCCTTCTGAAGCGCAAGCTCGACAAATCCTTCCGCCGTCTGGACACGGACGGCAACGGATATGCCGAGCGCGCCGACTTCCAGGACGTCGGCGCGCGGCTGATCCACGGCTTCGGCATGTCCCCCACCTCGCCCAAGGGAAAGGCGGTGGCGGTACGGCTCGACGCCGTCTGGGCGGAGCTGGCGGCGTACGCCGACAGAGACCGCGACGGCCGGCTGTCCTCCGCGGAGTACCACCACGGCATGACCAAGGCCTTCATCGAGGGACCGGCCTTCGACCCGGTCTTCCACCCGGCGGCCGAGGCCGTCGCCCATCTGTGCGACACCGACGGCGACGGCCACGTCGTGCGCGGGGAGTTCGAGGTCCTGCAGCGGGCCTTCAACACGCCCGTCACGGACATCGCCGCCGCCTTCAACCGCATCGACACCGACGGCGACGGGTGTGTGAGCACGGCCGAGCTGGTGGCGGCCATCCGCGCCTACTACATCGGCACCGACCCCGAGGCCCCCGGCAACTGGCTGTTCGGGCCGCTCTAGCGAACCGCCGGGGCCCTCCCCGGGGCGGTCGTGGAGCCCGGCCGCCGCGCCCGGGAGGTCAGGGCGGGGCGGCCGGTGGCGCGGTCGGGCCCGGGCTCAGGTGCCCGTGAGCGGGATGATCTCGGTGGGCGCGTGGCCGGGTTCGGTGGCCAGCTCCTCGAACTCCACGACGTTGCCGATGTCGTTGGTGACGCTCATGGCGATGTTGGTGACCCGTTCCAGGATCGCCTCGACGACGACCGGCACCCGGTACTCGGCCGCGAGCTTCTTGGCCTGCTCGAAGGCCGCGCCGAGCCCGGCCGGGTCGGTGACCCGGATCGCCTTGCAGCCCAGGCCCTCGGCGACCTTGACGTGGTCGACGCCGTAGACGCCCAGCTCGGGCGAGTTGACGTTCTCGAACTCCAGGTTGACCTGGAAGTCGATGTCGAACGCCCGCTGCGCCTGGCGGATCAGGCCCAGGTAGGAGTTGTTCACCAGGACGTGGACGTACGGGATCCGGTGCTGCGCGCCGACCGCGAGCTCCTCGATCATGAACTGGAAGTCGTAGTCGCCCGAGAGGGCCACCACCGGCGTCCCCGGGTCGGCCTTCGCCACGCCCAGGGCGGCCGGCACGGTCCAGCCGAGGGGGCCGGCCTGGCCGCAGTTGATCCAGTGGCGCGGCCGGTAGACGTGCAGCATCTGCGCGCCCGCGATCTGGGAGAGGCCGATCGTGGTGACGTAGCGGGTGTCGGGGCCGAAGGCGCGGTTCATCTCCTCGTACACGCGCTGGGGCTTGATGGGGATGTCGTCGAAGTGCGTACGGCGGTGCAGGGTCGCCTTGCGCTCCCGGGCCGAGGCGGCCCAGGCGCTGCGGTCGGGCAGTTCGCCGGCGGCCTTGAGTTCGGCGGCCACGTCGACGAAGAGCCGCAGCGCGGCGCCGGCGTCGGAGGCGATCCCGTAGTCGGGGGCGAAGATCTTGCCGATCTGGGTGGGTTCGATGTCGACGTGCACGAAGGTGCGGCCCTCGGTGTAGACGTCGATCCGGCCGGTGTGGCGGTTGGCCCAGCGGTTGCCGATGCCCAGGACGAAGTCGGACTCCAGGAAGGTCGCGTTGCCGTAGCGGTGCGAGGTCTGCAGGCCGACCATGCCCGCGTTGAGGTCGTGGTCGTCCGGGATGGCTCCCCAGCCCATCAGGGTCGGCACCACCGGGGTGCCGGTCAGTTCGGCGAACTCCACCAGCAGACCGGCCGCGTCGGCGTTGATCACCCCGCCGCCCGCGACGATCAGCGGCCGCTCGGCGGCGGTCATCATGGCCAGCGCCTTCTCGATCTGACGGCGGGTGGCGGCCGGCTTCCAGACCGGCAGCGGCTCGTACGTCTCGGGGTCGAACTCGATCTCGGTGAGCTGGACGTCGACCGGCAGGTCGATCAGGACCGGGCCGGGACGCCCGGAGCGCATCAGGTGGAAGGCCTTCTGGAAGACGCCGGGGACCTGGGCCGCCTCCAGGACGGTGGTGGCCGCCTTGGTCACGGGCGCGGCGATGGCCGCGATGTCCACGGCCTGGAAGTCCTCCTTGTGGATCACCGCGGTGGGCGCCTGCCCGGTGATGCAGAGGATCGGGATCGAGTCGCCGGTCGCGGAGTAGAGGCCGGTGATCATGTCGGTGCCGGCGGGCCCCGACGTGCCGATGCACACGCCGATGTTGCCGGGGGCGGTGCGTGTGTAGCCCTCCGCCATGTGCGAGGCGCCCTCCACGTGCCGGGCCAGCGTGTGCTGGATGCCACCGGAGGCCTTGAGGGCGGCGTAGAAGGGGTTGATCGCGGCGCCGGGCACGCCGAACGCGGTGTCCACGCCCTCGCGCTTGAGGATCTCCACTGCCGCTCGGGCGGCGGTCATTCGAGGCATTCGGTCACTCCTGCGTCGTCCTGCGGTCCAGGTTGTCGCGCCCGGTGCTCCATATTCCGCATTACGGAAGTTGTCTTTTATTATGCGGAACTACTGTGAACATAGGGCGCCCCCGGCGCGCGGGTCAAGAAGGGGACGCGAAAGCCGTTCGGCAATCGGGTCGATCGATGTCGGTACCAACCAGTAGGGTTCCGCTCGCCCTTCACATCGGCTTCACACGGACCCCAGGTGATCTCCTTGACCACGCCGACGCCGTCGCCCGCGCAGTCCCAGCACCCGTCCCAGCCCCAACCCCAGCCGCAGGCACAGGCGGTGCCGCCGGCCGCTCGGCCGAGGCCGCTGCCGCCCTTCGGGCAGGAGGTGCCCGGTTACGGACGCTCCTGCCTGTTCTGCGGCTCGGTGCCGGCGGTCCAGGCGACCGTCCGGGGCCACCAGGGCATGGTCGTGATGATGCGCTTCCTGAAGGTCCGGGCGCCGTTCTGCCGGCGCTGCGGCATCGCCAAGCACCGCGAGATGGTCTCCAACAGCCTGGTGCAGGGCTGGTGGAGTCCGACCTCGATGCTGTTCAACCCGCTCACCCTGCTGGTCAACCTGTTCCAGCGCTGGAAGATCAACCGCCTGCCCGAGCCGGTCCCCGGCGCCCCCGGCACGCCCGCCGACCCCGGCCGGCCGATCCTGCTCCGCCCCACCGCCCTGGGCCTGCTGATACCCGTCATCCTCATCGGCGGCGGCTGGCTGGTGCTCCACGACGACGCCGAGTACGCCGAGGTCGGCGACTGCGTCCACAGCAGCGGCGACGTCCTCTTCCCGGACGTGTCGGTCGTCGACTGCGGTTCCGCGAAGGCCGAGTTCGAGGTCGTCGGGCGCTTCGACGACACCGCCAACACCGGCCGCTGCGACGCCTACCCGCGCACGGTGGCCACGTTCCGGGCGGAGCACGGCTCGACCAAGTACGTCCTGTGCCTGGCGCGGAACGACAACACCTGACCGCCGCCCGCGCGGACCGCCGGACCGGGCCTCAGCCGCGGCTCCACTTCTGGTCGTCCGCGCCGGTGCAGCTCCACAGCCGCAGCCTGGTGCCGTTGACCCCCGGTGATTCCTCCGCCTCCACGCACTTGTCGGCCTGGACGTTGACCAGGTCGTGAGCGGCGTTGAGGCGGAACTGCTGGGCGCCGGTACCGTTGCAGTCCACCAGCTGGACGGCCGCGCCGTCGTCCCGCGAACCGCCCGCGACGTCCATGCACTTGCCCCGGGAGCGGATGCTGCCGTCCGGCTTGATCTGCCAGGACTGCGCCGCGCTGCCCGTGCAGTCCCAGATCTGCAGCGGCGAGCCCCACGGAGGGCTGCCGTCGATGCAACGGCCCGAGTCGTGGCTCCGGATCGCCGTGCCGGAGCCCGCGGCGGAACGGGACGGGCCGGCGGTGGGATGCTGCACCGCTCCCCCGCCCGTGGCGCCGGCCGTGGCCTTGCCCCCGGTCGCGCTCGGGGTGGCGGTCGGGCCGCCTCGGGAACCGGCCTCCGGCGACCGCCGCCCGGTGTCCCCGGGGGACGGTGACCGCCCGCCGGAGGGGCTCGCAGTGGCGGGGCCGGCCCCCGGTGCCTCGCCGGCCGGGCCCTCGTCCGCGAGGGTGGCGGCGGCCGGGCCGTGGTCCTCCTCACCCGAACCCCGCACGAGGAACGGCACGCAGACCAGCACGCCGACCGCGAGACCCGCGCCGAGCAGCAGGAGCGGGCGGGACCACCCGCGGCGCGCACGGGAAGGCGCGGGCTCCGCCGCGGCGGGGGCCTGCGGGCCCGTCCCCACAGCCGTCGCCGGCAGGTGCCCCTCGTCGTGCGCGGGCGCGGGCGCGGTACGGGACGCGAAGGCGAGCCCGGCCGCGAAGCCGTCCGCGTAGGAGGACTCCGGTTCCGCGGCCTCCTCGGGCCGCTCGGGAAGGGCGGCGGCCTGCCTGGCCCGCAGCGTCGGGGCGTCGCCGCCGGTCCAGTCCGGGGGGTTCCGGCTGGTGGTGGCGGATGCGTCGGCGATCGCGGACGTCCTCCGGGTCCGCCGTGGCAGCGCCGTACCGGCGGGGGACGGCGCCGCCGGGGTCTCGTCGGCCGTGGGCGCCGGCCCGTCGGGAGAAGCCGTCATGAATCCTTCCAAACCCAGATGTGCACACAGCAGCCCCGCCGCGTGGTCCGGAGCTGCTTTCGGCACACCGTCCCCCAGGGGCATCCGCGCTGCGCGGTCAGCCCGGACAGGGCTCACGCGGCAGTGCAGCTCGCACCCTAGCAACCGCTCCCGGCCGTGACGACGCGCCTGATGACGGCACTGTGGCCGCCCGGTGAACGGAGGTCGTCCTGTGGGTGACGGTGTCCCTCAGGGCCTGCGGCGGTGGGGTTCCCACGTGCGGCGGACGTCGTTCCACAGGTAGCGGGTGCCGGCGCCCTCGGCCCCGCCGGTCGTGGCCCAGACACCCTGCGGGTGGTCGCCGAGGGTGTCGGTCCAGGCGATCTCCAGGCCGGCGACCTCCGGATGGCCGAGGTCCAGCCGCTGGAACTGGGCGACCGCCTCGACCGGCAGCAAGGGGTGCACCTGCACCCGGGTGCGGGAGGCCTCGTCCTCCAGCCGGAGCACCCCGCCGCCCTCGCGCCGGACCGAACCGAGTTTCTGCACCGCCGCGATGAAGGCGGCCGCCGTCCGTTCCTCCTCGGTGGCCCCGCGCCGCCGCCACAAGCCCCGGCCGCCCATGCGCGCCGCCGTGATCTCGCCGAGCCTGGTCCCCACCGCCTGCAGGAACGAGCTCAGCAGGACCACCCCGCCCGCACCGACCACCGCGGACACCAGCTCCGGGATCGCGGACTGGTCACCGCTCCCCGGCCGGGCGTCCTCCCAGTGAGCCATCCCCGTCGCCCCCATCTCCCGTACGTCTCCGGTGTGTTGTCAGGGTAACGGCGGCGGCTACTGTGGCGCGCGTGATCATCTGGCTGAACGGCACTTTCGGCGCGGGCAAGACCACGACGTGCTCGCACCTGGTGCGGCTCGTCCCCGGCGCCCACGTCTTCGACACCGAACAGGTCGGTTTCATGCTGGGGCACGTGCTGCACGAGGCCGTGCCCGTACGGGACTTCCAGGAATGGCCCCCCTGGCGGGCGCTCACCGTGGCGTCGCTCGCCCAGGTGCACGCCTACCTCGGCGGGACGCTGATCGTGCCGCAGACCGTGCTGGTGGAGGAGTACTGGCGGGAGGTCGAGGCGGGGCTGGAGCGGGCCGGGCTGCCCGTGCGGCACTTCCTGCTGCACACCGACCCCGCCACCCTCACCCGCAGGATCGAGCGGGACACGGTGGAGACCGGCGCCCGGCAGTGGCGGCTGGACCACCTGGAGGAGTACGCCAAGGCCCTGCCCTGGCTGCGGGCGGCGGCGACGGTGCTCGACACGACCGCCGCGCCGCCGGAGGCGGTGGCGCGGCAGGTCGCGGACCTCACGCGGGCCTGAAGGACTCCCGCAGCTCGACCTTGCGGACCTTGCCGCTGACGGTCATCGGGAAGGCGTCCATCAGCCGCAGGTGGCGCGGCACCTTGTAGTGGGCGAGCCGGCCGCGGCAGAACTCGCCGAGCTCCTCCACCGTCAGCGCGGCCGCCGGGTCCTTGAGGATGACGCAGGCCAGGATCTCCTCGCCGTACCGCTCGTCAGGGACGCCGACCACCTGGACGTCCGCGATCTTGGGGTGGGCGTAGAGGAACTCCTCGATCTCGCGCGGGTAGACGTTCTCACCGCCGCGGATGATCATGTCCTTGATGCGGCCCACGATCTGCAGGTAGCCGTCCTCCCGCATCACGGCGAGGTCGCCGGTGTGCATCCAGCGGCCGGCGTCGATCGCCTCCGCGGTCTTGTCCGGCTCGTCCCAGTAACCCAGCATCACCGAGTAGCCGCGGGTGCACAGTTCGCCCGCCGTGCCGCGCGGCACCGTCACGCCGTCCGGGTCGACGACCTTGACCTCGACGTGCGGCAGCACCCGGCCGACGGTGCCGGTGCGGCGCTCGAGGTCGTCGTCCCGGCGGGTCTGGGTGGAGACCGGCGAGGTCTCGGTCATGCCGTAGCAGATGGACACCTCGGCCATGTGCATCTCGGCGACGACCCGCTTCATCACCTCGACCGGGCAGGGCGAGCCCGCCATGATGCCGGTGCGCAGCGAGGAGAGGTCGTACGTCGCGAAGTCCGGCAGGTTGAGCTCGGCGATGAACATCGTCGGCACCCCGTACAGCGAGGTGCAGCGCTCCTGCTCGACCGCGCGCAGCGTCGCCGCCGGGTCGAATCCGGGTGCCGGGATGACGATGCAGGCGCCGTGCGAGGTGGCGCCCAGGTTTCCCATGACCATGCCGAAGCAGTGGTAGAAGGGCACCGGCAGGCAGACCCGGTCCTGCTCGCTGTAGCCCACCTGCTCGCCCACGAAGTAGCCGTTGTTGAGGATGTTGTGGTGGGAGAGGGTCGCGCCCTTGGGGAAGCCGGTCGTGCCCGAGGTGTACTGGATGTTGACCGGGTCGTCGCAGGACAGTTCCGCCCCGCGCTCGGCGAGCTGCTCGTGGGGGACGTGGGCCCCGGCCTCGACGAGGGCGTCCCACGTCGGGTCGCCGATGTACACGACCTCGGTGAGCGAGCGGCACCCGCCCCGCACCTGCTCCACCATGGCGCGGTAGTCGCTGGACTTGAACGCGGTGGAGGCGACCAGCACCTCGATGCCGGCCTGGTCGAGCACGAACGCCAGCTCGTGGACGCGGTAGGCCGGGTTGATGTTGACCATGATCGCGCCGATGCGGGCGGTGGCGTACTGGACGAGCACCCACTCGGGGCAGTTGACGGCCCAGATGCCCACCCGGTCGCCCTTGCCGACGCCCTTGGCGAGCAGGCCGCGCGCCACGTCGTCGACGGCGGCGCCGAACGCGGCGTAGGTCCAGCGGCGGCCGCTGGGGACGTCGACCAGCGCGTCGCGGTCCGGCCAGGCGGCGACGGCCCGGTCCAGGTTGCGGCCGATGGTGTCGCCGAGCAGCGCGGTGGTGCCGGTGCCGCTCGCGTACGACGGCTCGACGGGGCTCGCGGGGGTGCTCACCTGTGGTCCTCCTCGCGGTACTCGGTGCCGACGGCACCCTCGGCGGTGCGCCGGCGCAGCTCGATGCGGCGGATCTTGCCGGACACGGTCTTGGGCAGCTCGGCGAACTCGATGCGCCGCACCCGCTTGTACGGGGCGAGCACGGCCCGCGAGTGCGCGAAGAGCGCCGCGGCGGTCTCCGGGCCCGGCTCCCAGCCCTCGGCGAGGACGACGTACGCCTTGGGCACGGCCAGCCGCAGCGGGTCGGGCGCCGGGACGACGGCGGCCTCCGCCACGCACTCGTGCTCCAGCAGGGCGCTCTCCAGCTCGAAGGGGGAGATCTTGTAGTCGGAGGCCTTGAAGACGTCGTCGGCGCGCCCGATGTAGGTGATGTAGCCGTCGGCGTCGCGGGAGCCGATGTCGCCGGTGCGGTACCAGCCGCCGGCCATGGCCTCGGCGGTGCGCTCCGGGTCGCCCTCGTAGCCGGTCATCAGGCCCACCGGGCGGGCGGACAGGTCGAGGCAGATCTCCCCCTCGTCGCCGGGCTTGCCGGTGACCGGGTCGAGGAGTTCCACCGTGTAGCCGGGGCTCGGACGGCCCATGGAGCCCGGCTTGAGCGGCTGCCCGGGCGGGTTGGAGACCTGGACGGCCGTCTCGGTCTGGCCGAAGCCGTCCCGGATGGTGAGGCCCCAGGCGCGTCGCACGTGCTCGATGACCTCCGGGTTGAGCGGCTCGCCGGCGGCGACGACCTCGCGCGGCGGGGTGCGCAGCGCGCCGAGGTCGGCCTGGATCAGCATCCGCCAGACGGTGGGCGGCGCGCAGAAGCTGGTGACGCCGGCCCGGTCCATCTCGGCCATGAGGCGGCCCGCGTCGAAGCGCGCGTAGTTGTGGATGAAGACCGTCGCCTCGGCGTTCCACGGCGCGAAGAGGTTGGACCAGGCGTGCTTGGCCCAGCCGGGCGAGGAGATGTTGAGGTGGACGTCGCCGGGGCGCAGGCCGATCCAGTACATCGTCGCCAGGTGGCCCACGGGGTAGGACAGGTGGGTGTGTTCGACGAGCTTGGGCTTCGCGGTGGTGCCCGAGGTGAAGTACAGCATCAGCGGGTCGTCGCCGCGGGTGTCCCCGTCGGGCGCGAAGTCCGCGGGGGCGTCGTACGCGTCCTCGTAGGCGTGCCAGCCCGCGGGCGCGCCGCCGACGGCGATCCTGGTGTACTCCCCCGGCACCTGGTCGAACTTCGCCGCGTCCGCCGCGCGGACGATCACGTGCCGGGCCCGGCCGCGCTCCACGCGGTCGGTGAGGTCGGCGGGACCGAGCAGCGGGGTGGCCGGGATGACCACGGCCCGCAGCTTCATGGCGGCCAGGGCGGTCTCCCAGAGCTCGGTCTGGTTGCCCAGCATGACCACGATCCGGTCGCCGGCGCCCACCCCGAGGCCGCGGAGGCGGTTCGCGACCCGGGCCGAGCGCTCGGACATCGCGGCGAAGGAGACGGCCGACTCGGTGCCGTCCTCCTCGACGATGTGCAGGGCGGTGCGGTCGTTGTCGCGGGCGATGACGTCGAACCAGTCCAGCGCCCAGTTGAAGTGCTCGGGCCGCGGCCAGCGGAAGCCCTCGTACGCCGCCTTGTAGTCCTCGCGGTGGCGCAGCAAGAAGTCCCGGGCCTCCCGGAACTCTTCCGTCCGGCTGGTTGCCGTCATGTGTCCTCCTCGTTGCCGGCCCGCTCAGTAGCATCCTGTTGTCAGTGACGAGGCTCTCACTACCCCCGGACGGGGGTGAAGGAGCGGCGAGGGCGTGACGGGATCGGGCGAGGCGGCGGAGCTGCGGGCGGCGCTGCTGCGGATGAGGCGCACCAGCGGTCTGCCGGTGGCCTTCGGAGGGCTGCTCCCGGAACCGGGGCGGCTGCGGATCTCCGAGCTGTCCGGCACGGCCACGGCCTCCCTCCAGGGGCTCACCGTCACCGCGGGCAACGGCCTCGGCGGCAAGACGATCGCGCTCTCCCGGCCGCTCGCCGTCACCGACTACAGCACGTCGCGGGTGATCAGCCACGAGTACGACGCGGCGGTGGGCGCCGAAGGCCTGCGCTCGGTCCTGGCGGTGCCGGTGGTCGTACGGCGCCGGGTGCGCGGGGTGCTCTACGGTGCGCTGCGCCATCCGCTGGCGCTCGGCGACCGCCCGGTGAGCGCCGCGGTGGAGGCCGCGCGCGAACTGGAGCAACGGCTGGTGGTCCGGGACGAGGCCGACCGCCTGCTGTCGACGTGCCGGCAGCCGACCACGGGCGACCCTGCGGCCTGGGAGGAGGTCCGCGAGGCCCACGGGGAACTGCGGGCGCTGGCCGGCCGGGTCGCCGATCCGCTGCTGCGGCAGGAACTGCTCGCCGCGTGCGGCCGGCTGGCGGCGGCGACCGGCGCCGCCGGTGCCGGGCAACGCTCCCCCACCGGGTGGCCGGTGGCGCTCTCCTCCCGGGAGCTGGACGTACTGGCGTGCGTGGCCACGGGGGCCACCAACGCCGCCGCCGCCGACCGGCTGGGGCTGCGCCCGGAGACGGTCAAGAGCTACCTGCGCTCGGCCATGCGCAAGCTCGGCGCCCGCACCCGCCTCGAGGCGGTCGTCGCCGCCCGCCGTGCCGGCCTGCTCCCCTGAGGTGCCGGCCCGCGCGGACCGCTGCGGCCCCGGTGCGACATTGACGACAAAGCGGCCGCGTCGGCCGCTCCCCGGTGGCGCGTTCACCCGCAAAGCACCGTGAGCGGGGCAGGACCGGAAGTCCGGACAAGCCGCCATGTTCGGTTCACCCAGGGTTATTTTGGGGTTTGACCGCCGGCGGGATCGGACCGATCATTCGGGGTGTGTCCACCGGCACGCGCGGGACGGGGGCCGGCCTGACGAATGGTCCGGTGTTCAACAGACCGTTGCCCCCGTGCGTTTCCCGATGTGCCGCCCATTGCACGACATCCATTCGGCGACGGCGGTGAATTTCCCTACACCGGACGGAAGTCGAAGGGCCGCGCCCGCACCGGCGGATTTCCGTGGCTCTTTGCATAACATTGTCCCGGACACGACACGAGGGGAGCGGCGACCGTGGAGCAGGTCTTCGACGTGCCGGCCAGACCCCGACCCGACCAGGTGATCGGGCGAGGTGACGTCCTCGCGCGGGCCCGCGGGCATCTGGCCCAAGGGGGCAGCCTGCTGCTGTACGGACCTGCCGGAATCGGGAAGTCCACCGTATTGCGGACGCTCGCCGAGGAATACGGTGGCGAGCCGACGGTACTGCGCTGTTCCGCCACGGAGTCCGAATCGCACCTGCCCTTCCTCGCCCTGGTCGATCTGCTCGGCCTGGTCGCCGACCAGGTGTCCGACAGCCTGCCCGCACCGCAGCGGGCCGCGCTGGAGTCGGCGCTCACCGGCCGCGGGGAGTCCTCCCTGCAACGGGACGGGCTCGCGCTGCGGCTGGCCGTGCTGTCGGTGCTGCGGGCACTGGCCGCCGACGGCCCGGTGCTGATCGTCGTGGACGACCTGCAGTGGATGGACCCCGCCAGCGCCGAGCTGCTGGCCTTCGCGGCCCGCCGGGTCGCCGAGCTGCCGGTGCGGGTGCTGGGCGCCGTACGCACCGAGGCCGATCCGCAGGACCAGCACGACCGCTACCTGCGCGCCTTCCCGCAGGACGTGCGCACGCTGCGGGTGACCCCGTTGTCCCGGCCGGAGGTCTCCGAACTCCTCGACGGGCGCGGTCACACCGGGCTGCCGCGGGCGGTCGTCCGGGACATCCACCGCACCAGCGGCGGCAATCCGCTCTTCGCCCTGGAGCTCGGCCGCGCCCTCGCGGAGAGCCGCACCCCGCCCCGCCCCGGGGAGCCGCTGCCGGTGCCGACCTCGCTGCGCACCCTGGTGCTCAACCGGCTCGAGATGCTCTCCGCGGACACCCGCCGCACCCTGCTCATCGCCAGCGCGGGGGCCCGCCCGACCCTTGCGACGCTGCGCAGCGCCGGCCGCGCCAACGCCGAGAGCGAGACGGGCGTGGCCGCCTCGCTCGGCCTGGTGGAGATGGACCACCACGACGGCACCGGCCTGGTGCGATTCGCGCACCCGCTGATATCCGCGGCGCTGTACGCGGAGGCGACCCCGGAGGACCGGCGCAGCGCCCACGCCGCGCTGGCGTCGGCGGCCGGCGACCCGATCGAGCGGGCCCGGCACCTGGCGCTGGCGACGAGCGGCAAGGACGAACGGGTCGCGGCGAGCCTGGCCGAGGCCGCGGACGAGGCCCGGGCCCGCGGCGCCCCCTCGGTGGCCGCCCAACTCGGCCTGCTGGCCGCCCGGCACACCCCCGAGGGCGCGGTGCCCACCGCGGACGAGCGGCGGCTGCGGGCCGCCGAGGACGCGCTGACCGCCGCCGAGCCCGAGCTCGCCCGGGCCACCGCCCGCGAGGTGCTGGCGCAGGCCACGGTCCCGGCGGACCGGGTGCGGGCGTGGAGCGTGGTGATCGACTCGGTCGGGCAGGCCCTGTCCGAGGTCGACGACGTCTTCCCGCAGGCCCTGGCGGACGCGGGCGACGACCCGCGGCTGCAGGGCCTGGTGCGCTACCAGCTCGCCTGGCGGGCCCTGGTGGACGGCCAGATGCACGAGGCGCGCGCCGAGGCCGCCCGCTCGGCGGCGCTCGCCGCGCGGGCCGGCGACCGGCGCACCGAGTTGCTGGCGCTGTCCTTCAAGGCGCTCAACGAGACGTTGGTAGGGCATCCCGACGCCGCCGCGACCCTGGCCCAGGCCTCCGCGGAGCCGCAGGACCCGGACGTGGCCATGAACCACAACGGCCCGGTCTACATCCGCTCCCGCTACCTGCTGATGAGCGATCAGCTCGACGAGGCGCGCACCGCGCTGACCTGGCTGGCCGGTGAGGCCCGTCAGCGGGGCGCGGTGGAGAGCGAGGTCTACTCGGTGCGCAGCCTCGCCGAGATCGAGCTGCGCTCCGGCCGCTGCGGCACGGCGCTGGACCTGGCCCGCGAGAGCCTGCGGCTGGCCGAGGACACCGGCATCGGCGAGGGCTTTGCGCTGCAGATCTCGGCCCTGACCGAGGCGGCGGGCGGCACGGTGGAACGCGCCCTGTCCCTGGCCGGGGACGCGGTGCGGCGGGCCGAGGCCGACAGCGACATGCCGTACATGACACGCGCGTTGTACGCGCTCGGGCACGCGCGGCTGGTCGGCGCCGACCCGCAGGGCGCGGTGGACGCGCTGCGGGTGGTGCGCGCGCTGGAACGCGAGATGGGCGTGACGGAGCCCGCGCGCGGCCGCTGGCAGGGCGACCTGGCCGAGGCACTGGTGCTGACCGGCGCGCTCGGTGAGGCGCGTGAGGTCATCGACGAGACCCGCAGGCACGCCCTGCGGCTCGGCCGGCAGAGCATCCTGGCCGTCCTGGAGCGCGCCGAGGGGATGCTGCTCGCCGCCCGCGGCGACACCGACGGGGCGGTGGCGGTGCTGAACGGGGCCCGGCAGCGGCTGGTCGCGCTCGGGTACGGGCTGGAGGAGGCGCGCGCCGTCTTCGCGCTGGCCCAGGTGGAGGCGGACCGGCGCAACCGCGCGGCGGCCCGGCTGGCGCTGGACGAGGCAGGCCGGTTGTTCCGGCGGTCGAAGGCCCTGCCGTGGCTGGGGCAGGTGGGCCCGGCCCCGGCGGCCCCCTCGGCGGCCGCGCCGCCGGAGCTGGACGGGCTGGCCTCGATGGAACGTCAGGTGGCCGCGCTGGTCCTGGAGGGTGCCACCAACCGGGAGATCGCCGCGACGCTGTTCATCAGCGTGAAGACGGTCGAGGCGACCCTGACCCGGGTCTACCGCAAGCTCGGCATCCGCTCACGGGTGGACATCGTGCGACTGGCCGCGGGCCGCCGGGCCGGCTGAGGCGAGCCCGGCCCGGCGGCGCTGTTCGGCGCACACCGGACACGTGACGTGACCGAGGGGTTTCCCTACGCAACCGGGGTTAGGGGGTTCCCTCATTGGGGCGCGGGGGCCGCGACCCTAGCCTGGGTCCCGCACAGAGCAAGCAGGTTGACCCGTCCCACGAGTGCACGTGCGCCAACTCGCCCCTCGTTCACGGTCGTCGACGATGACGTCGGCCCAGGCCGTGCCGTACGCGTGGGATGAAGCGCCGCCCCACCGGTGACCCGCGCGTTCCCCCCACCGGCATCCTGAGGAGCTCCACGTCAGGGCTCGACCGTGCGAGGAAGGCCGCCGCGGTCGCGGCGACCGCGGCCGCCGGGGCGGCGGCCCGAGTGAACTCCTGACCATGAGTCAGGCTGCGCCAGGGGTCGCTGCGGGCTGCCACGAGCCGCCCGCAGCGACCCCTCTCCATGTCAGCGGCCGCGGTCGGCGGCGTCGACCGCGGCGTAGATGCGGTCGAAGACGGGCCCCAGGCTCTCCAGCTCGCCCGGCTCCAGCGGGTCCAGGACCATCCGGCGCACCGTCTCCACGTGCGCGGGCGCGGAGGCCACGAGCTTCTCGTACCCTTCGGGCGTGAGGATCGCCAGGGTGTAGCGGCCGTCCCCGGGGTCCGGCTCGCGGCGGACGAAGCCCTGGTGCTCCAGGCGCCGCACCACGTGCGACAGCCGCGACAGGGACGAGCTCGCCCGGTCCGCGAGCACGCTCATCCTGATGGTGTGCCGCTCCTGCTCGGAGAGCATCGCGAGGACGTGGTACTCCATCCAGTTCAGGTCGGCGTCGCGCTCCAGCTCGCGTTCCAGGGCCGGCAGGAGCCGGGCCATGACCCTGGCCATCGACATCCACGCGGTCAGCTCTCCGCCCTGCAGCCAGCGCGGCTCCATCGCGGCGGGGGCGGGCGGTACCGCTGTGTTCTTCGTCATGCTCCCCAGGCTATCGGACCGCTTGAAGCTTCAAGTCGATCTGCTACAGTGCACTTGAAGCTTCAAGTTGAAGCTTCAATTCGTACCCCCCAGCACCGCACAGATCGGGAATCACGCCTCATGACCAGGATCGGCATCATCCTCGGCAGCACCCGCCCCGGCCGGAACGGCGAGAAGGTCGCCCACTGGGTCGTCGAGCAGGCCGCCAAGCACGCCGGCGACGCGACCTTCGAGCTCGTGGACCTCGCCGACTACCCGCTCCCCCACCTCGACGAGCCGATCCCGCCGGCCATGGGCCAGTACCAGAACGCCCACACCAAGGAGTGGGCCGCCAAGATCGCCGGCTTCGACGGCTTCATCTTCGTCACCCCGGAGTACAACCACTCCACCTCGGGCGTGCTGAAGAACGCCATCGACTACCTGCACGCCGAGTGGAACCACAAGGCGCTCGGCGTCGTGTCCTACGGCTCCGTGGGCGGCGCCCGCGCCGCCGAGCACCTGCGGCTGATCGCCGGCGAGCTGAAGATGGCCGACGTGCGCTCCCAGGTCGCGCTCTCCCTCTTCACCGACTTCGTCAACTTCAGCGAGTTCGCCCCCGGCGAGCACCAGGCCGCCAGCCTGTCGACCCTCATCGACGAGGTCATCGAGTGGAGCAGCGCTCTGGCGCCGCTGCGCGGCTGACCCCGCACCGGTCCGGCGACCGGGCAGGGCACGCGAGGACCGGGGCCGAGCGGGGTGATCCTCCGCCCGGCCCCGGCGTGCTGCCCGTTCCGGTCAGGCGAAGCGCACGTCGTGGTGGTCGGCCTCCGGGTCGGAGGCGGCGAGCAGCCGCCTGCCCTCGGCCTCCAGCGCGTCACGGTCGGCGGCCGCGAGCGGCGCGAACGACACCACCGTGACGACCGCGGAGCCACGCGACCGGTCGGTGCTCCAGGTGCCGGCCACGAATCCGTCGACGAGGACCGTGCCGCGGACGATGCCGTTGGCCGTCATCACCCGGCGGACGTGCTCCCGGGCGAGGATCCGCGAGCGGTCGGCGTGGGAGAGCACGAGGTTGTCGAAATCCGCGACGAAGCGGGCGCCCACCGGCAGGTCCGGGTCGGGCAGGGGCGCGGCGTCGGGGGCGTCGTAGAGCACCCGGCCGTCCTCGTCGCGGTAGCCGCGCAGATCCATCGAGGCGAAGACCTCGCGCAACCCGGTGAGCCCCGACCACTTCTGCGCGTCGGCGACGGAGGCGGGGCCGAAGGCCGCCAGGTAGCGGCGCACCAGCTCCTGGGGGTCGCAGGCCGCGGCAGGGGGACGTCCGAGCCAGGACCCGGCCGTGGTGTACGCGGTCCGTCCGGACACCCCCCAGACGCCGCGCGGCGGCACCTGCACCAGCGGCAGCCAGTTGCGCAGCGCGTTGACCAGGGAGGCGGGATCGGCGTCCGGCCAGCGCGGGCCGAGCAGGTCGCGCAGCTCGCCCGGGGTGCGCGGCTCTTCCTCGACCAGCGCCCGGCAGGCGGCGACGGCCTCGTCGCGGTCCACCCCGCGCACCCCCGGGCCCCAGGTGCCCTGGGCGATCTGCCGGTCCAGCAGCGGCTGCAGCACCGGCCGCAGCCGCAGGGCGTCGTCCGCGGTGACCAGGTGGACGGTGCCGCGCAACAGCGCGATCCGGACGACCCCCCGGTCCAGCAGCAGACGGGACAGGTCGCCGAAGGCGAAGCCGTCGAGCCGGGTCCACAGCGCGGCGTACGCCGCGTGCGGGGCCTGGGACTGAAGGCCCACCAGATGTCCGACCGCCTCCAGGGGGCCCATCGCCGACCGCTCCAGCAGCAGTTGCCGGTCCAGCAGGGCCCGGTTGAGCGTACGGCGGCCCAGTACGGCCCCCGGTGTCGTCCTGCGCATGCGGACACCGTACGGCCCGGAAGAACTCGGGGGTAACGCTCGCCCCGGCCGTGCCCGGGAGTGTAGACATAGCCTATGGCCGGGCCGAGCGATCACCGCGCCTCCAGGGAGCGGGGGCTGCGAGCGCTGCTGGCCGGACGCAGCGTGGCGGGACAGGTCTTCCTGCTGCAGGTCGTGGTCGTGGTGCTGCTGGTCGCCGCGGCGGTCGTCGAACTCGTCGTCCAGGCACGGCACGACAGCCAACAGGAGGCCCGCAACCGGTCGGTGGCGGTGGCGACCACCTTCGCGAGCTCGCCGGGCATCGTGGCGGCGCTGGAGTCGCCCGACCCGACGGCGGTCCTGCAACCGGAGGCCGAACGGGCCCGCCGGCTCTCCGGTGTGGACTTCATCGTGGTGACGGACCGGCAGGGGATCCGCTACACCCACCCCAAGCCCGACCGCATCGGCAAAACGTTCGTCGGGGACATCGAACCGGTCCTGCACGGCCGGATGGTCACCGAGAACATCGTCGGCACCATCGGCCCGCTGGTGCAGGCGAACGTGCCGGTCCTCGACGACCGGGGCGAGGTCGTCGGCATGGTGTCCTCCGGCATCACCATCGCCAAGGTCAGCGGCGCGGTCAACGACCAACTGCCGGTCATGCTGGGCGTCGCGGCAGCGGTGCTGGCCCTGGCCACCGGCGGCACCTGGCTGATCGCCAGACGCCTCACCCGGCAGACCAGGGGCCTCGGCCCGGTCGAGATGACGCGCATGTACGAGCACCACGACGCCGTACTGCACGCCGTGCGCGAGGGCGTCCTCATCCTGGACGGCGACCGGCGGCTGCTGCTCGCCAACGACGAGGCACGACGTCTGCTGGACCTGCCCGCCGACGCGGAGGGCCGGCCCGTCACAAGGCTCGGGCTCGACGAGCGGGCCTGCGAACTGCTGGCCTCCGGCCGCGACGCCACCGACGAGGTGCTGCCCGCCGGCGACCGGCTGCTGGTGCTCAACAACCGCCACACCGACCGCAACGGCGGCCCGCCGGGCAGCGTGGCGACCCTGCGCGACGCGACCGAACTGCGGGTGCTGTCCGGCCGCGCCGAGACCGCCAGGACCCGGCTGCGGCTGCTGTACGACGCGAGCATGGGCATCGGCACCACGCTGGACATCAGCAGGACCGCCGAGGAACTGGCGCAGGTCTCGGTACCGCGCTTCGCCGACTACGTCACCGTGGACCTCGCGGCACGGGTGCTGCGCGGCGACGAGCCGCTGACGGGCCCGTCGGTGGAGATGCGCCGGGTCGCGGTGAACGGCATCCGCGACGACCACCCGCTGTACCCCGCGGGGCACCCGCTGCTCTTCGTGCCGTCCAGCCCGCAGGCGGCCGGCATCGCCGGCGGCAGGGCCGTCCTGGAGCCCCGGCTCGCGGACTCCCCCGGCTGGCAGGCGCAGGACCCGCAGCGCAGCGCCCGGGTCGTCGGCTTCGGCATCCACTCGCTGATCTGCGCCCCGCTGAGCGCCCGCGGCGTGCTCCTGGGGATGGCCAACTTCTGGCGCTCGCAGGCCCCGGAGCCCTTCGACGAGGATGACCTCACGCTCGCCGAGGAACTGGCGGCGCGGGCCGCGGTGTGCATCGACAACGCCCGCCGCTACACCCGCGAGCACACGATGGCGGTCACCCTGCAGCACAGCCTGCTGCCGCGGGAACTGCCCCGGCTGACCGCCCTGGACGCTGCCTACCGCTACCTGCCCGCGCAGGCGGGGGTGGGCGGCGACTGGTTCGACGTGCTGCCGCTGCCCGGAGCGCGGGTCGCCCTGGTGGTGGGCGACGTCGTGGGCCACGGGCTGCACGCGGCCGCCACGATGGGCCGGCTGCGCACCGCGGTGCACAACTTCAGCACCCTGGACCTGCTGCCCGACGAACTGCTCGGGCACCTCGACGAGTTGGTCGGCCGGATCGACCAGAACGACTCCGGGCCCGCCGGCGACGGCGCCGCCCCCGCGGGCACCACCGTCGCGGGCGCGACCTGCCTGTACGCCGTCTACGACCCGGTGACGGGCACCTGCACGATGGCCCGCGCCGGGCACCTGCTCCCCGCGGTCGTGCACCCCGACGGGACCGTGGAGTTCCCCGACGTACCGGCCGGGCCGCCACTGGGCCTGGGCGGACTGCCCTTCGAGGCGGTGGAACTGACGCTCCCCGAGGGCAGCAGCCTGGTGCTGTACACCGACGGCCTGGTCGAGGACCGCGACCGGGACATCGACGAGGGCCTGGAACTCCTGCGCCGTTCCCTGTCCCGGGCCGGCCGCGACCCCGAGCAGACCTGCCGGGACGTCTTCGAGACCATGCTGCCCGCCCGGCCCGGCGACGACATCGCGCTCCTCGTCGCCCGCACGCGGGTCCTGCCCGCCGACCGCGTCGCGGACTGGGACGTGCCCAGCGACCCCGCCGCGGTCTCCGGCGTGCGCGCGGCGGTCCAGCGGCGGCTGGCGGCGTGGGGGCTGGAGGAGCTGTCCTTCACGACGGAGCTGCTGCTGAGCGAGCTCATCACCAACGCCATCCGGTACGGGGCCGAACCCATCCGGGTGCGCCTGATCCTCGACCAGGCGCTGATATGCGAGGTCTCCGACGCCGGCAGCACCTCCCCGCACCTGCGCTACGCGGCCGCGACGGATGAGGGCGGGCGGGGGCTGTTCCTCGTCTCGCAGTTCGCCGAGCGCTGGGGCACGCGCTACACGCCCGAGGGCAAGGTGATCTGGGCCGAGCAGCTGCTGCGGTAGCCGTCCGGGGTGCGTTCTGTGGGGCCCGGTTGTCGTGTGCGGGTTGTTTGCGCCTGCGCACAACAGCCGGGCGACCCGGCGCAGCCGCCCGCACCTTCACACCCCGCACAGCCCCGCAGGGCGCGCACCGTGGATCGGGTCGTCCACGCCCCTCAGGGGACGCCCCGATCCCCCGTGGCGGTGGGCCACGATCTCCGCGGCGATGGACAGCGCGGTCTCCTCGGGCGTGCGGGCGCCGAGGTCGAGCCCGATCGGGCTGTGCAGCCGGGCCAGTTCGGACTCACCGAGGCCCGTCTCGCGCAGCCGGGCCAGGCGCTGCTCGTGGGTGCGCCGGGAGCCCATCGCGCCGACGTAGGCGACGGGCATGCGCAGGGCCCGCTCCAGCAGCGGTACGTCGAACTTGGCGTCGTGGGTGAGGACGCAGACGACGGTGCGGCCGTCGACCGGGGTGCGCTCCAGATAGCGGTGCGGCCACTCGACGACGACCTCGTCGGCCTCCGGGAAGCGCCGGGCGGTCGCGAAGACCGGGCGTGCGTCGCAGACCGTCACCCGGTAGCCGAGGAACGTGCCGACCCGCACCAGGGCGGCGGCGAAGTCGATCGCCCCGAACACCAGCAGGCGCGGCGGCGGGGTGGCGGCCTCGACGAGCAGGGTGAGCGGCTCACCGCGGCGGCTGCCGTCCGCGCCGATGTTGACGGTGGCGGTGCGGCCCGCGTCCAGCAGGGCGTGGGCCTCGGCCGCGGCGGTGCGGTCCAGATCCGGGTCGCCGAGGGTGCCCTCGTACGATCCGCCGGGGCGCACCAGGAGGGTGCGGCCGGGCAGGCCGGCGGGACCCGCCACGACCCTCGCCACGGCCGCCGCCTCCCCGCGGGAGGCGGCGGCCAGTGCCGCGGTGAGCTGCGGCTGCGCCCCGGGCACGATCCGCTGGACGAAGATGTCGATGACGCCGCCGCAGGTCAGCCCCACGGCGAAGGCGTCGTCGTCGGAGTACCCGAAGCGCTGGAGGACCGGCTCGCCGGTCTCCAGCACCTCTTGGCAGAGTTCGTAGACGGCGCCTTCCACGCACCCGCCGGACACGCTGCCGACCGCGGTGCCCTCGGCGTCGACGGCGAGCGCGGCGCCGGGCTGCCGGGGGGCGCTGCCGCCGACCGTGACGACGGTAGCGACGGCGAACGGCCTGCCCTGGGCGGACCAGCGGTCGAGCTCGTCGGCGATGTCCAGCATGGCGGGGACTCCTTCTAGCTGACGCCGAGCCAGCCCTCGAGCGGGTGCAGGGCGAAGTAGACGACGAAGACGGCCGTGAGCACCCACATGAAGACCCCGGGCTCACGGAACCTGCCCTGGGCCGACTTGATCGCGGTGTACGCGATGACCCCGGCGCCGACCCCGGCGGTGATGGAGTACGTGAAGGGCATCAGGGCCACGGTGAGGAATACGGGCACGGCCACCGAGCGGTCGCCCCAGTCCACGTGCCGGGCGTTGCCCATCATCATGGCGCCGATCACCACCAGGGCCGCCGCGGCGACCTGGCCGGGGACGATCTGCGCCAGCGGGGTGAAGAACAGCCCGGCGGCGAAGAGCACGCCGGTGACCACGGAGGACAGGCCCGTACGGGCGCCCTCGCCGACGCCGGTCGCGGACTCGACGAAGACGGTCTGACCGGAGGCCCCGGAGAACCCGCCGATCGCGCCGCCCGCGCCGTCGATGAACAGGGCCCTGCCGAGCCCCGGCATGCGTCCCTGGTCGTCGGCGAGCTCCGCCTCCGTGCCGACGCCGATGATGGTGGCCATCGCGTCGAAGAAGCCGGCCAGCACCAGCGTGAAGACGATCATGCCGACGCTCAGGGCCCCGATGTGCTGCCACCCGCCGAACTCGACCTGCCCGAACAGCCCGAAGTCGGGCGCGGAGGCCAGGTGTCCGGGCAGTTCGGGGACGGTCAGTCCCCACACCTTCGCGTCGGTGCCGCCGGCCGCGTGGACGGCCACGGCCAGGACGGTACCGGTGACGATGCCGATGAGGATGGCACCGGGGGTCCCGCGCGCCTGGAGCATGAAGATCAGCAGCAGGGTGACGCAGAAGACCAGCACCGGCCAGCCGGCCAGCTGTCCGCCGGCACCCAGGGTGAGCGGGCTGCCCTCGCCCCGGCCCACGAACCCGGCGTTGACCAGCCCGATGAGGGCGATGAACAGGCCGATGCCGATGGTGATCCCGTGCTTGAGCGGCAGCGGGATCGCGTTCATGATGACCTCCCGCAGACCGGAGACCACCAGAGCCACGATCACCACGCCGTACAGCACGCACATCCCCATCGCCTGGGGCCAGGTCATGTGCGGGGCGACCTGCGTGGCGAGCACCCCGGAGACGGACAGCCCCGCGGCGAGAGCGAGCGGCACCTTGCCGACGAGGCCCATGAGGAGGGTGGAGACGGCGGCGGCCAGCGCGGTCGCCGTGATCAGCCCGGTCTGGCCGAGCCGGTGCCCGTCCACGTCGGGCCCGGACAGCAGCAGCGGGTTGAGCAGCAGGATGTACGCCATCGCCATGAAGGTCGTCAGACCTCCGCGGAGCTCGCGGGCGACGGTCGAGCCGCGTGCGGATATGTGGAAGTACCGGTCGAGCCTGCCGCGTCCGGCCGGCGGGCGCGGCTGCGCGCCGGGACCGTCCGGGGCGGTTCTGTGCAGGGCTGACGGGGTCGACTGGGTCATGCGGTGCCACTCCCAAGGTTCACAGGGACACCCGGACGGCCTGCGCCGTGCGGGATTTGGGATGGTCCGCAGCACGACCCGGGGGACGGCCCGAGAGTGGTGCGGCGACCGCCCGGCGCCGGACGGCGCCGGGCGGAGCTGTCTCACGTACCGGTCAGGTGCTCCGGCCGCACCGGTACGCGGGCCAGGGCCAGACCGGTCGCCGCGCGGATCGCGGCGACGACGGCCGGGGTGGAGGACAGGGTCGAGGCCTCGCCGACGCCGCGCAGCCCGTACGGGGCGTGGTCGTCGGCGAGTTCGAGGACGTCGACCGGGATGGGCGGCGTGTCGAGGATGGTGGGGATCAGGTAGTCGGTGAAGGACGGGTTGCGCACCGTGGCCTTGTCGGAGACGAGGATCTCCTCCATGACGGCCAGGCCCAGGCCCTGGGTCGTGCCGCCCTGGATCTGGCCGACGACCGACAGCGGGTTGAGCGCCTTGCCGACGTCCTGGGCGCAGGCGAGTTCGACGACCTTGACCAGGCCGAGTTCGGTGTCCACCTCCACGACGGCGCGGTGCGCGGCGAAGGAGTACTGGACGTGCCCGCGACCCTGGCCGGTGCGCAGGTCGAAGGGCTCGGTGGGGCGGTGCCGCCACTCCCGCTCGACGTCGATCGCCTCGTCGCCCAGCACCTCGGCGAGCTCCGCCAGCACCTCCCCGCCGTCGGTGACGACCTTGCCGCCCTCCAGCAGGAGTTCGGCGGTGGCCCAGGCGGGGTGGTGGGTGCCGAGCTTGGCGCGGCCCATCTCCAGGACGCGTTCGCGCACCGCCTCGCAGGTGTGCTTCACCGCGCCGCCGGTGACGTACGTCTGCCGGGAGGCGGAGGTGGAGCCGGCCGAACCGACCTGGGTGTCGGCGGGGTTGATGGTGACCTGGGTGACGCCGAGTTCGGTGCGGGCGATCTGGGCGTGGACGGTGACGCCGCCCTGGCCGACCTCGGCCATCGCGGTGTGGACGGTGGCCACCGGCTCGCCGGCGATCACCTCCAGGCGGACGCGGGCGGTGGAGTAGTCGTCGAAGCCCTCGGAGAAGCCGACGTTCTTGATGCCCACGGCGTAGCCGACACCGCGGACGACGCCCTCGCCGTGGGTGGTGTTGGACAGCCCGCCGGGCAGCGCGCGGACGTCCACGGCGCCGCCGGCGCTCTCCCACTCCCGCTCGGGCGGCATCGGCATCGCCTTGACGCGGCGCAGCAGTTCGGCGACGGGCGCCGGGGAGTCGACGACCTGCCCGGTGGGCAGCGTGCCGCCCTGGGACATGGCGTTGAGCCGCCGGAACTCCACCGGGTCCATGTCGAGCGCCGCCGCGAGCTTGTCCATCTGCGCCTCGTAGGCGAAGCAGGCCTGGACCGCCCCGAAGCCGCGCATGGCGCCGCAGGGCGGGTTGTTGGTGTAGAGCGCGAGCGCCTCGATGTCGACGTCGTCGATGACGTACGGGCCGGCGCTGAGGGAGGAGGCGTTGCCGACGACGGCCGGGGAGGAGGAGGCGTAGGCGCCGCCGTCCAGCACGATGCGGCACCGCATGTGGGTGATCTTCCCGTCGCGGGTGGCGCCGTGTTCGTAGTGCAGCTTGGCGGGGTGCCGGTGGACGTGCCCGAAGAAGGACTCGAAGCGGTTGTAGACCATCTTGACGGGCCTGCCGGTGCGCAGCGCCAGCAGGCAGGCGTGGATCTGCATCGACAGGTCCTCGCGGCCGCCGAAAGCGCCGCCGACGCCGGAGAGCGTCATGCGGACCTTCTCCTCGGGCAGGCCCAGGACGGGCGCGATCTGGCGGAGGTCGGCGTGCAGCCACTGGGTGGCGATGTAGAGGTCGACGCCGCCGTCCTCGGCGGGGACGGCGAGGCCCGACTCGGGGCCGAGGAAGGCCTGGTCCTGCATGCCGACCTCGTAGTCGCCGGTGACGACCACGTCGGCCCGCCGGGCGGCCGCGTCGGCGTCGCCGCGGACGATCGGCTGGCGGTGCACGACGTTGGGGTGCGGGACGTGGCCGCTGTGGTGGTCGGTGCGGCCCGCGTGGAGCAGGGGCGCGTCCGGGGCGGTGGCGGTCGCCTCGTCGACGACGACGGGCAGCTGCCGGTACTCGACCTTGATCTTGGCGGCGGCGCGCCGGGCGGTCTCGGGGTGGTCGGCGGCGACCAGCGCGACCGGTTCGCCGTGGTGGCGGACCCGGCCGTGGGCCAGGACGGGGGTGTCCTGGATCTCCAGCCCGTAGTGCCGCACGGCGGTCGGCAGGTCGTCGTAGGTGAGCACGGCGTGCACACCGGGCTGGGCCAGCGCCTGCGAGACGTCGAGGGAGACGATCTCGGCGTGCGCGTGCGGGCTGCGCAGCGTGTGGCCCCAGAGCATGTCCTCGTGCCACAGGTCGGAGGCGTAGGCGAACTCCCCGGTGGTCTTGAGGACGCCGTCGGGGCGCAGGGTGGACTCGCCGATGCCGCCGCGGGTCTCGCTGCCCTGGGTGGTGGGGGTGGGGGTGCGGGTCACGCCCATGGCGTCAGGCCTCCGTCCCCGTGCGGGCGGCCGCGAGGCGGACCGCGTCGAGGATCTTCTCGTAGCCGGTGCAGCGGCACAGGTTGCCCGAGAGCGCCTCACGGATGTCGCCGTCGGTGGGCTGGGCGTTGCGCTCCAGCAGTTCGTCGGCGGCGACCAGCAGCCCGGGGGTGCAGAAGCCGCACTGGACGGCGCCGGCGTCGATGAAGGCCTGCTGGACCGGCGACAGCTGCGTGGCCGGGCCGGCCGGACGCGCCTGCCACTGCTGTGCGGCGCCCGGGTCGGTGCCGGGGCCCGCCTCCCCCGTGGCGCGCTCCTTGGCGAAGTCCGCCAGGCCCTCGACGGTCACGACCTCGCGGCCCTGCACCTGGCCGGCGGCGACCAGGCACGCGCACACCGGCACTCCGTCCAGCCGGACCGTGCAGGAGCCGCATTCGCCCTGCTCGCAGGCGTTCTTGGAGCCGGGCAGGCCCATGCGCTCGCGCAGGACGTACAGCAGGCTCTCGCCCTCCCACACGTCGTCGGCGTCCTGGCGCCGTCCGTTGACGGTGAAGGTCACGCGCATCGGGCGCTCCTCTCGTTGCCGCGGTACTCGTCCCAGGTCCAGCCGAGGGTGCGGCGGGCCATGACCTGCAGTGCGTGGCGGCGGTAGGCGGCGCTGCCGCGTACGTCGTCGATGGGGCTGGCGCAGGCGGCGACCAGCTCCGCGAACTGGCGGGCCACGGACGGCGGGACGCTCCCCGCGCTGTCCCACAGGCCCTCCTCCTCCAGCGCCGCGGTCAGGAACTCCTCGGCGGTGGTGGCACGGACCGGGGTGGGCGCGGCCGAGCCGATGCCCGTGCGCACCGTGCGGGTGGCCGGGTGCAGGGCCAGGCCGAAGGCGCAGACCGCGATGACCATGGCGTTGCGCGTGCCGACCTTGGAGAACTGCTGGGGGCCGTCGGCCTTGGCGATGTGCACGGCGCGGATCAGCTCGTCCGGCGCGAGGGCGTTGCGCTTCACCCCGGTGTAGAACTCCTCGACCGGGATGAGCCGGGTGCCGCGTACGGACACCGCCTCCACCTCGGCACCGGCGGCGAGCAGCGGAGGGTGCGAGTCCCCGGCAGGCGACGCGGCGCCGAGGTTGCCGCCGACGCTGCCGCGGTTGCGGATCTGCGGCGAACCCACGGTGCGGGCGGCGAGCGCGAGGCCGGGCAGTTCCCTGCCCAGGGCCTCGATGACGCGGGTGTAGGGGACCGCGGCGCCCAGCCGTACGGTCTCCTCCCCCACCTCCCACTCGTACAGGTCGCGGACCCGGTTCAGGTCCAGCAGGACATCGGGCCGGCGGTGGTCGAAGTTGATCTCGACCATCACGTCGGTGCCACCCGCGATGGGTACGGCCGTGGGGTGCTCCGCCTTGGCGGCGAGGGCCTCCTCCCAGGTCGCGGGACGCAGGAAGTCCATGAGCGCTCTCTTCTTCGTCGGGGGACGGGATGGCTTTTCATGTCCTGTTCACGCTGTGTGACCCAGTACACGTCCGGGCACCGTGCCGGGTGCAGTCACCGAACGCATGAAGCACTTCGCTGGTCGGTAAGCTGGTCTTGTAGATTCCTCCGAAAGACGCGGACCTGAAACCTGTCGGCATCGACACGGCAACACCGATGCAATCGAGTGGGCGCCACCCTGGTACCGCCTCAGAGACGGAAGCGTTCGAGACAAGGCGACGACGATGCGGCTGCGCGCACTGCTGGACACCGATGCCCTCGGCCTGCGGCTGCTCGGCGGCGAGGAGGAGCTGGACCGCACGGTCCGTGGCGTGATGACCACCGACCTGAAGGACCCCAGCCGCTACCTCTCCGGCGGCGAGCTGGTGCTGACCGGCCTGGCGTGGCGCCGCGCGCCGGACGACTCCGAGCGCTTCGTGCGGATCCTCGCCGCGGCCGGTGTCGCCGGTCTCGCGGCCGGCGAGGCCGAGCTGGGCTCGGTCCCGGACGACCTGGTCCTGGCCTGCGCCCGGCACCGGCTGCCGCTGTTCGCGGTCGACGAGGACGTCGCCTTCGCCTCCATCACCGAGCACGTGGTGCGCCAGGTGTCCACCGAGCGGGCCGGGGACCTGGCCGCCGTGGTGGAACGGCACCGCCGGCTGATGACCTCCGGGCCCGAGGGCGGCGGGCCCGACGCCGTCCTGGACCTGCTCGGCAGCGACCTCGACCTGCGCGCCTGGGTGCTGTCCACGACCGGCCGCAGGATCGCCGGCTCCGACCACCCGCTGCCCGCCGGCGTACGGGCCGAACTCGCCGGCGAGCACCTGGCCGCCGCCCGGACGGACCGCCCCTGGCCGCACCGCGCCTACACCGCGGGCCGCCACTACTCGCTCTTCCCCATCCGCAGCGGCGACCCGGCCGACGACATCCGCGGCACCCTGCTCTCGGACTGGTTCCTGGCGGTCGACGCCGACACGGGCGACTGGCCGGCCGAACGCCTGGACCTGCTGGACGGCGTCACCCAGCTCATCGCCGTCGAGCGCGACCGGCGGGACGCCTCGCGCACCGTGCGCCGCCGCCTCGCCGCAGAGGTGATGGACCTGGTGCAGACCGGCGCGCCGCCGGGCGAGATCGCCGCGCGGCTGCGCGTGGCCGCGCCCGTACTGGTGCCGGGGCTCGGCACCGCGCCGCACTGGCAGGTCGTCGTCGCCCGCGTGGACTGGGCGGGTGGCGGGCCGGCCGCCGGTCCGGTCGCCCAGGCCCTGCTGGAGGAGGCCCTGGTCGATCCGGGCGCGGTGGGCCCCGACCCGGCCGACCGCATCGCCGTCGCCCACACGGGCGAGGAGGCGATGGCCCTGGTCCCCCTGTCGTCGCTCGAGTCCGACGGCGCCGCCCCCGAACTGTCCGTCAAGGGGCTGCTCTCCGTCCTGCGCGGGCCCCTCACCCGGGGCCTCGACGGCGACGGACGGCTCACCATCGGCGTCAGCGCCACCGTCCACTCCGCCGACGGGCTGCGCGGCGCCCTGGAGGAGGCCCGCCACGCCCGCCGCGTCGCCGCGGCCCGCCCGGGCCGGGTCTGCGTCGCCGGCCACGAGGAACTGGCCTCGCACGTCCTGCTGCTGCCCTTCGTCCCCGACGACGTCCGCCGCGCCTTCACCGCCCGGCTCCTCGACCCGCTGCGCGCCTACGACCGGCGGCACCGCGCGGAGCTCATCCCCACGCTCGAGGCCTTCCTCGAGTGCGACGGCTCCTGGACGCGCTGTGCGAACCGGCTGCATCTGCACGTCAACACTCTGCGCTACCGCATCGGCAGGATCGAGCAACTGACGGGCCGCGACCTGTCGCGTCTGGAGGACAAGCTCGACTTCTTCCTGGCCCTGCGGATGAGCTGACGGCGGCCCGCCCGGTCGGCGGAGGCCGGCACGCCGCGTGCGCCGCGGTCGCCGTGGATCTTGACCCGTGGTCGCGGCTCGGGCAGGCTCGGTCAGAAATTCGGGGGGCCGGGTGTTCGAGTTCGATGTCCTGGGGTCGTTGCGTGTGCGCCGGGAGGGTCGGACGGTGGCGCTGCCGGCCCCGATGCTGCGCCGCCTGTTGTGCCTGCTGCTGGCGGGGGGGCGGGCGGCCGGTGTCCGCCGGGCGGTTGCGGGACGCGTTGTGGGAGGGCGGGCCCCCGCCGAGCTGGCGCAAGACCCTGAAGGTCCACGTGCACCGGCTCCGCCGTGAGCTGGGCCTGGAGGAGCGGCTGCACCACGGGCCGCAGGGCTTTCGCCCTGCCGCCGCCCGGGGTCCCCGTGGGATCCCGAAGGGCCGTGGGGACCCCGGTGACGACCACCCCGACGGGGGGCGTCCGGGAACCGGGTCCGATCAGAGCGCGCAGTCGCGGTTGGGGATGTACAGATCGAGCCAGGTGTTGGACCCGACGACGCCGTCCACGCCACCGGGCGTCCGGTTGCAGCGCTGCACCGCGCGAACGGCCTCGTCGGTCTTCGTCCCGAACTCGCCGTCCTCGGACAGCCAGTAGTCGTAGGCGCTGCTCCCCACGTTGATGAGGCACTGGATCTGCTTCACGGCGGCCGCCGTGCTCGCGTTGTAGGGGCCCTTCTTGAGCGTCGGGCGGTACCAGTCGTTCACGTAGTTGCACTCTCCGTAGGTGTCCGCCGCGTGCGCCGCGGTCGGTGCCACCAGCCCTCCCAGGCACAGCGCGGCGACGGTGGCACCCACGGCGCCGATGCGGGCACGGTTCATGCGCATGATCTGTCCCCTCCACGAACTGCCGGATACGCGACCCCCCTTCGAGGGCCGGTGAACAGCGTCCGCCCCGCCGGATGCGGTACGGATGCGCCGTGGTTGCGCCACGGTTGCGAGCGGGACCGGCCAACTGGGAGGCAGGAAATCGATCACACGCCGTCCGCCCTCTTGGCGTGGCACCCGGTGTCGTGCTGGACTTCGGCCCAACCGGCTCGATGACGCGCTTCGGGGAGGGCAAGTGGCGGACACCGCCATGTCGGACGCAGAGGTGGGACCGACGGTGCCGGGCGGTGGTGCGCCGCCCGACGTGTCGCGGCTGCGGGGCCGCGGGTGTTGGGCGGAGGCCGCACAGTTGCTGGCGCCCCACGCGGAGCGGTCGCCGGCGGCGGCGACGCAGCGGGCGGCGTTGCTGATCGAGCGCTGCATGTTCACCCTGGACGGCTGGGCGGAGGCCGAGGACGCCCTGCGCTCAGCGGAGGCCCTGGCCCGTACGGACGACGAGCGCGGCGAGGCCGCCTGCGAACGCGGCAACCTCGCGTACGTGGCGACGCTCTTCGGGATCCGCGACCGGGCCGACGAGGCGCGCGCCGCCTTGATGCGCAGCGCCGCGCTGCTGGCACCCGGTGCTGCGGGGCGGCCGCTGCTGGACTTCCGGCGCGGCCTGATCGCGGAGAACCTGGGCGACGACCCGGACGCGGCGAAGGCCGCGTACCGCCGGGCGCACGCGGGGGCGGTGGCCCACGACGACGTGCTGCTGACGTCCTACACCTGGCGGCACCTGGCCGGGCTGGCGGCCCGCGACGGCGACCTCGCCGAAGCCCGCCACGGCTTCACCGAGTCCCTGCGGATCCGTGTGGAGCTCGGCCATGCCGTCGGGGTCGCGCCCGCCCTGACCGCGCTGGCCGGGGTCGAGCCGGACCCCGAGGCGCGGCGGCTGCGCGCCGAGGCGGCGCGGCTGTTCCGGATGCTGGGCGGGGTGCCGGTGTGGCTGGCCGGGGAGCTGGACGTGGACGCCGGCTGAGCGTCACGCCCCGGAGAAGTGCTCGCGCACCAGTGACTCGACGGTGCTGAGGTCACCGGAGACCAGCGCCTCCAGCAGCGCCGCGTGCTGCGTGGCGTCGGCGATCAAGCGGGCGCTGATGCCGCGCACCGGGGCGGCCCCGGGACGGGCGTGGCCGTGGTCATCGGTGACCGGCCACTGCGACCTGCGGTGCAGCTCGTCGGCGACGGCGACGAGCTGCCGATTGCCGGAGAGCTCCAGCAGGGCGCGGTGGAAGGCGCGGTCCGCCTCGGCGTAGGCGGCGCGGTCGCCGAGGGCCGCGGCGGCCACCGTGGCCTCGGCGAGCGGGCGCAGCTGCTCCCAGCGGGACGCGGGGAGCGTGCGGGCCAGCCGCAGCACGACGGGGACCTCCAGGAGCGCGCGCACCTCGGCGAGGTCGGCGAGGTCCCGGCTGCTGCGCTCGGCGACCCGGAAGCCCTTGTTCGGCATGGCCTCCACCGCGCCCTCGCGGGCCAGCAGCTGCATCGCCTCGCGCACCGGGGTGGCGGAGACCCCGAAGCGCTCGGCGAGCGCGGGCGCGGAGTACACGGCCCCCGGGCGCAGCTCGCCGGTGAGCAGGGCGCCGCGCAGGGCACGCAGGACCTGGTCCCGCACGGTGTGCCGCTCGGGCAGCCGGCGCGGCCGGGGGAGCCCTTCGGCGCGGTCCGGAACGGCCTCGGTGCCGGGCTCGGCGTGCGGGTGGGCACCCCGGACACGTTCGTCGTGGCCGGGCGGCACCCCGGGGGCCGCCGCGGCGGGCGCCGCAGGGCGCCGCGCGGCGCGGTGGGCGTACTCCACAGAGGCTCCTTAGGACAGTCGTGTGCGCTGGCGCACTCCCGTGGGGAACGTGCGCCGCCATCTATTGCAACACGCTCCGCGACCGGCTTCGAGCCCCCTGGGCGAAGGCTCTCCCCCGGCAAGATCGTCCGAGGCTTGCCACATCTCATGTGGATCTTTCGCCCATGTCATCCGATCACCCGTCAGGTCACAGGTTTCGACTCGATCAACTGAACCAAACCCGCTCCCCAGTTCGAGTATTCTGACGATCTCGTCCCACGCCACCCCTCCGTTGGCGTTCTCTTGCCCTGAAACCGCATCGCGCGCCCGAGGCGTTCGCCAGGATGGCGCGCGGACGCCGTCTCGCGGCCCGAGCGCGACGGTACTGCGACGCAAGGAATCGCTCGATGAGACTTACGGACACAACGCTGGACTGGGCGCTCCCGTGCGCCGTGGGTCTGGCGGTCCTCGCCGCCGCGGCGGTGTTCCTGCGCAACCGCAAGGCCCGCAAGGAGGAGACGGGTCAGGCCGATTCCTGGGAGCGCTCGGAGGAGCGGCGTCGCAAGAAGGAGGCCCTGTACGGCACGGCCTCCTACGTCCTGCTCTTCGGGTGCGCCTCGGTCGCCGCGGCGCTGTCCTTCCACGGCCTGGTCGGCTTCGGCCAGCAGAACCTCGGCCTCTCCGGAGGCTGGGAGTACCTGGTTCCCTTCGGGCTCGACGGCGCGGCCATGTTCTGCTCGGTGCTCGCCGTGCGGGAGGCGAGCCACGGTGACGCGGCGCTGGGCTCGCGCCTGCTGGTGTGGCTGTTCGCGGGCGCGGCGGCCTGGTTCAACTGGGTGCACGCGCCCCGCGGCGGCGGCCACGCCGGCGCCCCGGAGTTCTTCGCGGGCATGTCGCTCTCCGCGGCCGTGCTCTTCGACCGCGCCCTCAAGCAGACCCGCCGGGCCGCCCTGCGCGAGCAGGGGCTGATCCCGCGGCCGCTGCCGCAGATCCGCATGGTCCGCTGGCTGCGTGCGCCCCGCGAGACGTACGGCGCATGGTCGCTGATGCTGCTCGAGAACGTCCGCACCCTGGACGAGGCCGTCGAGGAGGTTCGCGAGGACCGCGCCCGCAAGGAGCAGGAGGCCCTGCGCCGCCGCGAGCACGAGCGTCTGGAGCGGGCCCGCATCAAGGCGATCAACCGGCAGCACCGGATCTGGAACCGCGGCGGCAGCAAGTACGAACTTCCCTCCTCGGCCGCGGCGGGTGCCCAGGCCGGCGCGGAGCCTGCCATAGAACCGGAGAAGGCCGAACTGCCCTCGCGCTCCCGGCCCGCCCTGTCGCCCGTCCGTGAGGAGGTCGCCCGTGCGACGATCGACCTCACCGCCGAGGACGACACCATGGCCCTCCCCAAGCTGGACTCGCTGGAGCGCAAGCTCGCCGACCTGGAGCGCCAGTACGGCTGATCCCACGCATCTGTGACGCCTCGTCAAATTCGCTGCCCCGGCCCGGACCTCCGGCCGGGGCAGCGGCGCGCCCGGAGGCGCCGGCGCGGCCGGCTGCGGGTCAGCAGGCCCCGGCGTCGAGTTCGAACCAGACGATCTTCCCGGTGCCGTCCCCGTCGGGGCGCACCCCCCAGGCGTCGGCGAGCGACTGGACGAGCAGCAGTCCGCGGCCTGAGGTGCGACGGTCGGAGGGGGCGCGCAGGCGCGGATGACGGGTCGTGAAGTCACGGACCTCGACGCGCAGGCGGTGGTCGGCCCCGGCCAGCAGCGTCACGGTGAGGACGGCGCCGCGGTCGGTGTGGCGGAGGGCGTTCGTGACGAGTTCGGTGGTGAGGAGTTCGGCGGTGTCGGCGAGGGCGGGCACGCCCCAGCTCCGTAACGCCTCGCGCAGCAGCCTGCGGACGTCGGCGACGGCCGGCAGGTCGGCGTGCTGGACAGGCCGGTGCAGCCGGCGCGCCTCGACGGGCCCCCCGGCCTCCCTGCCGCCCGGCTGGACAGGCTGACGTTCCATCGGCTCCGCTCCGGCCGCTGACGCCCTTTCGGGTTCGAACATCTACGCGCAATGCATGCCCCACCGTGACCACGTCCAGTCATGGACCGGGGACGGAGCGCTCCTGTATCCACTGTATGCATTGCATGCAATGCATACAGTGGATACAGTGGTGGGGTGCAGCAGACGGACGCCGCGCGCACGCGGCTGCGGGAACTGATCCTGGACGGGGTGTACGCGCCCGGCCAGCGCCTGACCGAGCTCGAGGCCGCGGCGGTGCTGGCCATGAGCCGTACGCCGGTGCGGGAGGCGTTCCGGGCGCTGGTCGCCGACGGGCTGGTGCGCTCGGCGGGGCGCGGGGTGAGCGTGGTCGACATGGGGCCGGAGGCGCTGCGTCACGCGTACCAGGTGCGGGGCGTGCTGGAGGGCCTGACGGCGGAGCTGGCCGCGGAGCGGCAGCGGCGCGGGGAGATAGCGCCCGCCGAACTGACCGCGCTGGAGCGGCTCGCGGCGGACGCGGAGGAGGCCACGGCCGCGGGCCGGCTGGTCGAGGCCGTCCGGCACAACCGGCGCTTCCACGCCCGGATCGCCACCCTGTCGGCGAACCCGGTGGCCGCCGGGTCGCTGGAGCGGCTGTGGGACCAGATCCAGGTCTCCACACGGCGTTCGCTGGCCGCACCGCTGCGCCCCGGTCAGGTCGCCGCGCAGCACCGCCGGCTGCTCGCCGCGATCGCCGCCGGCCACGCCGGGGAGGCCCACGCGGCCGCCCGTGAGCACGTCATGGACACCTGTGCCGCCTACGAGCGGGACGGGGCGGAGGAGGAGCGTTAGCCGTGCCCGACATCAGCAAGCGCCACACGTACACCACCGAGGTCGTCTGGACGGGGAACCGGGGCACGGGCACCGGCACGTACCGCGGGTACGGCCGGGAGCACGAGATCGCCGCGCCCGGTCTGCCCGTACCGCCGATACCCGGCAGCTCCGACCCCGCCTTCCGCGGCGACCCGGCGCGCTGGAACCCCGAACAGCTGCTGCTGGCCGCGCTGTCGCAGTGCCACATGCTGTCGTACCTGCACGTGTGCACGGTCGCCGGTGTCGTGGTCACCTCCTACACCGACCGGGCGGAGGGCACGATGGAGGAGACCGCCGACGGCGGCGGCCACTTCACCCGGGCCTTGCTGCGGCCCCGGGTGGAAGTGGCCTCCGCCGCCATGGTGGACGCCGCCGTCAAACTCCACGCGGACGCCAACCGGCTGTGCTTCATCGCCAACTCCGTGGCCTTCCCCGTGGACCACGAGGCGGAGGTGACGGTCACGGCGGGCGGCTGACCGTCCGCCGTGGACCGTCCGCCGCCCCGTGCGGCGCCCGGGTCAGCGCAGGCCGCGCAGGACGTTGCCCTCGGTGGTGAGGTAGTGGGAGCGGTAGTCGAAGCGGCGCGCCCGGGCGAACAGCAGGTAGTAGTACTTGGCGTTCTCGCTGAACCAGTAGGCCGGGGTCAGGTCGCCCAGCTTCATGGGGCGGGCGGTCACGTCACGTACCACGGTGTACCCGTTGGCCACCTTGCAGTACTGCCTCTGCCGCCGGAACATCTCGGCGGCCCGCTGCCGGTAGAGCTCCTTGCCGGTGGCGAGCCACAGGAAGAGGCAGGAGTCCACGTACTCCGGACGCAGCGGGTAGGAGGCGTCCAGGGCGCTCATGCCGTGGTAGTCGAGGCTCTCGGGCGGCAGGCGGAAGGAGCGCAGGGTGGCGGCCCAGCTGTCGTGGTAGGCCTCGCCCTCGGCGACGCGGCCGCTCTGGGCGAGCAGTCCGGCGTAGAAGGCGGTCAGTTCGGACTGCGCGTGCCCGGTGCCGACGCCCGTGCGCATGTCGGCCTGGCGGAACCAGAGCCGTCCCGAGCGGCGCTCGGTCAGGTGCGTGAGGACGGCCGCGGTGAGGGTGGTGTACCAGGTGCGCATTTCCTCGTCGCGGTAGAGCTCCCAGCCGTCCCAGAGGTACTCGTAGAAGGAGTCGACGGGCGGGTCGAGGGTGGCGGTGGTGCCCGTCCACGCGCCGGTCTCGACGTTCATTCCGGTGCCGAGCAGGTCCAGCCGTGAGCGGCGGTCGTAGACGGCGCACAGGGCCTTCTTGGCGGCGTCGTAGTACTTCCGGTCGCCGGTGAGCCGGGACAGCTCGCCGAACTCGGTGATGCAGGTGCCGATCTCGGCGAGGTAGTTCTCCTTGCCGGAGACGGCGCCGGTGACCAGGTTCACGTAACGGTAGGGGGCCCCGGTGGGCGACCGGGTGAAGGCGGGCAGCAACCGGTCCGCCAGTTCGCGGGCGCGGTCGAGCAGGACGGGTTCCTTGGTGGCCAGGTGTCCCGAGAGCAGTCCGCCCACCAGGCGGATGATCGTCTCGAAGACCTGCACGGGGGCGTCCTGGCCGAGCACGAGGTCGTCGCGCACCCACTGGACGCCGGCGTCCAGCTCCTCGTCCAGCTCCATCAGGTAGAGGGTGTCCAGCGCCTCGACGATCGTCAGGCCGAGGGTGCTGCCCGGGATGAAGAAGTCCGAGCCGGCTCCGGCGAGCGGCCGCAACTCGTCGCGTCCCCAGGCGAGTCTGCGGTAGGCGTCCCAGGCGCTGCGGAACTCGGTGACGGACGCGCGGGCGAGCGCCGCGTACGGGTCGGTGGCGGCCGCCGCCGTCCCGGGCAGGGACACGGAGGGGACGGCGGCGATGGGGGCGAGCCGTGCGGCGGCACCGAGCAATCTGCGCCGGGAGAGCCCGCCGGGACGCGCGATTTTTCTCATGCTCCGAAAACCCCGTCCGCCTTCCGGGCGTTACGGGACACCAGCGCATTGACGGGGAATCCATCCGGTGAGCCGACCCGAGGAGCTGAGATGCACGACGACCGTCTGCTGGTCGAGGGCCGTCTGACCAGGGCCATGAACCAGTTCGTCCGGCCCGCCCGCTACGCCGACCGGGTGCCGCTGGGCATGTCGGTGTGGCATGTGGAGGACGGGAAAGGGGGGCCCGTGCCGGTCGGTGAGGCGCTGAAGGCCTCGTCGGACGGAGCGTTCGAACCGTTTTCCGTGGGCACGCTCTGGGGGCCGCCGTGGTCGACCAGCTGGTTCCGGCTGGAGGGCACGGTGCCGGCGGCCTGGGCGGGCCGCCGGGTCGAGGCCGTGATCGACCCGGGGTTCGGGAACGACGGCCCGGGCTTCGTGGCCGAGGGGATGGTGTACGACGCCGAGGGGGTGCCGATCAAGGGCGTCCACCCGCTCAACCGCCATGTCCCGGTGGCCGGTCCGGCCGCCGGGGGCGAACGGGTGAGCCTGCTGCTGGAAGCCGCGGCCAACCCCGCCGTGCTCCGTGACTGGCGTCCGACCCCGCTCGGCGACGTGCTGACCGCGGGGTCCGAGCCGCTCTACCGCTTCGACACCGCCGAACTGGCCGTCCTGGACGAGGACGTCTGGCACCTCGTGCTGGACGTCGAGGTCCTCGAGGGCCTGATGCACGAGCTGGACTTCCACGATCCCCGGCGCCACGAGATCCTGCGCTCGCTGGAGGACGCCCTGGACGCGCTCGACCTGCACGACGTGCACGGCACCGCCGCGGACGCGCGTCGCGAACTGGCCGGGGCACTGTCCCGGCCCGCGCACGCCAGCGCGCACCGCGTCTCGGCGACCGGCCACGCCCACATCGACTCGGCGTGGCTGTGGCCGCTGCGGGAGACCGTCCGCAAGGCCTCCCGCACCTTCGCCAACGTCACCGCGCTCGCCCGCGACTACCCCGAGCTGGTCTTCTCCTGCTCGCAGGCCCAGCAGTACGCCTGGGTGAAGGAGCACCAGCCGGTGGTGTGGCAGCGCATCCAGCAGGCCGTCAGGAACGGCAACTGGGCGCCCGTCGGCTCCATGTGGGTCGAGTCCGACGCCAACATGCCCGGCGGCGAGGCGCTGGCCCGGCAGCTCGTGCACGGCAAGCGCTTCTTCCTGGACGAACTGGGCGTGGAGACCGAGGAGGTCTGGCTGCCGGACACCTTCGGCTACACCGCCGCCTTCCCGCAGCTCGCGAAGCTCGCGGGGGTCCGCTGGTTCCTCACCCAGAAGCTGTCCTGGAACCAGTGCAACAAGATGCCGCACCACACCTTCTGGTGGGAGGGCATCGACGGCACGCGCGTCTTCACCCACTTCCCGCCCGTCGACACCTACAACGCGCAGCTCGCGGGCCGCGAACTGGCGCACGCGGTGCGCAACTTCGCCGAGAAGGGGCGCGCCACCCGCTCCCTGGTGCCGTTCGGCTGGGGCGACGGCGGCGGCGGTCCCACCCGGGAGATGCTGGAGAAGGCGCGCCGGCTGCGTTCCCTGGAGGGGGCGCCCCGCGTCGAGATCGAGAAGCCCGCCGCCTTCTTCACGGCGGCCGAGGCCGAGTACGGCGACCGGGCCCCGGTGTGGTCCGGGGAGCTCTACCTGGAGCTGCACCGCGCGACGTACACCACGCAGGCCAAGACCAAGCAGGGCAACCGGCGCAGCGAACACCTGCTGCGCGAGGCCGAGTTGTGGTGCGCGGCGGCCGCGCTGGGCGCTGCGTCCTCGTACGCCTACCCGTACGAGGAGCTGGACCGGATCTGGAAGACGGTGCTGCTGCACCAGTTCCACGACATCCTGCCGGGCAGCTCCATCGCCTGGGTGCACCGCGAGGCGCGCGACACCTACGCGGCGGTGCGGGAGGAGTTGGAGGACCTGATCGCTGGGGCGGTGCGGGCGCTGGGCGGCGACGGGTCCCAGGGCTCCCCCGCCCTGCTCAACGCCTCGCCGTACGCCCGGGAGGAGGTCGTCGAGCTGGACGTCACGGCGGCGGCCGCCCTGCCGGAGGGCAGCGGCGCGCAGCCGCTGGCGGACGGCCGGGCGGTGGTGGCCGCGAGCGTCCCGGCGCTTGGCACGGCGGCCGCCCTGGACCGCCGGGGCGCCGCTGCCGCGGACCCGGTGCGGGCGGTGCGGGAGGGCGGGCTGATCGTGCTCGGCAACGGCCTGCTGCGGGTCGCCGTCGACGCGGACGGGCTGCTGGCCTCCGTCCGCGACCTGACCGCCGGCCGGGAGGTGCTGGCGCCGGGGAAGCGCGGCAACCTGCTGCAGCTGCACCCCGACCACCCCACCAAGTGGGACGCCTGGGACATCGACCGCCACTACCGGCGCAAGCACACCGACCTGACGTCGGCTCAGTCCGTCGAACTCGTCGAGGAGGGCCCGCTGCGGGCCGCCGTCCGGGTCGTACGGGCCTTCGGCGGCAGCCGGGTCGTCCAGGAACTGCGGCTGACCGCCGGCAGCCGCCGGCTCGACGTGCTCACGGAGGCCGACTGGCACGAGTCGGAGAAGGTGCTGAAGGCATCCTTCCCGCTCGACGTGCTCGCCGAGCGCTCCACCGCCGAGATCCAGTTCGGGCACGTGCACCGCCCCACCCACGCCAACACCGGCTGGGACGCGGCCCGGTTCGAGATCTGCGCCCACCGCTGGCTGCACGTCGGCGAGCCCGGCTACGGGGTGGCGCTGCTCAACGACTCCACCTACGGCCACGACGCGAGCCGTTCCGGTACCGACACCACCGTCCGGCTCACCCTGCTGCGCGCCCCACACAGCCCTGATCCGCACACCGACCAGGGCACGCACCGCTTCACCTACGCCCTGCTGCCCGGAGCGGCGGTGGGCGACGCGGTCGCGGCGGGGCTCGCGCTCAACCTGCCGCTGCGGCGGGCGGATTCACTGCCGCCGCTGCAGCCGCTGCTGCGGGTCGGTCACCCCGGCATCACCGTGGAGTCGGTCAAGCTCGCCGACGACCGCTCCGGCGACGTGGTGGTGCGCCTGTACGAGTCGCGGGGCGACCGCGCCTCGGGCGCGCTCACCACGGGCTTCCCGCTCGCCCGCGCCCGGGTCACCGACCTGCTGGAGAGGCCGCTGGAGGACGCCGAACGCGAGGGCGACGCGGTCGCCGTCGCGCTCCGCCCGTTCCAGATCCTGACGCTGCGGCTCACCCCGGGGCCGCGTCAGGCATCCCAGACGGCGACCGCCGTACGGTCGTCCGCGTAGCCCTTGACCCGGGTCTGGGTGTCGCCGAGGAAGGCCGGCAGGCCGGGGGGCTCGGCGGCGCCCCACCGCTGGGTCAGGCGGGCGACGAGGGCGGGCTCGCCCCGCAGCGGCCCGGCCAGTCCGCCACTGCACAGCAGCAGGGTGTCGCCGGAACGGGCCACGGAGGCGCGGAAGCGGAAGCGTACGGCCGGGCTGTCCTCGGTCTCGGCGCGCTCGTCGGGCCGCCAGGGGTCGAGGTCCTGCCACTCCCCGCCGCGGATGCGGTAGAGCCCGCCGTCGCCGACTCCGAAGAAGAGGCGGATGCGGCAGTCGGGGTCGGCGGGCAGCAGCAGGCAGCGGAGCGTGGCGCTGTACTCGGCCGGGTCCAGGCCCAGGTCCTCGCCGCGGGCGCGCAGCCGTCCGTAGCAGCGGTCGGTGAGCCGGTGCAGGCCGGACTTCAAGGAGCCCCGGCGGGAGGCGCGGATGTCCTCGCTGAGCCGGACCTGGCTACGGCCCACCGCCGCCGCCATCCAGGTGCAGGCGTCGCGGGCCGCGCGGTGGGCGGTGTCCGAGGTGCGCGGGCCGGTGGCGGCGGCGATCAGCAGCAGAGCGTCGTCGCCGCTGCCGAAGCGGGCGGTCAGGACCGCGTCGCGGCGCGGCTCGCCCCGGTAGCGGGCGGAGTCGCCGCGCACCGAGGCCGTGCGGATCGTCAGCAGGCCGTACCGGGCGCCGTCGAGCTCCGTGTCCGGGACGAGGTCGTCGAGGTCGTCCGGGTCGGCCGCAGGCCAGGCGGTCGGCTCGGGGTCGTACGTGGGCGGGCCGTCGCCGACGTACGGCACCGCGGGGAGGGTGGGCTCCGGCCGGCCGGCCGGTGCGGACCGGACGGCCGGCGCGGGAGGTTCCGGGGGCGCCGCGGACCGCGCGGGGTCCGGGGCGGGTTCGGCGGGGGCCCATCCCGGGGGCAGGCCGGGCGGCTCCGAGGCCGGTTCGGGCAGCGCCTGGGGGTGGGGCGGGCCCTGGTACTGCCAGGGGCGCGGGGCGGCAGCCGGGGGCGGGGCGGGACGGCGCAGCCGCAGGGTGTCGGGCGGGCCGGCGTCGTCCGCGGCGGTACCACCGGCCTCTCCTGCCGCATCGCTGCCGGGGTCCGTGCCCGCATCGGTGCCGAGGTACCAGGTGTCACCGGGCGCGGCCGGCGCGGCCGTGTCCTGCGGCACGGTCCGCCAGGGCGCCTCGCCGCCGCCGTCCGGCTCCTCGCCCTCCGGCTCCTCGCCGAGCGCGGAGAGCGCCGAGCTGTAGCGGTCGTCGAGCGTGTCGCCGGGCTCCCGGCCCGCGGGGTCGGGCTGCCCGTACAACTGCCGCCACCACTCGTCCTCTTGGCGGCGGTCCGTCTCCCCCTGCTGACTCATGCCCCTATTGTCCACCGGCGGGCCCGCGGCGAAACAGGGTTCGGACACGCGAATGGTCCGACGGGCGGCCGGCTCCCTCCTCGGGCCGCACGTCGGACGATCCAGTAGGGACACCTTGCCAGGACAGGGGTTCGAGCAGGGATGATGGCGGGCGGCGGGATTACGCCATGGCTCATTCCCGCCATGCCCGCGTATTGCGTTCCTCGGATCCGGAAGGGGTGCCCGTGCTCGGTGCCATAGGGCTGGACGATGCCCAGGAGGCGGCGTACCGCGCCCTCGTGGGGCTGGGAGCCGCCGAGGTCGTCGACCTCTCGCACCGGCTCGGCATGCCCGAGGACGAGGCGGCCAGGATACTGCGCCTGCTGGAGCGGCAGGGGCTGGTCGCGCAGTCCTCCGCCCGGCCCGGCCGCTGGGTGGCCGCCCCGCCCACGGTGGCGCTCGGCGCCCTGCTCACCCAGCAGCGGCACCATCTGGAACAGGCGGAACTCACGGCCGCCGTGCTGGCGCAGGAGTACCGCGGCGAGGCCGCGGAGCCGTCGGCGCACGACCTGGTGGAGGTGGTGACCGGCGCGAGCGCGGTGGCGCACCGCTTCAACCAGCTCCAGTTGGGTGCGGAGAAGGAGGTCTGCGCCCTGGTGACGGGCACCCCGATGGTGGTGTCGGGGATGGAGAACACCGCCGAGGAACGCGCCGTGGAACGTGGGGTGACCTTCCGCGTGGTCATCGAGCGCGAGGTCATCAGCGGACCCAACGGCATCGCGGAACTCACGGCGGCGCTCGGCCGCGAGGAGCAGGTGCGGGTGGTGGACCGGGTCCCCACCAAGCTGGTGCTGGCCGACCGTTCGCTGGCGATGGTGCCCATGGCCCGGGACGCGGGCGGCCCCGCGGCGCTGGTCGTCCACGGCAGCGGTCTGCTGGACTCGCTGATGGCCCTCTTCGAGAACGTCTGGCGCGAGGCCCTGCCGATCCGCCTGGACACCGGGGGCGCCCTGCGGGAGGAGTCCCCGGACGCGCCCGACGCCGTCGACCTGCAGATCCTGTCGCTGCTGCTGGCCGGGCTCACCGACGCCAGCGTCGCCAAGCAGCTCGAACTGGGGCTGCGGACGGTGCAGCGCCGGGTGAAGCGGCTGATGGAGCTCGCCGAGGTGTCGACCCGGCTGCAGTTGGGCTGGCACGCGTACGAGCGGGGCTGGGTGGAGCGCACCCCCGGCTGAGGCGCGGGGACTTGGGGCTCCGCCGGCGCGGCCGGAAAACCAGGGGGCGCCGGGGCCCGGCTTCGGGCACGCTGGGCCCATGGGGACCGGACAGCTGTGCCTGATCGGTGCCGTCATGCTGTCCGGACTGTGGGGCGTGCTCGTACCGGGCGCGCCGGGCCCGCTGATGTGCTGGGCCGCGGTCCTGTGGTGGGCGACCCATCTGCACACCACGGTGTCGTGGGGCGTCCTGGCGGCGGCCACCGGTGTGCTGCTGCTCAACCAGGCCGTCCAACTGCTGCTGCCCGCCCGGTCGGTGCGGGACGCGGGGGTCCCCCGGCGGGCCTTCCTCGTCGCCGGGCTGTGCGCCGTCGCGGGCTTCTTCCTGCTGCCGGTGGTGGGGGCGCCGGCCGGTTTCACGCTGTCCCTCTACGGCGGCGAGCGGATGCGGCTCGGCAGCCACGGCGCGGCCTGGTCCTCCACCCGTACGGCCATGCGGGCCGCGGGAACGGCGCTGCTGGTCGAGCTCTTCTCGTGCCTGCTGGTCGCCGGGGCGTGGCTGGGGGCCGTCGTCACCTCGTAGGCCCCACGGTGCCCGCCGGAGCCCGGCCGCGCGCAAGCGGCGGGTGCGCGGCGGCCGTTCGGGCCGCTCCGTCGCCGTCCTCCGGCGGAATTGTCAGGGCTCCGTAACAGCCGGATCCCCCGGTGCCCCTCCCCCGTCCTCCCGTGTGCAGGTACGGGACACCGGACACGAGGAGCGGGGCGGACATGGGGTGGAGCGGGATGCGCGGGACGAACGGCCGGGTGCTGGCGGCGGCACTGGGCGTGGCGGGGGTGGCCGCGCTGGCGTCGGTGTGGACCGCCCAGGCCGGCACCCCCGACGGGCCGCAGGCGGCGGTCCGTCCGGCGAAGCCCTCCGCCTCCGCCAAGCCCCGGCCCATACCCGGGCAGACCTCCGTGCCGGACGCCGAACTACCCGCCCCCGTGGTGAACATGGACATCGCCCACGCCTCCGACAAGGGCCCCCGGGGCGTCAACATCACCATCGACGACGGGCCCGACCCGCAGTGGACCCCGCAGATCCTCCAGGTGCTGCAGGACAACGGCGTGAAGGCGACCTTCTGCATGGTGGGCCCGCAGGCCCGGGCCCACCCCGACCTGGTGAAGGCGGTGGTGGCCGCCGGGCACCGGCTGTGCGACCACTCCGTCACGCACGACACGACGATGAACGGCAAGCCGCGCGTGTACCAGGCGAAGGAGATCCTGGACGCCGAGCACATGATCACCCAGGCCTCGGGGGGCGTCAGGCCGCTGTACTACCGGGCTCCGGGCGGTGCCTTCACCCCGTACAGCCGCCAGCTGGCGGCCTCCCGCGGCATGCGCCCGCTGGGCTGGAACGTCGACTCCGAGGACTTCAAGCAGCCGGGCACCGCCGCGCTGGTGTCCACCGTCAAGAACGAGATCTCCAACGGGCCGACGCTGCTGTTCCACGACGCGGGCGGGGACCGCGGCCAGACCGTCGAGGCGCTGCGGGAGATCCTGCCCTGGCTGAAGCAGCAGGGCCGCACCTTCGGCTTCCCGATGCGCTGAGCGCCGGGCTGGCGGCCGGGAACAGACGAGAGAGCGCTCTCAGAAACGGCCCGCGAGCTGCGGGGAGAGCGCTCTCTCCATGCTTCCCGGAGGGACTACGCTGTTCCCGTCCCGAGAGGAGCACCCCTTGTCCGACCAGATCTCCGGAGCACGCCCGACGCTCGAAGCCGTCGCCGAACGGGCCGGGGTCTCCCGGGCCACCGTCTCCCGGGTCGTGAACGGCGGGACGGGAGTGCGCGAGGCACTGGTGGACAAGGTCCGCAAGGCCGTCGAGGAGCTGGGCTACGTACCCAACCAGGCCGCCCGCTCGCTGGTCACCCGGCGCACCGGGGCGGTCGCCGTCATCGTCGCGGAGCCGGAGAGCCGGGTCTTCGCGGACCCCTTCTTCGCACAGCAGTTGCTCGGCATCAGCCGTGAGCTGGCGGTGCACGACTCGCAGCTCGTCCTGCTGCTGGTGGAGGGCACCGCCGACTACGACCGGGTGGGCCGCTACCTGGCCGGCGGGCACGTGGACGGCGCGCTGGTCTTCTCGCTGCACGCCGAGGACCCGCTGCCCGGCATCATCCGCCGGATCGCGCTGCCCACCGTCTTCGGCGGGCGTCCCGGCTGGCCGGGGGCGGAGGGGGACCGCAGCGTGCTCTACGTGGACTCGGACAACCGCGGCGGCGCCCGCGAGGCGGTGCGCCACCTGGTCTCGCTGGGGCGGGAACGCATCGCGACCGTCACCGGGCCGCTGGACCAGACCGCGTCGGTGGACCGGCTCGACGGCTACCACGACATCCTGATGGACGCCGATCCACGGCTGATCGTCGAGGGCGACTTCTCCGAGGCGGGCGGGGCGCGTGCCATGGCCGTGCTGCTGGACCGGGCGCCGGACGTCGACGCCGTCTTCGTCGCCTCCGACCTGATGGCCTGCGGTGCTCTGCGGGTGCTGCGCGAGCGGGGCCGGCGGGTGCCGGAGGACGTCGCGGTGGTCGGCTTCGACGACATGGTCTCGGTGGCGGAGCTGGCCGACCCCCCGCTGACGACGGTCCGTCAGGAGATCGAGGAGATGGGCCGGTTGATGGTCAGGCTGCTCGTGCGGGGCCTGGAGCGGCGGTCGGAGGAGGACAGCGGCGGCCGTCCGCTGTCCTCGCTCGTCACCCCGACCCGGCTGGTGCGGCGCGCCAGCGCCTGACCGGCCGGGGCTCAGAGCGTGCTGTGCTCCTTGACCACACGGCGGGCCTGGGCGAAGAGCATTCCCACGTTGACCGAGCGGCGGCAGACGACGACGGCGACGACGTCCTCGTTCATGTTGTTGCGTATGAACAGGTGGGTCAGGTTGTCGCTGTTGACGAGGATCTCCTGGAAGTAGTGCGCGTCACTGGTGACCCCGCGGCGCTCCTTGAAGACGTCCTCGATCATCACCACCGTGCGCCCCTGGAAGAGGTCGAGGGTCGCCGCGGCGAGCAGGTCCAGGACCTCCGGCGGATGGCTGTCGACGGTGTCGACGGAGAGCAGCATGCCGGTCGACATGTCGACCACACCGGCGGCGAGGCAGTCGGGGACCTCCTGGCGCAGGTTCTTCACCAGGCCCATGACCTGGTCGGACAGGTTGCCGTGCGGGCGTTTTCCGGTGGTGCTCACAGCACTCCTTCTGCGGTCTTCACTGAGGCTTGGATCGTCATCCGAGGACTCCCTCGGGGTCGTGCGCGGACTCCGGCGCGGGCACGGCGCCCGGTCCGGGCCCGGGTGCCAGCAGGATCGCGCCGATGCGTTCGACGGCGGACCTGGCCTCCACGTGGAGCTGGGGGACGTTCATGCCCTCGTCGCCCACGACGACCAGGAGCGCGGTCTCGCCGACCGCGTAGACGGCGGTGTAGCCGCCGCTGCTGCAGGTCACGGTCCTGCGGAGCGGGCCGCGCAGCGCCGCCACGGCGATCCGCCGGGCGAGCCCGAGGCTGGCGGCGGCCAGCGCGGCGAGCCCGTCGGGGTCGATGGCGTCCTCGGTGTCGGCGGCGATCAGCAGGCCGTCGACGGCCGCCACGGCCGTGTCGGTGACGCCGACCACCTGGTCCCGCAAAGCGCGCATCTCGGCGACCAGGGCGTCATGATTCATGCACGTGCACCTCCTTGAATTCCCTTCGGTCGGTGTTCCGTTGGTCCCCGCGGATTTCGGTCACGGGGAATCGGTCCGGCTCCGTCCTCGCGGCCGGAGAAATCCTTTCCAGCCCGATTGCGGGCGGCTCGCGTCGAGAGCCTCGCGAATACCGCTGGCGCCCGGTTCTCGGCGGGGCAGCCCCTCGGCGCCGGGGGCCGTGACGGGGACGTCCCCCGGTTCCCACTCCGGTACGGGCGGGTACGAGCCCGGGTACGGGTCCGCAGCGCCCTCCGGGAGGGCGAGGGGAGGACTCGGCGCGGCAGGGCCCGCCGGCTCCGCCGGTGTCGTGGGATACGGGTCGGAGAGCCGCGGCGCCGGGGCGGGCGGCGGCAACGGGTGGGCCGGCGGGGCCGGGACGGTCTCGACGAGGCCCTCGGCGCACATCCGGGCGACCTCCACGGTGATCGTGTAGACCCCGCGGCCGATGAGGAACGCGATGTCCCGGGGGCTGCGCCGTCCGTTGGCGCAGCCGAGGATCTCGCGGCGCACCGGCGCCAGGGGCTCGTCCGCCCACGCGGGCGGACCCACGGCGGCGACCCGGTCGCGGTCGGGCGAGACCCATCGCGGCAGGGAGGCCAGCGCGGTGAGCCGGCGACCCGCCTCCACCAGCAGTTCCTCCGGTTCCACCCCGTTGCCCAGGCCGGGCGGCGGCACGGTGCGCAGCGCTCCCGGCGGGGCGGGGTCGAAGGCGCAGTTGTCCAGGCGTCCGGCCAGCACGGCGAAGACGGCGTCCTGGACGGCCATCATGTGCAGCACCTGGAACTCGGCCGTGCCCAGCCGCCCGCCGGCGGCGATCGGCGCGCCCGGCCACAGCCCCGTACCTGCGGCGTCGTGGGCGGCGTTCCACTCGTCGGCGTCGATGCGCCCGGAGCGCACCAGCAAGGTGCCCACCCCCGGCGCTCCGGGACTCTCCACGGCCACGACCGCGCCGTCGAGCAGATGGAAGGCCCCGCCGGGGCTGCCCTGCACACGCAGCACCCCGGTCGCCCTTTCGTCGCGGCACCTGGACAACGCGCGGCCGAGCAGACCGTGAGCGGCATTCCGGGCGGGCACGGAACCCGATGGTGCCGAGGTCATCGCTCCCCTTGCTGCGGTTATTCGGGCATACGGGCGGGCGGGCTCGCGGACATAGGGATGGGAGGCGCGGAAATGCCGTACTCATGCACGAACAATCACGCCGGCGGGTAATTTCTAGCAGCCCTCCGACACGCTCCTCCGGGCATCGCACGACATGGCCGAGGACGAGTATTTGGGCCCTACAGATGTCAATTCCGTGCCGTTCCACGACCGTTTCCGCGCCAACGGGCGGAGGCGCCCGGAGAGGTTCGCGAAGGGTCACGACGCCGGCGATGCCGTCAGGACGTGGAGCCGCGCAGGGCCCGGGGCCACCCCACCGGCCGTTATCCATTCGACTCTTGACGAATCACCGGATGCGGCGGCACTCTCCTGGGCATCGCTTGAGAGCGCTCTCAAGAACCGCGAACAAGGGCCCTCTCACCCGTCCCGAAGCCATGGGAGGCTTCCATGCCCATCGCCCGAGCCGCCAGACGCGCCACCCTCCGACTCGGGGCGGTCGCGCTCGCCGGGGCGCTCCTCGCCGCCTGCGGATCCGGCTCGACCGGCACGTCCGCGGACAAGGACGGCAAGGTCACGATCACCGTCGACCTGTTCGGCACCTTCGGCTACAAGGAAGCCGGCCTGTACGACGAGTACGAGAAGCTCCACCCCGGTGTCACCGTCAAGGAGAGCAGCACCGAGAACGAGGCCGACTACTGGAAGGCCCTGCAGACCCGGCTCGCGGGCGGCGGCGGCCTCGCCGACGTCCAGGGCATCGAGGTGGGCCGCATCGCGTCGGTCACCCAGCAACAGGCCGACAAGTTCGAGGACCTGGGCGCCCTGGGTGCCAAGGACCTCAAGGACGACTTCTCCGCAGCCAAGTGGGCCGCCGCCACCACCTCCGACGGCCGCACCCTGGGGCTCGGCACCGACGTCGGCCCCGAGGCGATCTGCTACCGCACCGACCTGTTCCGGCAGGCCGGCCTGCCCACCGACCGGACGCAGCTGGCGCAGAAGTGGTCCACGTGGGACGGCTACCTGGAGCTCGGCAAGCAGTACAAGGCCAAGGCCGGGGCCAAGAGCGCCTGGGTCGACAGCGTCGGCAGCCTCTACTCCGTCATCGTCGGGCAGGAGAAGGAACGTTACTACGACGCCTCCGGCAAGCTGATCTACGACGACAACGCCGCCATCGCCTCGGCCTGGGACCTGTCGGTGAAGGCCGCCCAGGACGGGCTGAGCGCCAAACTCGCCCAGTGGACCCCCGCCTGGAACCAGGCCTTCAGCAGCGGCTCCTTCGCCACCATCGGCTGCCCCGCCTGGATGCTGGGCTACATCAAGGGCCAGGCCGGGGACGCCGGCAAGGGCAAGTGGGACGTCGCCCCGCTCCCGGGCGGCGCTTCGGGCAACTGGGGCGGGTCCTACCTGGCCATCCCCAAGGGCTCCGCGCACGCCAAGGACGCCTTCGCGCTGGTCAAGTGGCTGACGGCCGCGGAACAACAGGCCAAGCTCTTCAAGAAGCAGGGCAGCTTCCCCTCCAACGTCGGGGCGATCGAGTCCGTCAAGGACGTCACCGACCCGTACTTCAGCGACGCGCCCATCGGGCAGATCTTCGGCGCCGCCGCCGAGGCCTCCCCGGTGCAGGTGCTCGGCGTGCACGACGGCGACGTCAACCAGCAGATCACCAACGCGCTCGGCGAGGTCGAACGCAAGGGCACGGACTCCGCGACGGCGTGGAGCCACGCCAGGAAGGGCGTCGAGAACGCCGTCGGCTGACGGCCCCCGCCGGCGCCGGGCGCGGCGGACCCCTCCCCGGTCCTCCGCGCCCGGCCGCCCCGCCCCGGTACGCCCCCGACCCGAAGGTCCCGCCCCATGACCCTGACCGCCACCGCGCCGGTGCCCCCCGCCCGGCCCCCGGCAGCCCAGGCGCCCCCGCGGCGACTGCTCGCCCGGCTGTCGCCGTACGCCTACATCGCGCCGTTCTTCGCGCTCTTCGCCGCGTTCGGGCTGTTCCCGCTGCTCTACACCGCGTACGTCTCCCTCTACCGCGTCGAGCTCCAGACCCCCGGCGCGATGGAATGGCGGGGCCTGGACAACTACACCGCGCTCCTGTACGACGACTTCTTCTGGACCGCGCTGCGCAACACCTTCACCATCGGGGTCGTCTCCACCGTGCCGCAACTGCTCATGGCGCTCGGCCTCGCCCACCTGCTCAACTACAAGCTGCGGGGCCGGACCTTCTTCCGGGTCACGATGCTCCTGCCGTACGCCACGTCCGTTGCCGCCGCGACCCTGGTCTTCGCCCAGCTCTTCGGCCGCGACTTCGGCCTGGTCAACTGGCTGCTCGGGCTTGCCGGCATCGGGCCCGTCGACTGGCAGTCCGGGACCGTCGCCTCGCAGATCGCGGTGTCCACGATCGTCACCTGGCGGTGGACCGGCTACAACGCGCTCATCTACCTCGCCGGGATGCAGTCCATCCCCGGGGACCTGTACGAGGCCGCCGAACTCGACGGCGCCTCGCGGTGGCGGCAGTTCCTCCACGTCACCCTGCCCGGCCTGCGGCCCACGATCCTCTTCACGATCGTGGTCTCCACGATCGGCGCCACCCAGCTCTTCGGCGAGCCGCTGCTGTTCGAGGGGAGCATCTCGGGCGGCATCTCCCACCAGTACCAGACCCTCGGCCTCTACATGTACGAGCAGGGCTGGGGCTACTTCCACCTGGGCCGCGCCGCCGCCATCGCCTGGGTGATGTTCGTCCTCATCGTCCTGCTCGTGCTGCTCAACACCGCGCTGGCACGGCACCGTTCACGGAAGGGGACCCGTCGATGAGCGCGCTCCTCACACGGCCGCGACCCGGCCGCGACGCCGGGACCGCACGCCCCCTGCCCCGCCTGCGCTCCGCCCGGGCGGGCCGGCAGCACCACGGCGGCCGTCTCGCCTACGCCCTTCTGATCGTCGCGGCGGCGATCTCCGCCTTCCCCTTCTACTGGACGATCGTCGCCGCGACCCGGTCCAACGCGGAGCTGGCCGCCAGCCCGCCGTCGCTGCTGCCCGGCGGCAACCTCGTGCACAACTTCCGGCAGGTGCTGGAACAGGCCGACATCGGCAAGGCCCTGCTCAACTCACTGATCGTCTCCGGGTCGGTGACCGTCGGAACCGTCCTGTGCTCCACGCTCGCCGGGTTCGCCTTCGCGAAACTGCGCTTCCGGGGCCGCAACGCGCTGCTCACCCTGACGGTCGGCACGATGATGATCCCGCCCCAGCTGGGCGTCATCCCGCTCTTCATGCTCATCGCGGAGCTGCACTGGGTGAACCAGCTCCAGTCCGTCATCCTCCCCGGACTCGTCTCGGCCTTCGGGGTCTTCTTCATGCGGCAGTACCTCGCGCAGTCGCTGCCGGACGAGCTGATCGAGGCCGGCCGCGTCGACGGCGCCTCGACGGCGCGGATCTTCTGGAGCATCGTCGTGCCCATCGCCCGGCCGGGGATGGCGGTGCTGGGGATGCTCACGTTCATGGCGTCCTGGAACGACTTCTTCTGGCCGATCATCGCGCTCACGTCGCAGGAGCCCACGGTGCAGGTCGCCTTGCGGCAGCTGGGCGGGGGGTACGTGCACGACCAGTCGGTGATCATGGCGGGCACGCTGCTGGGGACGGTGCCGGTGCTGGTGGTTTTCGGGGTGCTGGGGCGGCAGATCGTGGGCGGGATCATGCAGGGGGCGGTGAAGGGTTGACGGGTCCTCGTCCGCGGCGCCGTCGTGGTTGCGGTTGGGGTTTCTCCCCCACCCGCCCGCCCGATTGCCCGGCGCGGTCAGTGCGGGCCTGCGCTCTGTTCATCCGGGGTCGGTGGCGCGTCGGCGCACTCCCCCAGCCTTCGGCCGGGGGACCCCCACAGCGCTCGCGGTTTACCTCCACATCGTTCGGCACCGGGTCCGCCGCTCGTCGCTTCCGGGCGCACCCCGGCACACCCCCTTCCGTCGTATGGGCGCATGACGGCCGCTGAGGGGTGAGTGAGGCACCTTCGGCAACCCCGGACCGCCTTCTGAACCCCCACCGGCTGTTAGTCACCCCAACCGGCCGGAGGGGGTGTGGCGGGTGCCCCCATGGGGGTCCCCCCGGCCGAAGGCTGGGGGAGTGCGCCGGCGCGGCACCGACCCCGCAACGACCGCGCGAGGTGGTCACTGACCGCGCCGGGCAATCGGGAGGGCGGGCGGACGCCCACCGCGGGCGCAAACGACCCGCACACAGCAACGGACCGCACACAAGGAGCCCCGGATGACCACGACCGCAGCCCGGACGACCAACGCCCCGCACACGACACCGGCCTTCCCCGAAGGGTTCCGGTGGGGCGCCGCCACCGCGGCCTACCAGATCGAGGGCGCCGCCGCCGAGGACGGCCGCACCCCCTCGATCTGGGACACCTTCAGCCGCACGCCCGGCAAGGTGCGCAACGGCGACACCGGGGACATCGCCGCGGACCACTACCACCGCATGCGCGAGGACGTCGCGCTGATGGCGGAGCTGGGCCTCACGGACTACCGCTTCTCCGTGTCGTGGCCGCGCGTGCAGCCGACGGGCCGGGGCCCGGCCGTGCAGAAGGGGCTCGACTTCTACCGCGCCCTGGTCGACGAGCTGCTGGACCACCGCATCCGCCCCGTCCTGACCCTGTACCACTGGGACCTCCCGCAGGAGCTGGAGGACGCCGGCGGCTGGCCCGTGCGCGGCACCGCGGAGCGCTTCGCGGAGTACGCGGGGCTCGTCGCGGACGCGCTCGGTGACCGGGTGCCGTTGTGGACGACGCTGAACGAGCCGTGGTGCTCGGCGTTCCTGGGGTACGCGCAGGGCGTGCACGCCCCGGGCCGGACGGAGCCGGAGGCGGCGCTGCGGGCGGCCCACCACCTGCTGCTGGGGCACGGCCTCGCGGTCGGCGTGCTGCGTGAACGGCTCCCGGTACCGGCCCAGGTGTCGCTGACGCTGAACCTCGCGGCGGTACGTCCGCACACCGGGAGCGCCGCCGACCAGGACGCCGCCCGGCGGGTCGACGCGCTGGCCAACCGGATCTGGCTGGACCCGGTGTTCCGCGGCTCCTACCCGCGGGACCTGCTGCGGGACACGGCCGCGCTGACGGACTGGTCCTTCGTGGCCGACGGTGACCTGGCGGTGATCTCCCGTCCGGTGGACGTGCTGGGCCTCAACTACTACGCCCCGACCGTGGTGGCCGCGGGCGGCCATGCGGGGCCGTCGCCGTGGCCGGGGGCCGAGGGGCACGTGCGGTTCGTCCCGGCGCCGGGGCCGCGGACGGCGATGGACTGGCCGGTGGACGCCGACGGGCTGCACGAACTCCTGCTCCGCCTGCGGGACGAACTGCCGGACACGCCGCTGCTGGTCACCGAGAACGGCGCCGCGTACGACGACTACGCCGACCCCGAGGGCGAGGTCCACGATCCGGAGCGGATCGCGTACCTGCGCGCGCACCTGGCCGCGGTGCACCGGGCGATCGCGGACGGTGCCGACGTCCAGGGCTACTTCCTGTGGTCGCTGCTGGACAACTTCGAATGGGCCTACGGCTACGGCAAGCGGTTCGGCGTGGTGCACGTGGACTTCGCGAGCCAGCGCCGTACGCCGAAGGACAGCGCCCGCTGGTACGCCGGGGTCGTCGCCCGGGGCGGCCTGCCGTCGACATGAGCCGCACATGCGGACAACTCGGGTCGCAGAAACGCGAGTTGGGCCGCACGGCGTGTGAGACGGTACGGCCACGGGAAGGTCACGTTCGGACATCGAAGGTGAAGGTGCGGTAAAACGCGCCCCGAACGGGCTGGAGGAGCCATGGTCTACTCGATCGTCCTCGGCATCGTCATCGTCACACTCGGCCTCGGCAGCATCGTCTACACCTTCTGGCACGAGGGCAGTCCGCTGACCTTGCGCCGCAGCGGCGAACGCCACAACGGCGCCGGATGACCGCCGGCCCGGCTCCCCGCCGGGGAGCCGGGCCGGGTCCGGTCAGTACACCTTGCGGTGGCCGCCGCCGCGCTTGCGCTCGTACATCTCGCGCCCCGCGGCGGAGCGCAGCTTCCACTCGCGGCGCATCTCGGAGCGGAGCCGGGCGTCGGTGCGGGAGGCGATCCACGCGTTCTCACGGAGCAGCTTGCGGTAGCTCTCCAGCCGGCGGTGGGTCAGTACGCCGTCCTCCAGGGCGGCGAGGACCGCGCAGCCGGGCTCGGAGTCGTGCGAGCAGTCGGGGAAGCGGCACTCCCCGGCCAGCGCCTCGATGTCGGAGAACGTCCGGGTGAGACCGGAGTCGGCGTCCCACAGCCCGACGCCGCGCAGCCCCGGGGTGTCGATGACCACCCCGCCGCCGGGCAGCGGCAGCATGTCGCGGGTGGTCGTGGTGTGCCGGCCCTTGCCGTCGCTGTCGCGGTTGGCCTGCACCTCCTGGACCTCGCGGCCCAGCAGGGCGTTGGTGAGCGTGGACTTGCCCGCGCCCGACTGCCCGAGCAGCACGGACGTGGTGCCGGCCAGCGCCATCGCCACCTCCGGCACGCCCTGGCCGGTGGCGGCGCTGACGACCAGGACCTCCACGCCGGGCGCCGCGCCGCGGGCGTCGTCCAGCAGGTGGCCGGGGTCGTCGACGAGGTCGGCCTTGGTGAGGACGACCAGCGGCTGCGCGCCGCTGGTCCACGCCAGGGACACGAAGCGTTCGAGCCGTCCGAGGTCGAGTTCGGCGGCGATCGACACGGCGATGACCGCCAGGTCGACGTTGGCCGCCAGGACCTGTCCCTCGGAGCGCTTGGAGGAGGTCGAACGGACGAAGGTGGTGCGGCGCGGCAGCAGGGCGCGTACCGCGGGACCGGTCGCCGGCGTCTCGTCGACGGCGGCCCAGTCGCCGGTGCAGGCGATCCCCATGGGGTCGCGGGTGAAGACGTCCTCGGTGTCGGCGCGGACGGCCTTCAGGCCGCCGGAGCCGTCGGGGAGGACGACGTCGCACAGCCCGCGGTCGACGCGGACGATGCGGCCGGGTGTGAGTCCCCGCTCCGCGTGGACGGCGAAGTCGGAGTCGAATGAGGAGTCCCAGCCGTAGGCGGTGAGCGCGGTGGACGGCTGCGGGACGGATCCGTTGGTCAACGGAGGAGAGCCCTTCGGGAGGGCGGTCGCGCGCGGCTGTGCCGTCGGGTGCTTCGCGACGGGCAGGGTCAGCCGGCGACCGCTGAGGTGGGGGTGATGATCTTCTGGATGGGGGCAGCGCCCAGCTCGACGGCAGTCATCGTTCCAACACCTCCCGGTTTGCCCGCGGTCCGACGGCGACACCTTAGCCGGTGCTCCGGGAGACCCCGCAACCGGTTTTCCGCGGACGGCTCACGCCGTCTCGGCGTACCGCTCCCCCGCGTACTCCCGCACCACCGGGACGACGGCCTCCGCGCCGCCGGGCAGCCGGTCCAGACGCACCAGGGCGAAGGCCTTGTGGCCGTCGACCAGGTAGGAGGGGTTGCTGTCCGGACGGCTGCCCGGCAGCGGCCACACCACCAGCCAGGGGCGGGTGTCGGTGGTGGTCGGCGGTCGGCCGACCGTGACGGCCGCGATGTCCTTCCAGGAGAAGAACGACTCCTCGCCGGTGACCTCGCGCATGCCGATCCCGGCGGGCCCCACGCGCAGCCGCAGCGGCTTGCGCCAGCGCCGGTACGAGCGGCCCGTGAGGACCCAGCAGCCGATCGCGCCGAGCGGACCGAAGGCGCCGAGGGGCACGGGGCCGGTGAAGCCGCCCTGGACGAGTTCCCAGAACGAGTAGCTGAAGACGACGGCGAGCGCCGCCCAGACCAGGACCCAGGTGCCGGCGCGCCGGGCGTCGACGAACTGCCGCTCCCCGCCGGGCACGCGCGATTCCGGCCCCGACACGGTCACCGGGATCGGCGGGCGCGCGGCCCGTGGCGCGGTCTCGAAGGCGGCGCCGCCGTGCTCGGCGAGCGCGGCCGTCAGTTCCCGGACGCTCTGGTCGAGGTCCTCGCAGTCGACGAGCGTGTAGCGCAGCCGGTCGTCCCAGGTGCGGTCGGGCTTGCGGGGGAACGTGACGCCGGGCGCCGTCCAGAGCGTGAGCCGCGGCTTGGGCGGTGTGGTGGTCTCGCTGTCCTCACCGGTGTTGGGGAGGTGCCACAGGGAGACCGCCTCGATCTGCTCCCAGGCGAGTTCCGCGTCGTGCAGCGTGATGCCGAACGCGTCGACCCGCAGCCGGAACGGCTTCCGCGCCCTTCGCAGGTCCCTCGCCCCGTTCCACGCCCCCACGGCCGCCAGGAACCCCAGGAACAGGGGGCCCGTCGCGCTCCGCGAGGCGACCAGCCACACCAGCGCCAGCGCGACCGTCGTCAGACCTCCGATCAGCCACCGCCGGCCCCGTCTCCTGAGCGTCCGCTCTACCGTGAACTCCACCGTTCCCCGCCCCCTTTGACGTCCCCCACCGGATCTCATGATGCGTTCGCCAGGGCCTGCGGCTGCTGCCGTGAGCTGGGTGTTGCCCAACCGTGACGCCCGGCCGGACGGCGGCTCCGGCCGGTCGCCGCCGCGTCGCCCGCCGTTCACCGAGGGTCCCGCGAGGAGCTCCCGAGGGCGACTTTGCCTGTTCTTTACAACCCGCCTCCGGGCCGCCTCGTCTCTCCGCGCGATCAGTTGCCACCACCCGCCCGTGCCCCACCGGGGGCAGGGCGGGGTGACGAAGGAGAGCGATACATGCGCAGCAGTGTTCTCACCGCCGCGGCCGTCGCGTGCGCCGCGGTGCTGGCGGGGACGGCGCCCGCGTTCGCCGACGGGCCGAGCGCCCGGCCCGCCCCGGCGCGGAGCGCCGCGCCGAGCGAAGCGCCGTCCGCGGTGCCGTCCCCGCGTCAGGTCGACCGGGTGCCGGCGGGTGCGCCCGACACCGGCGTGCAGTCCCCGGCCGGCGCGCACGGGCCGGACGGCACGGTGGTGGCGGCGGCCGGGGGCGGCCTGCTGCTCCTGGCCGGCGGCACGTTCGTGGTGACGCGGCGCAGGCGCACCACCGCCGGATGACCCCGGGGGCGAGGTGGGCCGCGGTCCTGGCGGCCCTGGCCGCGCTGCCCTGGGCGGGCGGGTGCGCGGGCGGCTCCGGTGACGGTCCCGTCGCCGCGCCGCCCGTCGTCTCCGCGCCGCCCGCGGCCGCACCGACGCGCCCGTCCCCGCCGGCCCCGCTCGCCCGCTCGGTCCCGGTACGGCTGAGGATCCCGGCGATCGGGGTCGACACCCCGGTCATGGAACTGGGGCTGGCCCCGGACGGCACGGTGGAGGTCCCGCCGGTGGCGCGTCACTCGCCCGCCGGCTGGTACCGCCACTCCCCCACGCCGGGACAGCTCGGCCCGTCCGTGCTCCTGGCCCACGTCACCGTCGGCCGGTTCGGCGACGGGGTCTTCCGCGACCTGGCACGGCTGCGCCCGGGCGACCGGGTCGTGGCGGGGCTGCGGGACGGCGCGTCGGCGGAGTTCACCGTGGACCGGGTGCGGACGGTGGCCAAGGCGCACTTCCCGGCCCAGGAGGTCTACGGCGACGTGGACCGCCCCGAACTGCGCCTGATCACCTGCGGCGGCCCCCGCACCGCCGACGGGAGCGGATACCGCGACAACGTCGTGGTGTTCGCCTCCCTGACCTCGGGGGACCGCGACTAGCGGCGTCACGACGTCGGCGACCGCCAGCCGCTGTTCCCGGGTGGCCTGGGCCGCCATCCGGGCCCGGGCGTCCTCCTCGGCCATGCCGCGCCGCCGCACC
>NZ_JBEXSX010000017.1:0-160602 GCF_040613835.1 Streptomyces sp. NPDC006207 | reverse complement strand
CCGCATGTGGTGGTGCCGCCGTACTGGCCGGCGATGGCGAGTGAGGCGTTGCACTACATCCGTCAGGAGGGGTACGACGGTGTGGTGGCGAAGCGGTTGACCAGTACGTACCTTCCGGGTCGCCGCAGCCGTGACTGGATCAAGGTCAAGAACCTCCACGCCGACGACTCCTGACCCCCACCCGGGCCGCCGCGACCGGTGACCGCCGGGCCCGGGGCGCCCCACACACCTCCCGGGCCCGGCCCGTCCGCGGTCACCGCCGACGGGTGATCGTCTTGTGCTCGACGTAGCCGGTCAGGCCCACCGACCCGTACTCGCGGCCGACGCCGCTGGCCTTGTAGCCGCCGAACGGGCCGTCGAAGCTCATCGGGGAGCCGTTCAGGGTGACGGTCCCGGTGCGCAGCCGGCGGGCGACCGCCAGCGCACGCTCGGGGCTCGTGGTCCAGACGCCCCCCGACAGGCCGTAGTCGGAGTCGTTGGCGATCCGCACCGCGTCGTCCTCGTCGTCGTAGGCGATCACGACCAGCACGGGGCCGAAGATTTCCTCCCGGGCGATCCGCATGCCGTTGTCGACGTCGGCGAAGACGGTGGGAGTGACGTAGTTGCCCGCCTCCAGCCCGCGCGGCACCTCGGGGCCGCCGGTCACCAGGCGGGCGCCCTCCTCGATGCCCAGCTTGATGTAGTCGATCACGCGCTGCTGCTGGTCACGACGGATCATGGGGCCGATGAAGGTGTCCGGCTCGGAGGGGTCGCCGACCTTCAGCGACTCCACCATCTCCTTCAGGGCCGTGACGACCTCCTCGTAGCGGCTGCGCGGCGCCAGGATCCGGGTCTGCAGGATGCAGGCCTCGCCGTTGTTCGCCAGCGACCCGAAGCGCAGCCCCTGCATCACGGCGGGGAGGTCGGCGTCGTCGAGGATGACGGCCGCGGACTTGCCGCCCAGTTCGAGGCTGACCCGCTTGAGCTGCTCGCCGGCGATCGAGGCGATGCGCCGTCCGGCGCGGGTCGAGCCGGTGAAGGCGATCTTGTCGACGTCCGGGTGCGAGACGAGGTGCTCGCTGGTCTCCCGGTCCGCCGGGAGGACGCTGAGCACGCCCTCGGGCAGGCCCGCCTCGTGGAAGAGGTCCGCCAGCAGCATCATGCTCAGCGAGTTCTCCGGGGAGACCTTCAGCACCACGGTGTTGCCGGCCAGCAGGGCCGGGGTCAGTTTGGCCGTGGCCGCGGAGAAGGGCGAGTTCCACGGGATGACCGCGGCGACCACGCCGATCGCCTCGCGCCTGACCACGGTGTCGAAGTCCACCGAGGGGTCGGAGGGTTCGATGACCTCCTCCCAGCCGAGCTCGGCGGCGGCCTTGAGGTAGGCGTCGACCTGGCGGGTCAGGAACGGCTGACCGGCCCGGGTGAACCAGCCCGCCGAACCGTTCTCGGCGGATATGGCCGCGGCGATCTCGTCGGCACGGGCCTCGCGCAGCGCGTTGACCCGGCGGATCACCTCCTGCCGCTCCTTGGGGTCGGTGCGCGGCCACGGCCCGTTGTCGAAGGCCTCACGCGCCGCGGCGACGGCCGCGTCCACGTCCGCGTCGGCCGCCTGGGCCACCCGGCCGAGGACCGATTGGTCGTGGGGGGAGCGGATCTCGAGGATGAGGTCAGGGTCGCTGGGGGTCACCCAGGAGCCGCCGATGAAGAGCCTGTCGCGAAGGGTCATCAGTCACGTCTTCCAGTTGCGGGGGCAAGGCGAGGGCAAGGGCAAAGCCGGGGCGGAGTACGGGGGGCGGGGGGTCACGCGGAGCCGGAAGTGACCGGGTGGTCCGTGGAGCGGCTGAGGTGCGCCCACGTCCTGGCCTCCGTCAGACGTGCCTCCTCGGCGTCCAGCGCGATCTCCAGCGCGTCGCTGCCGAGCAGCAGGCGGCGCGGGGGCTCCTCGGCGCCGACGACGTCGACGATCGCCCGGGCCATGCGGGCCGGGTCGCCGGGCTCGTTGCCGCTGTAGGCCGCGAACCGCTCCTGCCACTGCCCGACGGTCTGCTCGTAGTCGGCGCCGATCGGGCCCGAGGTCAGCGCGGCGCCGGCGGCCCAGCCGGTGCGGATGCCGCCCGGCTCCACGATGGTCACCTTGATGCCGAGCGGGGCCACCTCGTTCGCCAGGACCTCGGAGAAGCCCGCGACCGCGAACTTGGCGGTCTGGTAGGCGCTGAGGCCGGGCGTGCCGCCGACCCTGCCGCCGATGGACGAGATCTGCACGAAGTGCCCGGTGCGCCGGCCGCGCAGGACCGGCAGCGCCGCCCGCGTCACGTTGACGACCCCGAAGAGGTTCGCCTCGATCTGGGCCCGGAACTCGTCCTCCGGGAAGTCCTCCACCGAGCCGTTGGTCGCGTAGCCCGCGTTGTTGACCACGACGTCGAGGCCGCCGAAGCGCTCGACCACCGACGCGACCACGCGCCGGGCCTCCGCGGGCGAGGTGACGTCCAGCGCGAGGCTCTGGAACCGCTCGGGGTGCGCCGCCGCCAGTTCCGCGAGCGCCTCTGGCTTGCGCGAGGTCACCGCGACCCGGTCGCCCGCCTCCAGCGCCGCGACCGCGAGGGCCTTCCCGAGGCCCTGGGAACCACCGGTGATCAGCCATGTACGTGCCATGGGACGTTCCTCCTGTCCTGCGACGAGCGCTCTCGGGCCGGGGGGACGGATCCGAGGTCACTGTCGAAGCTCTTCGAATAACTGCAACACCAATGTAGCACTATGTGGGCCCGATGCAGCGGGCGTGATGGTGATGTGCGTCTAACTGCGACTCGCTGTTACCATGACGCCATCATGAGAGCCGATGCCGCACGTAACCTCGCCGTGGTCCTGCGCACCGGGGCCCGGCTGCTGGCCGAGGACCCCGGCACGTCGATGTCGGCCATCGCCAGCGCGGCGGGGGTGGACCGGACGACCGTCCACCGCCGCTTCGCCACGCGCGAAGCCCTGCTCAACGCCGTCTTCCATGCGAAACTCGACTCCGCCGAGCGCGTCCTCGACGAGGCGCGGCTCATGGAGGCGCCCGTGGGTGTGGCCCTCCACCGCTACGTGGAGGGGATCGTCCCCGTCAGCCGTGAGTGGCCCGTCGACACGCGCCGCATGATGCGGCAGGATCCGGAGGCCGACCGCCGGCGTGCGGAGCAGAGTGCGCGGCTGGACGCCTTCCTGCGGCGCGCCGCGGACGAGGGCCATCTGCGCCCCGACGCCTCCCCGGAGTGGGTGAGGGCGGTCCTCGACCAACTGGTGGACACCGTCGCCCACCGCTTTCCCGACGTGGAGCCCCCGCGGGCTGCCGACCTCGTGGTGGAGACGTTCCTCAACGGCTTCGGCCGCTCCTGATCCTCCGGGCGGCCGGAAACGCGGAGGTCACAGTCCGAGGGCGATGGCGGTGCGGGTGAGTTCGGCGGTGCTGTAGATGCCGAGCTTGGCGCGGATGCGGCGGAGGTAGGCGTCGACGGTGTGCTTGGACAGTCCCATGTGGCGGGCGGTCTGGAGGTAGGTGCGGCCCGCGGCGATGTGGCGGAGGGTCTCGCGTTCGCGGGGGGCGAGTTCGGGGACGTCGCCGCCGGTCCCGGCGGTGTCGGCGTCGGGGCTGGTGTCGGCCTGGGGCGTGGTGGGTGCGGAGCTCATGGTGGTGTCCTTCGGCGGTTCGGCGGCTGCGGTCCCTGCTCACGCCCTCGGTAGCAGGAGATGGATGTCCGATTGGGGCGTTTTGCCCTCTATGAACCACCTTCGCGCTGCGACGTCATGACCCCGTCCGCCGACTGTCACAGACGTGTCACACCATGCCCCATGAGGCCGGCCCGGGCGGCCACCTACCCACCGACACCGCCGCCCACGGGGGGAGTTGGAGGGCCGGTCAGTCGAGGGGCGGAACGGCGTCCACGTCGAACGGCTCCGGGAGCGGCACGCCGGCGTCGGGATCCGGCAGCTGCTGCGCCGTCCAGATGCACTTGCCGTTCGGGGTGTAGCGGGTGCCCCACCGCTGGGACAGGGAGGCGACGAGCTGGAGGCCCCGGCCCCCTTCGTCCGTCTCGGAGGCGTGGCGGATGCGGGGCATCGTCAGGCTGTCGTCGGAGACCTCGCAGACCAGGTCGATGTCCCGCAGCAGCCGTAGCGTCATCGGGCCCTTCCCGTGGCGGACGACGTTCCCCACCAGCTCACTGGCGAGCAGCTCCGTCGTCGGCGTCAGCTCCTCCAGACCCCACGCGGACAACTGCTCCCGCACGTGCCCGCGGGCCATCCCCGCCGCCCGCGGGTCCTCGGGGAGCGGCCAGCAGGCGATCCGCTCGGGGTCGAGCGCGTGGACGCGGGCGACGAGGAGCGCGATGTCGTCGCTTGTGGTCCGCCCGACCGGGAGCAGCCTGGAAATGAGGGCGTCGCAGAGCGCCCCCAGGTCCTCGGCGTCCGCGTCGGCCAGCAGGCGCGCCAGATCGCCCAGGCCCTCGTCGATCTCGCGCTCGGAGGACTCGACCAGCCCGTCGGTGAACAGCACGAGCAGGCTCTCCCGGGGGACCTGCAGCTCGACGCTCTCGAACGGCTGCTCCGCGGCCCCCAGGGGCGGGTTCGGCGCCGCCTTCGGGAAGCGCACGGTCCCGTCCGGATGGACGACCGCGGGCGGGGGGTGCCCGGCGCGTGTGACCGAACAGGTGCCGGTGGTCGAGTCGTAGAGCACGTAGAGACAGGTGGCGTAGGAGTCCGCGCCGAGTCCGCCGACGATGTCGTTGAGGTGCCCCATGATCTCGTCGGGGGGCAGTTCGAGACCGGCCAGCGTGTGGACGGCCGTGCGCAGGCGTCCCATGGTGACCGCCTCGGACAGGCCGTGGCCCATCACGTCGCCGATGACGAAGGCGACCCGGCCGGCGGACAGCGGGATCACGTCGTACCAGTCGCCGCCGACGTCCGCGCCCTGCTCGGTCGGCAGGTAGCGGGCGGCGAGGGTGCACGACGGCAGCGCGGGCAGCTCCTGGGGGAGCAGCGCGCTCTGCAGTTCCCGGGAACGGGTGTGTTCGGCGTCGTACAGGCGCGCGCGTTCCAGGGCGTGGGCCACCAGGGCGCTGATGGCGCTCAGCAGGGTGCGCTCCTCGTCCGTCAGGCGCCGCGGCTGGTCGAAGGCGACCACGCAGACGCCGAAGGTGAGCCCGGAGGCGGTCAGCGGCAGGAAGGCCCAGGACCCCTTCCCGGTCAGGTGCGGGCGGTCGGCCATGGCCGGGTACCGCGCCGCGTACTCCTCGGCGGAGGAGACGAACACCGGTCCACTGGTCGAGATGGCGTCCCACACCGGGTCCTTGGCACCCCGGGGGCGGCCTTGGAGGTTGTCGAGGAAGGCCTGCGGGTAGCCGACGGACCCCACGTTGTAGGCCCTGCCGTCCTCGAGCGCCTGCACCAGCAGCCCGGTGGCGCCGAACGGCGGCAGGACGCGCTGGGCGACGGCGTCCACCACGTCGCGCGAGGTCGTCGCCTTGGCGAGGGCCGCGGTCAGTTCGGCGATCCGGGTCGCGCGTTCGCCCGCCGCGCGCTCGGCGGCGGCGCGCTCGGCTTCGTGCCTGCGCCGGTCGGTGACGTCGGTGAAGTAGAGCGTCACCCCGTCGGGCAGCGGGACCAGCCGGACCTGGTAGCAGGAGCCCGTGTCCGGCATCCGTACGTCGAAGCTCGTGGGCGCCGCCTTGGCCGCGGCCTCCCGGCAGCGCGACTCCAGGCCGGGGATCTGCCGCAGCGACGGCAGCGTCCAGAGCACCCGGCCGAACAGCTCCTCCTCGGAGGAGCCGAGCACGTCCTCGGCCTCCAGGTTGACGAAGGTGATGCGCCATTCCTCGTCCGCGGAGAGGAAGCCGTCGCTCATGTACCGCAGGGCGCGGCTCAGCGCGTCACGCGCGGACCGCGACTCGTTGCTCTCCCACGCCGTGCCGATCATCCGGTACGGCTCGCCCCTGTCGTCCAGGACCACCTTGGCGCGGGTCTCGGTCCAGCCGTAGCTCCCGTCGGGGCGGCGCACCCGGTACTCGGCCTCGAACACACCCCGGTCCCGGATCGCCCTCTCGGCGGTGGCGAGCGTCCACCGCAGGTCGTCGGGGTGGACGACCTTCATCCAGCTCTCGACCCGGGGCACGAACTCGGAGGGGTCGGTCCCGTAGACGGCCATGGCCGCGTCGTCCCAGGCGAGTTCGCCGGTGCGGATGTTCCAGTCCCACGTGCCCACCTCGACGGCCTTCAGCGCCTGCCGCAGCCGGCTGCCGCTGGGTTCCTCGTGCGTGGGGCGGGTCGGGGGCGGCGCCTGGTCCACGCGTTCCTGGGCCCAGGCGGTCACCGCCTCGAGGAACCGCCACTGCTCCTCGGTGGGCTCCCCGGCCGAGCCGGTGACGACGGTCAGTGACCCCACCGAACTCACCCCGTCGGACAGGGCCACGGAGGCCAGCCCGGTGCCGGGCCATCCCTTCGCCGTCCCGGGCCGTCCTGCGTCGGCCGATCCGTCGGCCGCCCACACGCGGCCGTGCCGGCGTACGGCGCGCGCCGGGACCGCCGGGCTCTCCTGGTCGATGATCTCCCAGGGGCGTACGTACCCCGGTGACAGCCCGACCGTGGACACCAGGCGCAGCGCCGACATCGGCCCGCACAGGTGGACCGCGCCGCCCAGCCCGTCCAGCTCGGCGACCGCGTGCTGCAGCGCGAGCCGGAGCACCTCGCCCTCACCGATGCCCTTCTCCACATCGGCGAGGAGCGCCAATCGGTCGTTCACGATGTAAATGTACATTTATGGAGCAAAGCTGGCAGGCGAGGCAGGCCTTACTCCGTGGTGGTCCGGTTCCGCTTGGGCTCCCCGGGGCCGCCGGGGCGCGGGGCGTGGCCCGGGGCCTCCTGGACGTGCAGGAGGAAGAGGGCGTTCAGCACGTCGTCCGGCATGCCGGCGAGGAGGGCCTCCGGTGTCGTGGCCATCGCGTGCGCGAGGTCGTCGACCAGGTGCGCCAGACCGTCGATGCCGGACTCCAGCGGGCCGGAGGCGGCGTCGGGGCCGGCGGGGCCGTGGGGAACGGCGGCGTGGCGACGGGAGGTCGTCTGGTTGCTCATGGGCGTCTTCCGAACGGGGCGGGGGTGACCGCGGAGCGCGGCCGTGCGAAGTGTGCCGGACACGGCCAAGGTTGCGTCACCGCGGCCGCGCCGGCCACGGAACGCTGTTCCTATGCCTCCCGGTACCAGGCAGGGGCGGGGGAGCCGTGTCCCGCCCGGTGCGGGCAGGACACGGCCCGGGGTCAGGCGGCTGCGACGCGCTGCGCGACTTCCTTGCCCTTGGTGGTCGCGTCCTCCAGTGCCCGGGTCCACGAGGCCTCGGCCAGCGGGACGAGCTCGGCCATGGCGGGGTTCGAGGCCGCAGCGGTCAGTTCGGGGACGATGAAGTCCAGGTCCAGGCCCATGTACTCGCCGAGGATGGACCGCAGGTAGTTCTGCACGTACTCGGAGGACTCCCGCGGGGTGCCCGGAGCGTAGGAGCCGCCGCGGCTGGCGATGACGGTCACCGGCACGCCCTTCACGCTGGAGGTGTCACCGGTCGTGCGTCCGACCATGAGCACGTGGTCGATCCAGCTCTTGAGCGTCGACGGGATCGTGAAGTTGTACATCGGGGCGCCGAGGAGCACGGCGTCGGCCTTCTCCAGTTCCTCGATCAGGGCCAGACGGCCCGCGAAGGCCGCCGCCTGTTCGGGGGTGTGCGACGGGGCGTCGACGAAGGCGGCGGAGAAGCCGTGCACGTCGAGGTGGGGGAGCGGGTCCGCGGCGAGGTCGCGGTAGACCACGGTGCCGTCCGGGTGCTGCTCCTGCCATGCGTCGCGGAAGGTCAGCGCGACGGTGCGGGAGCGGGAGTCGGAGCCCGGGTGGAGGGAGGAGTCGAGGTGCAGCAGGGTTGCCATGTGAGTTCCAGGTGCGTCAGACGTGTGCGTGTCCCCGTGGGGCGGCTCCCCGGCGTCATGGCGCCGGTGAGCCCGGTGGCCCGCGTCGCCGGGGGGTGCGAGGTGCGGGTCCCACGGCTCCACCGTGATGCACCCTGGCCCCGCGGGCCAAAGAGGGGATTAGCCGCTAACTTTTGGTAAGTACCCGGCCATGGGGCGGTGAAGTGCCTTCGGTGGAAGGGGAGTCGAACCGCGAGTGCGGCGGCACGCCGAAGGCTCCCCGGTCCGGAGGAGTCAGGACGGGGAGCCTGGGCGGTTTTCCATGGAGGGGTGCCGGGGCGCGCGGTGTGCGCGGCGGACGCGCGGCCAACTCATCTCCGGGGCAGCGGAGTTGGTTGTTCCCTCTGGTGTCGATCCGGCGCAGGTGCAGGTGCAGGTGCAGGCGGGTTGGTGAGGTCTTGGGTGGGGCGGCGCCGGCTGTGTTCAGGCCTGGGCGGCCGTGTCGCCGGAGTCGGGGGCATCGAGCGGGCGGCGGTGGGCGCCCATGCCCCGGACGCCGATGGAGGTGATGCGCTCACCGGCGGGCCGGCCGCGGTGCCGTCCGGTACCGGAGGTGGTGGCCGGGGTCTGCAGGCGCCGTACCGCCACGAAGGCGTTGTTGAGCAGGCCGCCGGACTTCGTCGTCGGGATGGGCATGGTGGTCTCCGGGTCTTTCGGTGTGCCGCTGGCGGCACGGGTGGGGGAGGGGCGGGGGCCGGTGCCGGTGCCGGGCCGTGCGAGGACGGGGCGGCTCGGCACCGGCGTGGCTTCCTGCCTGTCGGCGCGGCGTGCGCGGCCCGGCGGGGTGCGCCGGATCCGGTCGCGCCTCAGCGGACGGGCCCGTGGCCGTGGGACTGCCAGACGGTCACCCAGTGACCGTGGGACCAGCGGGCCAGGCGGTGGCCGTCGTACCGGTAGAGCTTGCCGTCGTACCCGTACCAGTACTGCACCTGGTGGTGGCCGTAGTCGTAGTGGTGGCGGGTGATCTCGTCGTTCCAGCGCCGGTCGTCGTTCCCGGTGCGGTCGGCGTACCTGTCCCACGCCGTGCTGCTGACGCTCACGGCGTGCTGGTCCCCGGCGGGCCGGGGGGCGGCGGAGGCGGAGCCCGTGGCTCCGAGCAGGGCGGTGCCGGCGAGTGCCACCGAGGCGGTGGAGGTGGCGATGATGCGCGTCCACTTGTTCATGACTGGTGTCTCCTAGCTGTGCCCCGGTGTGCGGGGCGTCGGACGACGGTCCGGCCGGGTGGGCCGGTCCCCGTCGTGCGGGGGCGATTCCGTGGTGCCGCCGGGGCGGGGCGCCTGGTTCGCAGGTGCTGGTTCCGCGAGGCCGGCGTCGCTGTGGATCGCTGGTGAATGGAACCTAACAGATGATTGAGGAGGGTCAATCATTTATGGGATGTGACCATCGCCTCGCGCAAGGAATCGGGAGAAGTGGAATAACGGGGCACGAACGACCGCTGGGAGCGACCTCGTCCGTGGGGGTCGTGGTGGGGTCGTGGTCGCGAAATCGTTGAAGGTCATGGATTACCCATCGATCACGATGGTTGGTGGCGCGCTATCATGCAGGCATGGCAGTGAACGAGATCGCGGTTGAGGGTGCTGCCGGCGGCGACCCGCTGGAGCAGCTCGGTTTCCTGCTGGCCCGGCACGGCGCCATCGCGAACGGCCGCGTCCAGCGCGCCTTCGCCTCCTGCGGCCTGGCGCCGCGGGCCGGAGCCACGCTGATGCTGCTCGGCGGGTGCGGATCCATGGGGCAGCAGGGTCTCGTCGCGGCGCTCGAGGTGGATCCCAGCATCATGGTCGCGATCCTCAACGACCTCGAGTCCGCGGAGCTCGTCGAGCGCCGTCGCGACCCGTCCGACCGCCGTCGGCACATCGTCGCCATCACGGACCGGGGGCGGGGCGTGCTGGCCGAGGCCCAGGCGGCGGTGGAAGAGGTCGAGCGGGGGCTCTTCGGGGACTTGTCCCCGGAGGAGGTCACGGCGCTCCGCGGTCTCCTGGCCCGGGTGCGCACCTCGCCGGGCGACGAGCTCTGCGCCGAGGAGTGACCCGTGGGCCCGGCCGGCGCCTGTCCGTGCACGGGGACGGGAACAGCACCCCCGGTGGCCGGAGGTGCTGGTGGTTTCGGGTCGGCGGGACGGACGCGACGCTCAGTCGAAGATCACGCCGTTGTTGACGGTGCCGTTGTTGATGTTGGTGGAGTTGTTGTCACCGACGACGATGATGATGCTGCCGTTGCCATTGGCGTTCGGGCGGTTGCCGCCCTGGTTCCAGCCGCCGCGACCCCAGCCATCGTCGTCGTGGCCCCGGCCTCCGCCGTGACCGCCACCCCGGCCGGACTCCTTCGCGGTGGCCGCGTGCGCCTCGGCCGGCGCGGTGGCGGCGAACGCGGTGGTGGGGAGCAGCGCCCCTCCCGCGGCCAGGGTGGCCACGGCGGTGAGGGTGACGAGGCGCTTCGTGCGGAGGGTGGGGGTCATGGTCGTCGTCCTTCGTGAGCGGGTGTGGAGGGGGTTCCGGTGGTGGTCCGGTGGGCCGCCCCTGGGGGGTGGAACCCGATGTCTCCAGTAAGCCGGGTACGGCCTCCGGCGTCATGTCGCTGCAATTCGGGACTTGACAGGAATTTTCGGCTCGGGATATAAGCTGCACGCCCGGTCCGCTCTCAGCCCGTGACCATCCCGGCGACCAGGTTGATGGTCGTGGCCAGGATGCTGGTGCCGAAGACGTACGACAGCAGCGAGTGCCGCAGCACCGTCGCACGGATCGCCGGGCTCGAGACGTCCGTGTCGGAGACCTGGTAGGTCATGCCCAGGTTGTAGCTGAAGTAGAAGAAGTCCCGGTACGTCGGCGGGTGCGGGGAGTTGAAGTCGATCCCGCCCGCCGCGGCCGCATAGTAGAGGTACCCGTAGCGCGCGGCGTACATCAGGTGGAGCGCCGCCCAGGCCATGAACACCCCGCCCAGCGCGGTCGCCGCCGCGGCGTGATCCTTGTCGGTGCCACCGCGCAGGAGCAGGACGACGATGGCCAGCAGCCCGCACAGGGCCGCGGCGACGACGACCAGCTCCTCGACGACGGGCCGGAAGTCCTCCCGCCGGGCGTTGCGGTGGGTGGCGGTCGCGTCCATCGGCCACAGCACGAGCCAGCCCGTCACGACGAAGACCGTCTCCGTCGCCGCGATCCCGGCGAGGACGCCCAGCGACGCGTCGGTCAGGACACCGACGACCACGCCGGTCACCGCGCCGACGACGATCGCGCCTGACAGCCGGGGGACCGCGGAGAGCGGCGAACTGGTCCTCATGCCGCATCACGCTACAACCCGGCGTCCGCGGCCCGTGGCAGCGGCACTTGGGATCGCCCGGAGGGTGCAGCGGCGCCCCGGCCCGTGGGCACGGGCCGGGGCGCCCGCCCTCAGCCGAACTGGCCGGGCCGGTAGTCGCCCGCGGGTTGGCGGTTGATGACGTTGACCCGGTTGTAGGCGTTGATGACGGCGATGAGGCCGATCAGGGCGACGAGCTGGTCCTCGTCGTAGTGCTTGGCGGCGTTCGCCCAGACCTCGTCCGTGACGCCCCCGGCGGCGTCCGCGATGCGCGTGCCCTGCTCGGTGAGTTCGAGGGCGGCGCGCTCGGCCTCGGAGAAGACCGTGGCCTCGCGCCAGGTGGCGACGAGGTTCAGGCGCACCGAGGTCTCACCGGCCGCGGCGGCCTCCTTGGTGTGCATGTCGGCGCAGAAGGCACAGCCGTTGATCTGACTGGCGCGGATCTTCACCAGCTCCTGCGTCGCGGTCGGCAGCCCCGACTCTGCGGGCACCTTGCCCGCCGAGTTGAGGTGCTTGAAGAACCTGAGCGCGAGGTCGTTGCCGAACAGGTTCACGCGGGCTTCCATGATGGGCTCCTCTTGCGTGGTGACGGATACGCAGCCATGACGGACGGGCCGGTGGAAACGTGACGCGGGCACGGATGTGACGTGGGTCCCACCGCGGGTAGCGTCGCCCCCATGGCTGACGAGGAATTCCGGGACCCGCGGCTCGCCGCGCTGTACGACGCCCTCGACGACCCCGGTCGCGGCGACCTCGACGCGTACACCGCGTTGGTGCGGGAGTACGACGCGCACCGGGTCCTGGACATCGGCTGCGGAACGGGGGTGTTCGCCCTGCGCCTGGCCGGCCTCGGCATCGAGGTCGTCGCCGTCGACCCGGCTGGGGCGGCCCTCGACGTCGCCCGGGCCAAGCCGGGGGGTGGGCGGGTCCGGTGGATCCGCGGTGACGCGACGGCGCTACCGCCGCTGCGCGTGGACCTGGCGACGATGACGGCCAACGTCGCCCAGGCGATCGACGACCCCGCGGCGTGGCGGGACACCCTGCGGGGGGCGTACGAGGCGCTGCGGCCGGGCGGCCGCCTGGTGTTCGAGACCCGGGACCCGGCGAAGCGCGCATGGGAGGGCTGGAACCGCGAGGCCTCGCACCGGGTGGTGGACGTGCCGGGCACAGGACCGGTCGAGCACTGGGTCGACCTGCTCGACGTCAGCGGGCCGCTGGTGACGTTCCGTTGGACCTACGTCCTGGCCGCCGGCCGGGAGGTGCTGACCTCGACCTCCACCCTCCGGTTCCGGGAGCGGGAGGAGGTCGAGGCGGCGCTCACCGCGCAGGGGTACGACCTCGACGAGGTGCGGGACGCCCCGGACCGGCCCGGCCGGGAGTTCGTCTTCCTCGCGCGCCGTCCGGAGGCGTGACCGGCCGGGCTCGCACGGGCCCGATGCGTACGGGCCCGCCCCGTACGGCCGCCGGCGGACCGGCGGCCGTACGGGGGAGGGCGTCGCGGAGGATCAGCGCTGCCCGAAGACCTTCCTGCCGGAACCGAGGTCCAGGAAGACCGTCTCGCCGGTGGCGTCGGCCAGGGCGTCGTTGTCGGTCACGGCGTAGACGTGGCCGTCACCGCCCACGGTGAGCCCCTCGAGCTTCTCCTGGGTCCACCCGTTCGTCGACCGGAGGTCGGGCAGCACGTCGTGGGCGAGCTTCTTGGGCAGCACCTGGAGCGGGCCCGACGCGGCGGCGGACTTCGGCATGTCGACCGTGTACACCCGCTTGAGCTTCGCGGCCGGGCCGTTCAGCTTGTCCCGCTCGATTAGGGCGAGCTTGTCGCCGACCGCCGTGATCTCGGACAGGCCGATCCAGTCGCCCGGGGTGTCCGTGGTGCCGATCCGGTAGCCGAACCAGCTCCAGGTGCCCGACTGGACGTCGTAGCGGCCGATCCGGACGACCCCGGCAGGGTCGCCCTTGACCTCGCGCTGCAGTGTGGCCCACACGACCTCGCGGCCGCCCCGGTCGGTGGTGGCGGTGACACCCTCGAAGCCCTGCTTCGCCAGGCCCGCGGCGACGTCCGCCGGGAGCGTGACGACCTGGCGGGTCACGCCGTCGCGGTCGAGCCGGACGAGCTTGTTGCCGTCGCCGGTCGCACCCTCGACGGCGAGCCAGAAGCCGCCCTGGGGACGGGCGTGGATGCCCTCGGCGTCGTAGCCGACCGGCTTGCCGTCGGCGCCCTTGACGGTCAGGGCCCGGGTGATGACCGCAGGCTTCCGCGAGGTGTCGATGGTCATGATCTTGGTGACGGAGTACGCCGCGTCGGTGACCGTGTACAGCTCGTGCGGCCGGCCGGGGACGGCGGACAGCGCGCCGAGCGCGCCCCAGCCGATCGGCGCGCCGGTGGAGTCCGAGGCCGAGACGATGCCGGGGAAGGACGGGGTGCCCTTGCTCAGCTGGAACAGGCTCACCGAGGCCCGCACGTTGACCGAGGCGTCGTCCTCCTCGCTGGAGACCGCGAGCAGGTCGCGCGACGGGATCGGCAGCAGTCCCTCGGGGCCGTTGGTGGTGGCCAGCATCTGGCGGAAGACCGGGGCGGTCGGCCGGCTGACGTCGTAGACGGCGACGAAGTTGCTGCGCTCGGAGCCGACGAAGGCGTACCGCACGCCGTGGAAGGAGGCGACGACCACGCCCTCCGGCTCGGTGCCCTTCTTGCCCGCGCGGTCCTCGTTGTGCAGGCCGTAGCGGACGGCGAGGCGCTCGAAGCTGTTGCCCGCGTCCCACACGACCTTGCCGGTGCGGCTGTCGAAGACGGTCCAGCCGCGCGTGCCGCCCTTCCAGTCGCCCTCGTTGGCGGTGGCGAAGTAGCGGTCGTCGATCCAGTTGACGGCGTCGGGCTCGCGCCGCACGTCGGTGATCGAGCCGGTCTGGTCGATGACGCCGTCCTTGACGGTGTCGATGCCGTGCACGGTGGCCGTGCCGGCGCTGAAGGCCTTGGTGATGCGGCCCGTCGGCAGGTCCACCAGGACGAGCCCGTTGTTCTCCTGCAGCGTCACGACCAGCTGGTTGCGGCCGTTGACGGCGACGTACTCCGGCTCCGGGTCGGTGGGCTCCACGATCCCGGCGGCGGTCAGCACGGGCAGCGCGCCGCCGTCGGGCCGGGTCAGCGGTACGGGCCGGGTGCGCCAGTGCTGCGGCGAGCTGCCCTTGAGGTCGACGATCTGCACGAAGCCGGCCGGGGCCTGGGGCAGGTCGCCCTCCTCGCCGCCGGGCGGGGTCGCCTCCTCGTCGCGCTCGTTCTCGATCGCGATTGCGGCGTACCGCTTGTCCTTGGTGATGGCGATGGAGTCCGGCTGGCCGCCCAGGTCGATGCTGGTGACCCGCTTGCGGTCGCGCAGGGATATGACGTCGAGACGTCCGGAGGGGGTGGAGTAGCCGCTGCTGGTGTTGACCACGACCAGCACGTACCGGCCGACCACGGCCACGGAGGTGGGCTCGTCCTCGGCGTCGCCGAGCCCGGCCAGCGACAGGGTGCCGAGGCCGCGCGGGCTGCCCGGCCTGCTGATGTCGAGGAAGCCGATCCGGCGCGCCAGGGCGTCGGTGTAGACCAGGGTGCGGCCGTCCTCGCTGACCGCCGAGATCTCGGCGACGGTCGCCGTTGCCGGGTCCTCGCCCGCCGGGCGGTTCTGGAAGACCGGGTAGGTGGCGGTGCGCTGGAAGGCCGGCGTCACGTGCGGGTGGTGGGCACTCGCGGGGCTCGCGGCCACCAGCGTGCCGGCAGCGACAGCCGCGGTCGTGAGCGCGGCGTAGGTTCTCTTGGGGAGCATCGTCTCTCCGTTGCGCTACGGTCGGAATGCCGATCATCTCGCCGCCGGACCAGCGTAATCGGGCGCGCAGATGAACAAACGACGAAGATCGTCCGGACGTAGTGACCGGATCGCCCCGGTCCGTACGGGTGCGGGTGCGGGGCCGGCCCCGATGCGGCGCGATCCGCACGGTGATGACGTACCGTCAGGTCCGGCCGCGCGCCGGTGCGGTGGGAGCCGCGGCGGCGGTGGCACGCGGTGACATCGGCCGGAGAACGGGACCGGCTCGCATCGTACGGCGGACCGGTCCTCCGTTCCGGGCGTGGCGTCCGATGCCGCGCGAGAGGGCGTGAAGCTGTCCGGGAGGCGGTCTGGCCTGGTCCGTGGCGCTGTGCTTCCCTGGGAGGGACACTTCAGCAGTCAGCACGGGGGAGCCGGCGGTGACACCCGAGGGCTCCAGCCACGTCCGATCACGCACGCGTCGGCAGGGTCGAGCCACCGTGGGCGGCAAGGGGTACCGGGGGCATTGGTCGATGGAAACGGCACCACGTGACGCGCACGGCGATGTCATGCACCTGCGCATCGAGCCGGAGCGCCTCCGCGCGCTCCCACCGTGCGCACTGGTGGAATCGCTGCTCCGCGTCGCGGAGGACCGGTCGGAGCACGTTCCCGACCCGCACAACGGATTCGATTCCTCGTTGTGACCCCGGGACGGGGGTGAGGGCCCGGCGGGAGGTCGGTGATGGAGGGGACGCGGCCCATCCACGAGTTCGTGGTGAAGGTGCACGGCCTGTGCAACCTCGCCTGCTCGTACTGCTACGTCTACGAACTCCGCGACAGCAGCTGGCAGCGCAAGCCCGCCGTGCTCTCGCGTGCCCTCGCCGAGCGCCTGGCCACACGGATAGCCGAGCACGCCGGGCGTCACCGGCTGCCGTCCGTCCGGGTCGTCCTGCACGGCGGTGAGCCCCTGCTGGCGGGACGGCGACGGGTCGAGCACCTGCTGCAATCGGTGCGCGAGGCGGCGCACGGAATCACGTCCGTGGAATTTGCCGCACAGACCAACGGGACGCTGCTGAACCCTGGTTGGATGGACCTGTTCCGCCGCTACGGTGTGCGCGTGGGGGTGAGCCTCGACGGAGGCAGGGACGCCAGCGACCGCCACCGGCGCACACGTGGGGGGCAGAGCAGCCACGTTGCTGCCGAGAGGGGGATCGGGCTGTTGCGGCGCGCGGAGAACGCCGGCTTATACGGCGGCCTGCTGTGTACGGTCGACCTCGCCAATGAACCCCTCGGTGTCTACGAATCGCTGCTGAGCCACCGGCCCCCGGTCATCGACCTGCTGCTCCCGCACGCGACCTGGGAGTTCCCGCCACCGGGCCACGACCCCGCGACGGCCCCCTACGGCCGGTGGCTGCTCGCGGTCTTCGACCGCTGGTACGCGGCGCCGGTCCGCGAGACCCGGATCCGGCTGTTCGAGACGATCATGGATCTGGTGCTCGGCGGCAAGGCGACCGCCGAAGCCGTCGGGCTCGACCGCCCGCCGTTTGTGGTCGTCGACACCGATGGGTCGATCGAACAGCCGGACTCGCTCAAGGCGGCGTACGAAGGCGCCACCGCCATGGGCCTGGACATCGGCGCGGACGACTTCGACACCGCCGCCGACCATCCGCTGCTGCGGGAGCAGGGCCGCGGGCTGAGCTCCCTCTCCCCGGAGTGCCGGGCCTGCGGCGTGGTGCGGCTGTGCGGGGGCGGGCTGCGGGCGCACCGCTACCGCCCCTCGAGCGGGTTCGCCAATCCGAGCGTCTACTGCGCCGATCTCAAACTGCTGACCGAGCACATCAGGGACCGGGTGACCGCCGACGTCCGCGCTCTGATCGGAGGGGCGTCATGAGCGCCCCTCCACCGTCCGCCGGGATGGCCGAACGGTCCATGGCGGGTACCCGTCCGGATGAACCTCCGGCGCACCGCGCCGGTGGTCGCGCGCCCCGCAGCCCCCGCGGTCGGCCGGGCCGCCCGCCGGGTGTGTTCCCCTTGTCCCCGCAGCGCACGGGCACGCCGAGCAGGCTCCCCGACGGACGGTGCGGAAAGCCTGATCAGGAAGGGGTGACGGTCCCGATGCGCGCCCGTCTGCGGTGCCCGGATGTGGTATTTATCCGCTATTGCTCGAATAGTGATGCCTACGGCGAGCCGTTGGTCCCTATCGAGTCGTCCCCGCTGCCGCGCTCGTTGCGGGGCGTCCCGACACGCGCGACGGAGTCACCATGAGCCGGTTCTACATGAGCCATATCCGCGGGGTCGACGACGAGTGGACGGCGACCTTATTCCGGGACCTCCGCAACGCGGTCGCCGCCCGGACCGGTGAGTCGCCCGAGTCGGTCGGAGTGAGCGGCACACCCCGGTCACCCGAGGCCACGGTGGAGCGCATGCGCGGTGCGACCACCATGGTGGCGCTCTATACACCGGCGTATTTCGGCCAGTCCTACTGCGCCACCGAATGGTCCTACTTCGAACACCGGGCCGAGGTGCTGTGGTCCCGGACGGGACGCAGCGCGGACGCCATCATCCCGGTGGTCTGGGCGCCGGCCACCGAGCCGCTGCCGCCCGTCGTCCGGCGGAAGGGTCCGCTGACCGCCGACTCGGCCGCCTACGCCCGTGAAGGACTGCTCCACCTCCTGCGGCTGAAGGCCCGGTACGCCGAGGACTACCGGCTGGTGGTGGCGGCCCTCGCGGACCGGGTGGCGGCCGCCCTCGGGCAGCACCTCCCGGACGCCGCCGGTTTCGACGCGACCGGCAGGCGACAGGGTGCACCGCCGCTCCCGCCGTACCCGGGACACCAGACGGTGAGCTTCGTCGTGGCCGCAGCGGCCGCCGACGACCTGCCGGGCGAGCGGACCGCTCGCGAGTACTACGGCACCACGCCCGTCGACTGGTCCCCGTACGCACCCGGGCGGCCCGGTGAGCTGGCCTCCCTGCTCTGCGACACGGCGGCGGAACTGGACCTCGCCCCCGACGTCCTGGCGCTCGAGGAGAGCACCGTGGAACAGGTGGGCTCAGGACCGCGGCCGGAGGAACTGGTCGTCCTGCTGGTCGACGCCTGGGCGGCCAAGGCCGAGCGGCAGCAGCGCCTGCTGACCTCGCTCGACGCCGCCGTGCCCGAGGGCACGGCCGTGCTGGAACCGCGCAACCAGGACGACACCCAGTCGTGGCAGCACGCCGAGGATCTGGACGCCGCCCTCGACGAGGTGCTGCCCACGCTGCGCGGCCAGGCCACGGAACTGGAGCGCTGGGGACTGCCCGACGAGGAGAAGTTCACCGCCGCGCTCCGCAAGGCCCTGGTCCGCGCCCAGAACGACGCCATGAAGTCCGCACAGGTCGCTCAGCGCCTGCCCACGCCCACAGGTGGCCTCGACTCGTTCCCCCTGCTCGGAAGGTCTTCCTCATGACGCACGACTCGGGCGGTCCCGGCGCCCAGGGGCCCGGCACCGTAGTGACGTTCTACTCGTTCAAGGGCGGTACGGGCCGCACCATGGCCATGGCGAACGTCGCCTGGATCCTGGCCACGAACGGCAAACGGGTCCTGGTCATGGACTGGGACCTGGAGGCGCCGGGTCTGCACCGCTACTTCGCCCCCTTCCTGCGGGACCCCGAACTGAGCTCCACGCCGGGCGTGATCGACCTCGTCCGCGAATTCGAGCGGATGAGCCCGCACCTGACGGACGGCCTGCGGACGTACGCACGCGTCGACCGTCACGCGCACTCGCTGGAGTGCTCCTTCCCCGGCGGCGGCTTCATCGAGTTCGTCTCCTCGGGCCGCCGCACCCCGGAGTACTCCGAGAACGTCAACACCTACGACTGGCGCGGCTTCTACGAGAACCGGAACGGGAAGGCGTTCCTGCACGCCCTGCGCGAGGACATGCAGGCGGGCTACGACTACGCGCTGATCGACAGCCGTACGGGCTTCAGCGACACCTCGGGCATCACCACGCTCCTGCTGCCCGACGTCCTCGTGAACTGCTTCACCTTCAACGTCCAGTCCGTAGACGGCGGCGCGAACGTCGCGCGCGACGTCCGCAGGTTCGCCCCCCATGTGACGATCCTGCCGGTGCCGATGCGCGTCGACCCCGCCGAGCAGGACCGGCTGGACACCGCCCGGCAGCACGCGCGCAGCCGCTTCCAGGAGTTCCTCGACGAATCCGCGCACCCGGACCCGGACCGGTACTGGGGTGACATCGAGATCCCCTACCGCCCCTACTACGCCTACGAAGAGGTCCTGGCGACCCTGAAGGACCCGATCCGCAACCAGGGCACGCTGCTCGCCGCCTACGAACGCCTCACGTCCGTCATCACGCGCGGCGAGGTGACCGCGATCGGGCACATGGCGGAGGAACAGCGGGCGTCGCTGGTCAAGCGGTTCGACCGGGTGCCCGTGGCCGGCGCGGCCACCCCGCGGGTCCGCATCGACCACGCCCTGCGCGACCGGCTGTGGGCCGAGTGGATCGCCGACCAGCTCAAGGCGGCGGGCGTGGCGGTGACACTGCGCCCCAGCAGCGCCACCGCGCTGGCGCCCGTCCCCGCGACCGCCGCGGACACCGTCCTGGCGCTGCTGTCACCGGACTTCGTGAACACCAACGTCGCCGAGGAACTGGTCACCCTGGTCGAGGCCGCCGACCGTCGCGGCGACGGTCCGCGGATCCTCGGCCTGCGGACCCGCGAGTTCCAGACCCCGACGGCGCTGGCGAGCCTCCCCGGGTTCTCCCTGGTCGGCATGACGGCCGCGACGGCGCTGGAGCGGGTGACCGCGCTCATCGGGGTGCCGGCCCTCAACGAGCCCGTCGCGGGCCGCACCCGGTACCCGGGCGAAGCCCCCTCGACGTTCAAGGCCCCGCCCCGGTACAACCTGTTCACGGGCCGGGACCAGGAGCTCGACAAGTTCTGGGACGACCTCGGCCAGGACTCCCTGGACGACGTGCACACGCCGGCGGACCGGCTCTTCCTCTACGGGCTCGGCGGCATGGGCAAGACGCAGATCGCCCTGGAGTACGTCCACCGCTTCGGTGCCCAGTACGACCTGGTGCACTGGATCCCGGCGGAGCAGACCGACCTGATCCCGCAGAGCCTGGCGAACCTGGGCGTCCAGCTGGGCGTCCAGGGCGAGACCGCCGAGGACCTGGCCATGGCGACCCTGGCCGAGCTGGAGAGCGGCAGGCGGGGCAAGTGGCTGCTGGTCTACGACAATGCGGCGAACGACGAGGAGACCCGCCAGAGCGGCCGCCGGCTCGAGGACTACCTGCCCTCCAACGGGCCGGGGCACGTCATCATCACCGCACGTGAGTCCGACAGCGGCCCCGCCACCGTCGAAGTGGGCGTCTTCCGGCGGGCGGAGAGCGTCGCGCTGCTCCGGCGCCGCGTGGAGAACCTGACCCGTCAGGACGCGGACCGGATCGCCGAGGAACTCGGCGACCTGCCCATGGCCGTGGAACTCGCCGCGGCGTGGCTCCGGGAGACCGGGATGCCGGTGGACACCTACCTGGAACAGGTGCGCAGCCGCGTCGGTGAGGTGCTGAGCGCCGGCCCCGCGGGGGAGTTCGAGCGGCAGACCCAACTGCCCGCCGTCTGGCGGCTGTCCGTGGAGCGGCTGCGCGCGGAGCGGCCCGCGGCCGTCCGCCTGCTGGAACTGTGCTCGTTCTTCTCACCCGAGCCGATCGCGGACTCGCTGCTCTACAGCGACGGCATGCGGAACGAGCTGGCCCAGTCCGACTCCGCGCTCCGCGACCCGATGATCATGGGCTACCTCATCCGCGATCTGAGCAGGTACGCCCTCGCCCGCCTGGAGGGACGCTCGCTGCAGGTGCACCGGCTCCTGCAGGCCCTCGTCCGCGAGTGGATGGCGGTGGACCCCGACGCCCTGGCGCGTACCAGGAGCCAGGCCCACCTCGTGCTGGCCAGCGCGCTCCCCTCGCCCTCGCAGGGGGAGGACCACCCGGCGTCGCTCCAGCGTTTCGCGGAGCTCCGCCCGCACCTCGAGCCGTCCGGAGCCATCGAGAGCGTCGACCCGCAGGTCGGCGAGTGGGTGGTGAGCCAGGTCCGCAACCTGTGGCTGGTCAAGGACCACCTGGCGGCGATCGGTCTGGGGCGCCGGGCCCTGGACGCGTGGACCGCGAACCGTGGCGCCGACGACCCGCTCACCCTGCGCCTGGCGGCGCAGCTGGCCAACCCGCTCCGTTCGATGGGCCGTTACGCCGAGGCCTTCGAACTGGACTCGGACACCCTGCGCAGGCAGCGTGAGCACCCGGCGCTGGGTCTCGCCCACCCGCACACCCTCATCACCGCCCGCAACGTCGGCGCCGACCTGAACGGACTTGGCCGCTACGCGGAGGCCTGCGAGTCCGACGCGGACACCCTGGACCGGTACCGCCGGTCGGTGGGGAACGACCACCCGGACACGCTCCGCGCCATCAACAACTACGGCGTGTCGCTGAACCTCATCGGACGCCCCCGTGAGGCGCTGGCACTCGCCGAGGAGGCCTACCAGACGGCCCGTCAGGTGCTGGGGGTCAGGAGCCCCGCCTGCTCGCGCTACGCGCTCGGTGCCGCGCTGGACCGCCGCGAGATGGGCGACTACCAGGGCTCGCTCGAACTGCTGCTGGAGACCAGGCAGCACTACGTCGCCCTGTCCGGGGAGCACTCTCCCGAGGTGATGCGCACCGACGCCTCGCTCTCCGTGACCCGTCGCCGGCTCGGCGAGTTCCGGGCGGCGGAGGCCCTGTCCCGCACGACGTACGACCAGTACCGGCGCCGGTACGGCGATCGGCACCCGGAGACGCTGGCCTGCGCGGCGAACCTCAGTTGCGACCTGCTCGCGCTGGCCGGCACGCAGAGCGTCCCGTCCTTCGACGAGGGCCGGGAGATCGCCGAGCGCAACCATGCGAACTACCACACGACGCTGGGCGCCGAGCACCCGTTCACGCTCGCCGCGGCGACCAACCTGATCATCGCCCGCAGGCTGGGCGGAGAACCGCTGGCCGCCCTCGACCTGGGACGTCCGACGCTCGCCGCGCTCGAACGGCGCGTGAGCGGCGGGCATCCGGCGGCGGTCGCCTGCCGGGCCGACGTGGCGGGGGTCCTCGCCCAGCTGGAGCGGTACGACGAGGCGGTGGCGGAGGACGAGCGTGCGCACCGGGAGTTCCTGTCCCTCTTCGGCGACCGGCACCCCCGCGTGCTCTGCGGTGAGTACAACCTCGCGGTCGACCGGATGCGCCTCGGCGACCCCGGTGCGGAGGACCGCGTGCGGGAGATCACGCGCCGGTCCGCCGCCCGGTTCGGGGACACCCACCCCACGACCGTCGCCATGAGGGAACAGCGGCGCATCGACTTCGAGTTGGAGATGCCGCCGATCTGACCCGGCGGCCGGACCGCCGCCACGACGAGCCGCTCCCGGATCCCGGGGGCGGCTCGTCGTCAGTTGCGGCCCGCGTAGCGGCGCACGAAGGTGCGTATGGTGCGGTTCATCTCCTCCTCGTGCGGGCGGGGCAGCCCCTGCAGCCGCGGCAGCGGATCGGGCGCGGTGCCGAGCAGGTCGCCGTCCACCACGAAGAGGAAGAGCACGCCCGCCGGGAACTCCTCGCCGAGCCGCGCCACGAGGTCGGGGTCCGGGGGATGCGGCACGATCACCACCACCGGGCCGAAGTCGTGCTCGTGCTGCAGCAGGGTCTCCAGGTCGTGGACGTCGACCTCGGTCAGGTGGTCCCGGACTCCGGCGATGAGGCTCTCCGCGACGCCGGAACCCACGTCGATGGGCACGACGAAGTGGTCCCAGGCCACGGGCTGTCCGCTGGCGCGGTGGACGAAGCGCCGGGCGGTCTCGGTGGAGTGTGCGGGCAGGACCGCGGCCCGCGGGGCGGCCGGGGCCGTGAGCACCTCGTTGATGCGCCGGGAGTCCGATGCGGGGACCCGGGCATGGGTGACGCTGAGTTCGATCACCTCGCGCGATCCGGAGGTCGCCTGGAGCGGCAGGAGTTCGGTGAGGGCCGCGCGCAGCGGATCGTCCTGGGGCTCACTGCGGCGTTCCGTGAGCAGCCCCTCGGCGACGCGGTGGTGCATCAGGGGCAGCAGGATCTCCCGCGAGACACCGAGCCGGTCCCCGGCACGGCTGAGGACGGGCCCGTCGACCTCGCGCAGGTGCTGGACGACCCGCTGGTGCACCCGGTCCTCGTTGACCTGGGCCCGCATCAGCTCCAGTTGGGGAGTGATGTCCCTGACGACGTCGGCCAGGTCCCCGTCGACGGGCCAGTCGATGTTCTGCCGCCGGGTGGGACTGAGCGAACCGAGCCTGCTGGCCTCCAGGCCCTCCCGGTCGACCTCGGGGAGCAGCACGAGGATGATCGGGAAGCCGTCGTGCCGGTTGCGCAGCTCCGCCATGGCCAGTTCGTTCTGGACGTGCGGTGACTCGACGGCGTGCGGCGACGCGAGCAGCACCATGCCGTGGGCGTTGCCCATGCCGTCGGATATGGCCTCCATCCAGTCCTGGCCCGGCACCAGGGTCTGCCGGTCGATCACGATCGGTTCGCAGCCGGCGGCCTCGAGCAGGCCGATCACCGATCTCCTGGCCGGCCAGCAGGTGCAGGTGCAGCCGGGCGGTTCGCTGCGGCTGAGGAAGACCAGCGGGCGCGACGTCGTCCCGTTCATGCGCCCGGCCGCCATCCGGGGTCGGTGCTCTCCCACAGGCTCAGCCAGTGGGTCGCACCGGGGGCCACGGTGATCGTGTACCCGCCGGCCGACGGGCGTACGGTGGAGAGCGGCCGCGGCTCCCCCGCGGCGGCGCCGAGCGTCGCGATCCCGACCAGCTCGGGCCCGTCGGGCGGCGCCGGTACGGTGACCGTGACCGGCGCGTCGCCGGCGTTGCCCAGGCACAGGATGGCCTCGCTGCCGTGGCGCCGCCACAACGCCGTCACCCCGGGCACCGGTTCGGGCAGCGCCGCGTCGACGGAACCGTGGACCAGGGCCTGCTGCCGTGCCCGGACGGAGAGCAGGACGCGCAGCGCCTCCGCCCGGTGCCCCGTGGCCGTCAGCAGACCGGCGGGGACCTCGTGGCAGCCGGGCAGGGCCAGCAGGACCCCCGGATCGGCCGGCGGCCGATCCGGGAGCACCCAGGCCGTGCCCGGCGGGACCGTCCAGGCCCCGGGTCGCGGGAGCGGCGCAGGGCCCACGGTCAGATGGACGGCGCTTCGCGGGGCCGCTTCCTCCGGCCCGCCGGTGGTCCCCGGGCCGGCGATGCCGATCAGGCCCGCACCGGTGTAGGCGTCCGTCAGGTGCCGCAGGTCGTCCAGCAGGTGGGCGGGCCAGGCCGCCAGGTCCTCCAGCAGCAGTGCGTCGACGCGGGCGTCGAGGAGACGCTGCGCGTCGAGCAGCACGTCGGCGGGCGCGGCTTCCGGTGGGGGAGCGGGAAGGCCGGCGACGACGCGCAGTCCGGCCTCCCCGGCCCGCTCGACCACGAGGTCCGTGCGACGGGGGTCATGCGGGTGCGGCCCGGAGAGCCGGATGTGGCCGATGCCGCAGCGGCGGGCGGCTCGCAGCACATCCTCGGGCGGCGCCTCCGGACCGGGGCCGGGAAGCGCGACGCCGACCGATGCGCGCAGCCAGGAGGGCCCCGGCCCCGGCGCCTGCGACGCGGAAGTGGACGCGGCGGCGGGGTAGGGCAGGACGAGGTGCACCCTGCCGTCCTCGGACCGTATCTCGACCGGCCCGCCGGTTCCGGTGAGCATCAGGCGGCCCCGGCCGGCCGCGAACACCTCGCGCACCTGGAACGGCAGCCGGGCGCCGGGGAGCGGCGCGGAGCCGGGGTCCTCCGGGTCGCCGGCCGCGGGACGACGCAGTCGCAGCAGGTGGCGTCCCCCGTCCGCGGCGACCACCGTGGCGTCGGAGGAGGAGACGGCCAGTGAGGTGGCCGGCCGGGGCAGCCGGCCGAGCGGCACCGGATCGCGCGCGTCGTCCTCCGGGCTCCGGGCCAGCCACACCCGGCCGTCCTCGGTGGCCCAGACGACGTCCCCGGTCAGCGGGTCGCCCGCGAGCGCGGTCACCGGGGACCCCCCGGTGGCGAACCGGCGGGAGACCATGCCGTTCCCGGGAGCGGCGTGACGTGCCACGACCCTTCCCTCGGCGTCCGCGACCGCGATCAGGGCCGCCGAGACCGAGGTCCACAGGTGGGTGACGTCGGCGGGGTGATCGAGGGTCAGCACCACGCGCCGCGGATCGCCGTCGTCCAGCAGGTGCACCTTCCGGCCCTCCGCCACGCAGAGGACCGCCGGGCCGCTGCCCGGCCCGCCCGGCGCCGCCCAGCCCAGGGCCGTCGGCGCCGGGGACCACGGATGGGCGGTCACCTCGCCCGAGGCGTCGAGGGCCGCTCCGACCACCTGGAGCCCGGAGCCGCCGGCCGCGGCCGCCCTCGGCGGGCCCGCGTCGGCGACCGCGAGCAGGTCGGGGGGCACCGGGAGGTCCGCGACCAGCACCCGTCCGGCCGCGTCGACCCGGATCTCGGTACGGCCCGCCGCGCTGACCGCGAGCGCTCCGTGCTCCCCGGCCCAGACGCAGCGCACCACGTCCCCCAGTTCGGCCCGGGCGCCGTCCAGGCTGCCGTCGAGCCGGGCCGCAGCCACCACGTCCAGGGGCGCGGCGGCCCGTCTGCGGTCGTGCAGGTCCAGTTCGTGCCAGGCCGCTCCGGGGAGCGCGGCGCGCAGGCGCAGCCTGACCCGGGCGGCCCCGCTCACCTGGCACACCTGGGCGTCGCGTTCGGGAGGTCTGGTCAGCACGATGCCGCCGGGCTCGGCTCGGATCCCGACGTCGACGTCACGGTGGACCATCCGGCGGACGGCCGTCACCTCCTCCGGGAGCAGGCCCGCCGCGGCGGGCGTCAGCTCCAGGCCCAGGCGCTCGGCCGCGGCGATGCGCAGGCGCCTCGCGGGTGCCGAGTCCCGTACGGCGTCGGGCAGCCGGGGCAGGTGACGGATCGCCCACCGGCCGGCCTCCAGGGCCTCGGGGCCGTCGGAGAGCACCTGGGCGAGGAAGGGTTCGAGCTCCCGCCGGATGTCGCCCTCCGCCGGCACGGCCTGCGCCGTGCCGGCCCACAGGAGGGTCTCGAAGGTGCGCACCGCCAGCGGCGCGTCGTGGTGGGCGCGTTCGGTGAAGCTGCGGACGGAGGCCAGCAGGGCGCGGTCGTTCGTGGCGAGGTCCCGGCGCAGGACCGCAGCCACCGCGGGGTCGAGCACCATGGTCAGGCCGCCTGCGGCCTCGACCAGGGGCGAGAACCACAGCTGGGCCTCCAGCCCGGCGCTGCTGCGCGGCACGAACCGCAGGCGCGCGGCACGCACGACGTACGGTTCGGCCTGGGCCGCCAGGCTCAGCGACTGGGCCAGCCGGACCACGTCCGGTTCCTCCTGGCGCTGTTCGTGGATCAGCCTGGCCGCGGAGGTCCGTCCGGCCGCCGCCGTCACCATGCCTGCCTCCGGCGGCGCAGCCGTCTGATCTGGGAGCGCGCCGACCACACCGAGGTACGGCGGTCCAGCGGGACGAGGGCCACCAACCGGCGGACGGCGGGCGGGTAGAGGTCAGGACTGAACGGGGTCAGGCAGGTCACCGGGTGGCCGGCGTGCTTCAGCCGGCCGAGGAAGGCGAGCCAGTCGGCCGGTGACGCCTGGTTGCGCACCGCCACCGGAGGGCGCAGCCGGCCGAGGTCGGACACGAGCAGCACCGGACTGCCGGGTGCCGGGCGGACCGCCGCACCCCAGGTGCGGCCGCCGTCCGCGCTGGCGCCCTGGGGCAGCCGGAAGTCGAGTATCCGCAGCTGGTCGGGGGCGAGTACCTGCCGCGCCAGCCGGGCGACCCACTGGTGGTCGTGGCGGAACGGCCGCATGGAAGGGCTCCGGTCCAGCAGCACGTGCAGCCCTGCCCGGGTGGTGGGGCGGGGCCGGTAGGGGAGGCGAAGGCCGGACGACGGCCTGCCGCCCAGGCGCCGGACCATCAGGTCGATCAGCCTGCGGTGGTCCAGATCCCTGCCGAGCGCCTCGGTGGCCGCCACCGTGAGCATGATCGCCTGCTGGGTGCGCGGATTCCACGGCGGCGACGGCGGCTGCTCGGTGACCTCCCCGCGGTCGGCGAAGAGCGGCTCCTCAGGACCCGCCGGCTCACCGGCCGGTCGCCCGGGTCCCGGCGGGGTCCGCGGAGGCGCGAAGGTGATGACCGACCGGCCCGCGGGGTCGGCGCCGGTGGCGGTCCGCGGGGACGGCTCCGGCACGCCGCCGCCGTCCCCGGGCACCGTCCGGCCGACGGGACGGGCCGGCGGCGCGGGTTCGGTGCCCCGCCGGGGTTCCGTCGCCGGGCCGTCCGGTTCCGGGGGCCGGGGTCCGGGGCCGGGCAGACCCATGGCGCGCACCAGGGAGAGGACGCCGGCGGGGTCGGCGATGCCCAGCGCGGCGGCGGCGCGCACGACGTCGCCGGCGTGCACCGGACCGCGGCTCACGCGAAGGCCGTCGGCTCGTAGGTGTCCTTGACCATGGCGAACCGCGCGACGCTGCGCCACAGTTCGGAATCGGCGGTCAGCCCCATCTCGTGGCACGCCCGCAGCGTGTCCAGGTATTCCGCGGTGCTCGCCGCCGCGAGACGTCCCGTACCGGAGCCCTGGGCGAGGAAGAGGTCGGCCACCTCGGCGCCGAGTTCCGGATCGAAGTCCGATCCCATGTGCAGCCGGGCGACCTCCAGCAGGTGGGCGCGCCCGGGGACCTGCAGCCGCAGCGGGATGCAGCGCCGCCGGAACGCGGCCGACAACTCGCGTTCCTCGTTGCTGGTGATGACGACCAGCGGCGGCCCGATCTCGGGGCGCACCGTGACCCGGGAGCGGTCCGGGCCCTCGAAGCGCAGGTTGTCCAGCGGGTCGAGGAGCGCGTTGGGGAGGTCGGGGTCCGCCTTGTCGATCTCGTCGATGAGGACCACGGCGGGACGGTCGCGCAGACCGTCGGGCGCCGTGTCGTCCTGGGCGGGGTCCAGTGCCTTCCACAAGGGGCCGGGCTTGTGGTACGGCTGGTCGCCGGGCGAGCCGAGTTGGCCCCGGGAGGCGTCGTTGAGCTGACGGAACGCCTCCTCGCGCCAGAGCAGGTCGGGTGCCTCCGTGCGGGCGGTGACGACCTCCGCGTAGAAGCGGTAGCGCAGGACGCGTGCCACGTTGGGGGCGAGCGTGGACTTGCCGGAGCCGGGCGGGCCGAGGACGAGCAGCGGACGGCGCGTCACCAGCGCGACGTTGACGGCGAGCACCGTGTCCTCGTCGAACAGGTACACCTGGTCGTCCTGACGCCCCGAGGATGCGTCGGCGCCGGTCTCCCCGACGGCGCCGGGCGCCTGCGGGTCGAAGACCTTGGTGTACCGCATGTGCCCCCCGAGAACGTCATGCCACCACACGCTGTGGCGCCACTGTAACGGACCGCGTCGCGGCTGATCTACAGGCCGGGAGGCCCTCCCGGGGGCCCCGGCGGCGCGAGCACGCGCACGTCGGCCCGCCCGACGCGCGGGGCGCGGACGGCGTCGTCGCCGCCCCGCGGAGCGGCGGTCACCAGGTCGATCCTCCGTAGCCAGGGCGCACGCCGAAGCGGGCTCAGGTCCAGGGACGGGAGCCAGGGCGCGATGGTCAGGAACATCACCGGGGAGGCGCCGAGGGAGGTCAGGTCGTGCAGCCGGGGGCAGTTCGACAGGCGCAGCGACCGGAGCGCGGCGCAGCGGCTCAGGTCCGGCACCGCGGTCATCTCCGGGTGGTCCAGGATCACCAGGTTCCGCAGTCCGGGGATCCCGGGCAGCACGGCCTCCAGTTCCCCGAGCGGCCCCTGGCACCAGACCTCGGGCGCGGCGTGCCGCCGCGCCGCCAGGCCCGAGAGTTCCTCCGCGGACCGTACGACGACGGGACCGGTGGCCCGCATCCCCGGCGCCGCCGATGCCGTCAGGCGCCGGCCGGTGGCACCGTGCTCCAGGAGACCGGGGACGTCCGGGAGCGACTTGCGGACCGCGCTCAGTTCGGCGACCAGACGGGCGAGCCCGGCGGACCCCGTCCGTTCGAGGTGCTCGGCGAGGATCCGGTCGCCGTCGGGGCCGGGGTGGGTGGCAAGGTGCTCCGCCGCGAGGTACTGCCGTACGGACTCGCCGGCGAAGGCGATCGTCGCGGGAGCCGGCGCGTACAGGATGCCCGCCTCATCGGCCAGTTGCGACAGCAGCCGGGCGGGGGGAACGCTGCCGGTGAGGCCGGGCGCGTTGAGTCCGTACAGCGCGTCGAGCGCCGTGTCGGCCGGGAGCGGGGCGTCGCCGGACCCGAGCGTCGCGGCGGCCAGGCCGCCGGCCGCCGCCCGCAGGACGCTGTCGCGCACTCTGGTACGCGCGTTGGCGGCCTCCCGGTCGGGACGCCAGACGGCGGCCACCGCGGCGCGCAGCAGATCCATGCGGTCCGGCCCGCGGTCCCCGGCGGCTCGGGCCGCGTGCCGGACCGCGACCGCGGCGGACGGCCAGCGCACGGCGTCGGCGAGCAGCGGGTCGTCGGCCAGGGCCGTGAGCGCGGAACTGCCGCCGGGGGCGCCGGCGAGGGGATCGCCCCCGGCGAGGAGGGCTTCGCGTTCCGCGGGGTCGAGGGGGTCGAGGAGGACCGGGGTGAAGACACCGTCGATCCGGTGCCAGGGCACCGAACTGCCGTTGGCCTCCACCAGGATCACGGCGTCGGGGTAGTGCTCGGCCGTGCGCAGCAGCCATTCCCAGGCCGCGGGGCGCATGTGGACCGGCGCGCGGTCCAGGCCGTGGACGGCCAGCAGCGCGCGCCCGCCGCGCAGTTGCCGGGCGGTCCAGCCCGCGGGCTCCCGGGCGGCCAGCGAGGGGGCGGCCGCCTGGACGATCCCGTCGGGGGAGGGCAGGCCGCCGGTGTCCGCCCGCAGGGTGAACGCCACCTGGCAGCCCCAGGGCGCTCCGCTCGGGCCGGCCGCGACGCGGTCCGCCAGGTGCCCGAGCACGGCGCTGCGCCCGGAACCCGCCGGGCCGACCAGCAGCAGCCGCCGTCCCGCGGCCGCCGGCTCCCCGGACGGGGTGTGCCGTCGCGACGGACCGTCCTGCCAGCTCAGTCGCCGGCCCAGGGGGCGCCCGCCGGTGAGTCCGGGCGCGGTGCCGGTCAGCTGGCCGCGGTACAGGGCGGTGAACCGGGTGTCGTCCGAGGTCAGGGCCGGGGGGAGTTCGGCGGGGATGTCCTGCGGGGCGGGGCCGCTTCCGGTGGGGGGAGCGGTGGTGAGCCATCGGGTGAGGTTGCCGAGCACCTCGTCGAGGGCGGCCCGGTGGCGCGCGGCCTGCATCGTCATCAACGCGAGTCCGTGGGTCCGGTACTCGGGCGGCTGCCCCGCCGTGAACGTGTCCGCCTCGGCGACCACCGCCGGCATCCGCTGGAGCACGGGTTCCCAGAGCAGGGGCAGCACGATGCCGTTCTCCGCCGCTCCGCGGGCCCGGTCCAGGCTCGTGCGGTGGGCCAGCATCGCCCAGTCCGCGTCCGCGGGGCCCTCGCTGAAGTAGGCCGGTGAGCACAGGACGAGGACGCGGTCCGCCGTCGCCACCCCGGGCGAGGCCGGGCCCCGGCCGCCGTCGGTGGCCGCCCTGACGAAACGGACCGGGGAGGTGCCCAGCCGCCGGTCCAGGTCGTCCAGGAAGCGCGCCACCCAGGCCTCGTCCCTGCCATGCAGGTAACTCACGGCGTAGGTGTACGTATTCTTCATCCCCCACCCGTCCGAACCGGTACGAACGGGCGCGGTCACGGACGCCCGCACTGGCGTCATCATGGAAGAATCCGCTGACGTCTCGTCATGACCCGTTCCGCAGCACATGTATGACTGGCTATCACTTTATATGTACGACTCATTGATGGGTGGGGTCGACCCCGCGACGCTCTCCCGTCCCGGCCCGCGGCCGGCGCCCTCCCCTTCCGCGCCCCCGGGCCTGGGCAAGCGGCAGGAGAACCTGCTGACCGCGGTCCTGCGCGGAATCCCGCTGATGGGACAGGACACCATGGTCCCGTTCGCCGAGGCGGACGTCCGTTCGTGCCTGGCCCGGTTCCGGCCCTCGGAGTACGGAGCCGCCGCGGGGGTGGTCAACCGGGTGCGCCCGGCCCTCCTCGACGCCGTCGTCGGCCGTACGGCCCGGCTGCAGGGGTACGTCCGCGGGCTGCCGGAGGGGGGAGTGGAGCCGCTCCTGGACGTGGTGGGCAAGGCCGCCGTGTACGGACCTCCGGCCCTGCGGGTGGTGTTCGGTGCGTCGGTGCGCATGCCGCTGCGTGCCCTGAGCTACGTGCTGCCCGCCGTGCTCATGGCGGAACGGGTCCAGGCGGTCACGGGCCGGCTGCCCTACCTGCAGGTGCTCTACGTGGGCGAACTGGGCGCGCGGATCAACGCCCTGCCCGCCGCGGTCGTCGCGGAGGAGGGCCGGCTCCTCGCCGAGCACCTGTGCCGCGTCCTGGACCGGGGGCCGATGGCGGGCCACTACGGGCTGTTCGCCGACCTCCCCCTGCCCGCGGGCGAGGATCCGATCGAGGACACCATCGCCCGGCTCGGGGAGGAGCCCCGCGAGGAGATCGCCCGGCGGCTCCAGGGGAAGGGCGGCAGCCTCTCCGACCGGCAGACCCTCGCGTACGCGGCCGCCCACGTGCTGCTGCACGACCTCGGCCGGCTGCCGCTGCGAAGAATCGGCGGCACGACGCCCTCCGACGCGGAAGCCGTCGGCGTCATCGACATCGGCGGCGTCCAGGAACGTCATTTCCACCGGGTGCGCGCGATCTTCGCCGAGGCGCTCGGGCACGCCGGACCAGGGCCCCTCGTGCTCACCCGGCACTCCGTTCCGCCGTACACGATGTCGCGCGTGGGCGACGTCGGCCTGCGCGACTTCCTGGACGGCGTGCCGTACGACGAGGCCGCGCTCCCCGCGGCCGTACGGCACGACCTGCACCTCCTGCGGGCCGGCAGGGTCCTCGACCGCGTCAGGTGAGCCCGGGCCCGGCACCGGGACCGGTCCGGGCCCCGGTGCCCGCCCGTCGCGGCCGGTTCACAGGCATCCAGCGCACCGCGAAGTCGACGGCCTCCCGCAGGTCGAGCAACCGGCACCGGAGCCCGCTCACGGTGCCGGTCCTGGTCGTGCCCTCGGCCTCGTACGCCGCGCCCAGGGCGGCGAAGTCCGAGTCGTCCAGGGCCACGTCCTCGTAGCTCCACCAGGAACGCCGCCCGCCCCTGACGACCACGCAGCGGTAGGTGCGCAGGGGCGGCCGGGGCACCCGGTACTCGGCCAGGTGGAACGCGCTGCACACGTCGAACCCGACACCGAGGAGCAGGACCCGGGCACGGGCCCGGTAGAGCGCCGCCAAGGGGGACCGCTCGCCGAGGTGGCAGTCGGCGCCGTGCTCCGCCGTGATGGCGTCCCCGGCCGGGCCGTACGCCACGAAGGAGGTCTGCGGATGGGCGCTGCGCACCGCACCCTCCACGGTGCGCAGGGTCTCCGAGAGCACCCCCATCCCGGGCGCTGGTGTGGACGCCGGATCGAAGGGCGGCATCGCGCCCCGCACGGCGGCGGCCTCCCGCGGGTCCAGCCCCGCCACACGCGCCCGGTGGGCGGAGGAGGAGTCGGAGTTCTCGGGTGTGAAACTGGGCGTCACCAGCGTGCCGCGCGGTCCCAGCACCCGTAGCAGCGCGTCGAGCATCGTTCCCGCGCGGGTGCCGCCCGCGCCGCGCAGCGAGGCGTGCACCAGGACGACCCCGCCCGCTTCCAGGCCGAGTGCCGTCAGGGATCCCGCCAGAGCCGTCACCTCGGTGGAGCCGACCGCCATCCCGTCCCCCTTCCCCCTCCGCGCCGCGGGACCCACCCGCCCCCGCCCGGCACGACCGCGCAGTCAGTGTCCCGCCCGGGCCCGGCCGCCCGGTAGGGGGCCGGATCCGCTCAGGGAGCTCCACGCACGGGCCGGGGTTCCGTATCGCCCCACCCAGCACATCCGTGAACTGGGCACGCTGCTCTGCATGGTCGAGGCCGGCCTCGGCGTCGCGGTCGTCCCCTCCCTGGCGGGGAGCATGCTGCCCGGCGGCCTCACCCTCGTCCCCGTACTGCCGCGCGTGGAACGGCGGTTGCTCCTCACCGGGCCGGCCACGCGCCCCTGGCACCCGCACGTGACCGCGATCCGGGACCTGTGCCAGGGGACCGGCCCCGTGATGTGACCCCGCGCGCGGCGTACGGCGGACAGGGGCTCACCCCGTGGGCGCGAGCACGGTCGTACGGCCTCCCAACGCGGCGGAGAAGCGGTCGGTGACCTGCGTCAGGGCCTCGGCCGTGGCGGGCGCGACGGTCAGCGTGCCGTCGTCGGCCACGGTGAGGTCCTTGTCGAGCGTGAACCACCCCGGGACGATGTGGGCGGCGCCCATGGAGCTCAGCACCGGGCGCAGCGCGTAGTCGATGGCCAGGACGTGGGCCGTGGTGCCGCCGGTGGCCAGCGGCAGCACGGTCTTGTCGGCGAGGGCGAACTGCGGGAGCAGGTCGAGCAGCGACTTCAGCAGGCCCGAGTAGGCGGCCTTGTAGACGGGCGTGCCGATCACCACCCCGTCCGCCCGCTGGAACAGGGCTGCGGCCCCGGTGATGGCCGGGTGGTGGACGTCGGCGCCGAGCAGGGCGTCGGCGGGCACCGTACGCACGTCCAGGGGGACCACCTCGTGGCCCTGGAGCCGCAGCCGGTCGTCCAGGTGGCGCAGCAGCCGTGCGGTGCGGGAGGTGGCGGAGGGGCTTCCGGAGACGGACAGGATGACGGCCATGGGGACCTTCCGGGTTCGGGCGGGCGGGGTGGGGGCGAGCGGGGACCTCGGCGCGGTCACCAGGTGCTGGATTCGACGGCCACGACGGGCACCAGACCGTTGCGCAGCGTCTCCAGGAAGGTGACGACCTCGGCTGCCACCGAGCGGTGCTGTACGTCGTTGAGCACGTCGTGGTGGGCGCCTCGGACGACCGAAAGCCGGGCGCGGCGCTGGGACTTGGCGGCGCGTGCGAGCGCGTCGTGATCGGCGAGCGGGTCGGCGTCACCGGCGAGGAAGAGCGCGGGCGGGGCGAGTTCGGCCTCGTACGCGGCTGTGAGCAGGGCGTCGGGCACCGCCTCGCCCAGCGAGCCCCGGCGTACGCGCGGGTCCCGGGTGAGCGTGTCGCGGTGGGTGGGGCAGGACGTGCGCACGTCGAGCTCCCCGTCCCAGCCGCCGTCCTCGGCAGGGGCCGCACGGCCGGGAAGCCCTGCGAGGACGACGCCGTCCGGCCGGACGCCGGCCCGGCCGGGGCGGCCCAGGAGCGCGGCGACGGCGACGGCGCCGGAGTCGGCGCCCACCAGGACGACGGGGGTGGCCAGCGCGCCCTCGGCGGCGGTGCCCTCGACGGCGTGCGCGAGGCGCTCGTCGAACCGGGTCAGGGAACCGGCCGGGTCGTCCGCGTCCGGCTCCGGGGGGTCGACGACCCGTACGCGGTAGGCGTCGGCGGCCAGCCGCCGCGCGAAGCGGGCGTAGGTCGCCCGTGTCTCGCCGCGGCCCGGCACCACGACGACCGTGCCGCGGTCGAGCAGGCCCTCGGGGCCGTGGTGGTCGGTGTGGTCGGCGTGGTCGATGCGGTCGGTCTGCTCGGTCATCTCAGACTCCTGCCGGCTCGGGCCGGGGCTCGGGTTCGGACGCGCGCCGCCAGCCCAGCGCCGGCGCCACTTCGGTCGTGATGAGCTCCAGGGCGCGCAACGCCGCGTCGTGGTCGGGGACGGCGGGGTTGAACTGGGTGATCAGGTCGGTCGCGACCGGCAGGACCCGCTCCCGCCGCAGCGCCGCGACGATCTCCTCGGGATGCCCGAAGAAGGAGTGGAAGCGGCGCAGCGCCTCGTCCAGCTGCAGGCCCTTCGGGAAGGCGCCGCCCTCCGCCATGCGCAGCGCCGCCCGGTGGACGTCCTCGCCGATCTGCCCCAGCGCCGTCCGCCGGTCCTTGGCCGGGAACACGAACCGTGACAGCCCGATCCGCGGGCGGCGCGGCCGGTCCCAGGCGTCGAGGTACGCGTCCGCCCATGGGCGCTGCACCGCGTCGGTCAGGGAGTCGAAGCCGTACGCCGCCCGGTTGAGCAGGAGGTTCGACCCGGCGGCCGCCGCGTACGCGGCGCCCTGCGTGCTGAAGGCGCCCTGCCAGATGCGGTCGCCGAAGTCGCCGGCGGCCGGCTGGATGCGGAAGCCGGGCGCGCCGACCTCCTCACGTGCCAGCGCGCTGCGCAGTACGTCGAGGTGTTCGCTGGTCAGTTCGCGCTTGCGGGCGACGTCCCGGCCGAAGGCGGCGTACTCCAGGCCGTTGTAGCCGCTGCCCACGCCGATCTCGACGCGGCCGCCGCTGAGGGTGTCGACGGTGGCGACGTCCTCGGCGAGCCGGATCGGGTCCTCCAGCGGGAGGATCGTGACGGCGGTGCCGAGCCGGATCCGGGTGGTGCGTGCCGCGGCGTGGGCGAGGAACGTCCAGGGCGAGGACAGCCCCCCGCCGCCCAGGGAGACGTGGTGCTGGGCCACCCAGCCGGCGTCGAAGCCGAGTTCGTCGGCGGCGACGAAGAGTTCCAGGGCGTTGCGGTAGGTGCGGACCGGGTCGTCGTCGCGGCCCTGCACGTGGGTGAGGAAGCCGAGTCGCAGGCGCGGGTGCTCGGTGGTCATGGCCTTGTCCGTCCCGTCCCGTGCTCAGTCTGCCACGAGCAGGCGGTCGTGGGTGTGGCGGTTGGCGGGGACCGGCAGGCCGAGGTTGCCGCGCAGGGTGTCGGCCTCGTACGCGGTGCGGAACAGGCCGCGCTGCTGGAGGAGGGGCACGACGCCGTCCACGAAGAGTTCGAGCTCGTCGGTGGTGCGGAAGGCGAGGTTGATGCCGTCGAAGGTGCCGGCGTCGAACCACTGCTCGATGGTGCCGGCGACGGTCCGCGGCGACCCGACGAAGGGGGAGGTGCGGAACTCGTTGGCCGACTGGGCGACCTGGCGCAGGGTCAGGTTCTCCGCCCGGGCCCGCTCGATGATCCTGGCCGCGCCCGTGCGTCCGCCCTTCTCGGCGAGGTGCGCGACGTCGGGGAAGGGCGCGTCCAGGTCGTGCACGCTGAAGTCGTAGGCGCCGAAGGAACGTCCCAGCAGCGCGAGGTTGCGGTCGAAGTCGTTGTCCTCCTCGAAGATCTCCCGCTCGCGGCGCCGGGCCGCCTCGTCGGTGGCGGCGACCACCGGACCGCCGTGGAGGAAGATCTTGATGTGGTCGGGGTCGCGGCCGTAGGAAGCGGTGCGCTGCTTGATGTCGGCGTAGTACTCCTGCGCCTGCCGGAGGGTGCCCCCGGGCGCGTAGATGCCCTCGGCCACCTGGGCGGCCAGGTCGCGGCCCTCCTCGGAGACGCCGGCCTGGAAGATCACGGGCTGGCCCTGCGGGGACCGGGACAGGTTGAGGGGGCCGGCGACCCTGAAGTGCTCGCCCTCGTGGTCGAGCGCGTGCAGCTTGGCCGGGTCGAGGAAGACGCCCCGTTCCACGTCGGCCGGGAAGGCGTCGTCCTCGTAGGAGTCCCACAGGCCGCGGGCGACCTTGACGAACTCCAGGGCGCGGCCGTAACGGGAGGCGTAGTCCAGGTGCTCGTCGAACCCGAAGTTCCTGGAGGTGCCCGTGTCGAAGCTGGTCACGACGTTCCAGCCGGCGCGGCCGCCGCTGATGTGGTCCAGCGAGGCGAAGCGGCGGGCGAGGTTGAACGGCGAGTTGTACGTCGAACTGGCCGTGCCGACCAGCCCGACGTGACGGGTGTGCGTGGCGACCGCCGACAGCAGGGTCAGCGGCTCCAGCCGGTTGAGGTAGTGGGCGGGGTAGGTGGCGTTGATGAACTGGCTGTCGACGATGAACAGGGCGTCGAAGAGGGCGTGTTCGGCCGCCTTGGCCTGAGCGATGTAGTAGTTGATGTCGGTGCTGGCGTTCTTGGCGACGCGGGCGTCCTTCCACAGGCCGTGCTGGCCGGGGCCGCCGACGCCGTAGGGGTGGAGCGCGAGGTGGATCCTGCGGGACATGGTGGCTGTTCCTGTCTGTCGTGGGGTCAGGTGCGCAGCAGCGCGCGCAGCGCTTCGCGTTCGGCCCGGTCCGCCGGGGCGGAACGCAGGGTGGGCGCCGAGCCGACGAGCAGGCGCGTGTAGGGATGGCGGGGGTGGTTGACGACGTCGTGCGTGGTGCCGACCTCGACCAGTTCGCCCTGGTAGAGCACGGCGAGGCGGTCGCAGACCCCGGCCACGGAGCCGAGGTCGTGGGAGATGAAGACCAGGGCCACTCCGGAAGCGCGCAGCTCCTTGAGGATCTCCAGGACCTGCACGCGGTTGGCCGCGTCGAGGGCGCTCACCGGTTCGTCGAGGATGACCAGGCGCGGTCCGGTGACCAGCGCCCGGGCCACCGAGACCCGTTGGCGCTGCCCGCCGGAGAGCTCCCCGGGCAGCCGGCCGAGGAGCTCCTCGTGCAGGCGGACGCGGGGGAGGAACGCCCGCGCCCGGTCGGCCGCCTCCTCGCGTGGGACGCCCTGCAGGAGCAGCGGTTCGGTGAGGGACTCCTCGACGGTGAGGTCCGGGTCGAGGCTGCGCAGGGGGTCCTGGAAGACGTACTGGACGACGCCTCGGCGGCGCAGGGCGCGCCACCGGCGTGGGCCGTGCCGGGCGACGTCCTCCCCGCCGACGACGACCGACCCGGCCGAGGCGCGCACCAGGCCCAGCACGGCCCGGGCCAGGGTGGACTTCCCGGATCCCGTCTCGCCGATGAGGCCGACGGCCTCGCCGGGCGCGACGGTCAGGGACACCCCGCGCAGTGCCTGGCGGCGCCGGCGGCGCAGGCCGTAGTGCACGTCGAGGCCGGTGATCTCCAGCACGGGACCGGCGGGGTCCGCACCGTCGGCCGGCGCCGTCCGCGGCGGTTCGCCGGTCGTCATGCGTCCTCCTTCACGGTGAGGAACGTGTCCAGGCCGTACTGCTCGTGTTCGGCGATCAGCAGACGGGTGTACTCGTGCCGCGGGTCGTGCAGCACCGCGCGGGTCGGGCCCTGCTCGACCACCACGCCCTCCCGCAGGACGACGACCTCGTCGCAGAGCTGGGCGACGACCGCGAGGTCGTGGGAGACGACGACGAGGGCCAGCCCCGCCTGTTCGCGCAGTTCGGCGAGCGTGTCGAGGATCCCGGCCTGGACGGTGACGTCGAGGGCGGTGGTGGCCTCGTCGGCGATGAGGATCCGCGGGCCGGCGGCGATCGCCGCCGCGATCAGGACGCGCTGGAGCATGCCCCCGGACAGCTCGTGGGGGTAACTGCCGTAGACCAGCTCCGGATCGCGCAGTTGCACCGTCCGCAGCAGCTCGACGGCCCGCCGGCGGGCCTCGCGGCGCCGCTGCCCCTTCTTGGCGCGCACGACCTCGGCGATCTGCGGGCCGACCCGGATCGAGGGGTTGAGGTAGGAGGCCGGGTCCTGGAAGACCGCGCTGATCGTGGCGCCCCGCAGGGCCGTCCACCGAGCCCGTGTCAGGGTGGCGATGTCGGTGCCGTCGATCTCGATCGACCCACCGGTGACCTCGAAGTGCGCGGGCAGGATGCCGAGTGCCGCGCGGCAGGTGAGGGTCTTGCCGCTGCCGGACTCCCCGACGATGCCGACCGCCTCACCGGGTGCGAGCTCGAAGCTCACCCCGTGGACGATCTCGCGGTCGCCCGCGCGGTCGCCGATGCGCACGCCTCGGAGGGACAGCACCGGCGGTGCCGGGGTGCCCGGCGCGGCGCCCGGGGCAGGCAAGGGGAGCAGTCCTTCGGACACGGTCGTCATCACGCACCTCCGGCGGGGGCGGGGTCGGGCTTGTCGAGGCGGTTGGCGCGGGCCCTGCGGCGGTCGAGCAGTGCGCGTCCCGCCTCGCCGGAGACGTCGCGGATCGCGTCGGCGAGCAGGTTGCTCGCCCAGACGGTGGCCATGATGAGCAGGGCGGGGGCCACCGGGGCCCACGGCTGGTGGCTGAGGTAGCCCAGGTCCGAGGCGAGCAGGCCGCCCCAGGTGGGCGCCGGCGGCTGCACGCCGATGCCGAGGAAGGTCAGGCTGGAGACGATCACGAAACCCACGCCGATGGTCTGGGCGAGCGCGACCGCGACCGGCGGGAGGATCTTGCCCCACACGTGGCGGCGTACGATCCAGCCCGTCGAGGCACCGGAGACGAGCGCCGCCTCCACGTACGGCGAGCGCGCCACGGCCAGGGTGGCGGCGCGGGCCACCCGGTAGAACAGCGGTGACACCAGCACGCCGGTGACCAGCATGGCCTGGGTGAGGCCGTTGCCGAGGAGCGCGACCACGGCGACGGCGAACAGCAGGAAGGGCAGGGCGACCAGCGTGTCGGCCAGGCGCAGGGTCGCCCACTCGAAGACCCGGCCCCAGTAGACGGACAGGATGCCGGGCACCGCGCCGACGACCAGGGCCGTCAGGGCGACTTCGAGCGAACCGAGCACGCTGACGCGCGAGCCGTCCAGGAGCCGGCTGAGGACGTCACGGCCGAGGTAGTCCGTGCCCAGCCAGTGCGAGCCCGAGGCGGCGGCCAGGGTGTTGTCGCTGGTGGCCAGGGGATCGTGCGGTGCGAGCCAGGGACCGAGCAGCGCCAGCAGCGCGATCACGGTCAGGACGACCGCGGCGATCCGGCCGGAGGTGAGGGAGAGGACGCGGCGCACCATGGTCAGACCCCCCGCTGGGACGCCGGCGTCACGCGCGCCAGCACCAGGTTGACGATCAGGTTGAAGGAGACGACCAGGACGATCGACACCACGAGGACGCCCTGGACGGCGGGTACGTCCCCGGCCTGGGCGGCGTCGTTGGCGAACCTGCCGAAGCCCTGCAGACCGAAGATCCATTCGGTGACGACGGAGGCACCCACCAGGGCCGGGAACTTCAGTCCGAGGGTGGCGAGCGCCGGTCCGAGGCCGTTGCGCAGGACGTGACCGAAGAAGATCCGCCGCGGGCTCAGGCCGCGCACCACCGCGCCCGTGACGTAGTTCTCGCGGTGGGCCGCCACGAGGCCCGCGCGCAGCTGGCGGGCGACGTCGGCGACCACGTCGAAGCTCAGCGCGATCGCCGGGAGGGTGATGTGCGCCAGCCACGGCCCGACGCCCTGCTCCGCCGGGACGTAGCCGCCGGAGGGGAACCAGTGGAGACCGACGGCGAAGACGACGACCAGCACGATGCCCACCACGAACGCCGGCATCACCGAGATGACCGTGACGAATCCGGTGATCGCACGGTCGATCCAGGTGGTGCTGCGCAGCGCCGCCACCGTGCCCAGCGCGAAGCCCACGACCACCCCGATGAGCAGGGCCAGCGTCGCGACCGAGAGGCTGACGCCCAGGCCGAGCCCGATGAGGGTGGAGATGTCGGCGCCGTTGGCCCAGCTGGTGCCGAGCCGCCCGTGCAGGATGCCGTCGAGCCAGTCCCCGTACTGGACCAGGAACGGCCGGTCGAGCCCCCACTGGGCCTCGACCCGGGCGATGGCCTGCGGTGTCGCGTCCTCGCCCAGCTGGATCCGTGCGGGGCTGAGCCCGCTCAGCGCCCGCAGCGCGAAAGTCACGAAGGTCGCGACCAGGAACACGGGCACGATGATCGCGACGGACCGGGCGAGGGCGGCCAGGACCCGGCCCGCGGCGTGCCGGGCCCTGGCCGCGGCGACGCCGCGACGGGGGGTGAGGGCGACCGGCGCGGCGGTCGTCGTCATGAGGTTGCCTCCCCTTCGGTGGTGGACGGTGGTCAGCTGCCGCCGGCGATGGTCACGCCGGTCCAGTCGATGTGGGCCGGGTTCTTCGGCAGGTCCGAGATCGCCTTGCTCTTGGCGAAGAGGTTGGGCGAGGAGTAGGTGAAGACCAGGGCCTTGCTCTTCAGCCCGGCGCGGGTCGCCGCCTGGAGGTTCCCCACGTAGTCGGGGGAGTCCAGCGGCGTGCGGCGGACCTTCGCCACTGCAGTGTCGAAGCCGGCCGGCTCGTACGGAGTGCTCAGGTTCAGCGGGCCGTTGGGGCCGAAGTGCGCGGTGAGGGTCTGCACCGCTGAGTCCCGCCCCGTGGTGCCGTAGAGCGAGAACGTCAGGTCCTTGGCGAAGAACGGGGTGGCCCAGTTCTTGTCGACCTTGATGCGGACGGTGATGCCGACCGCGGCCAGCTGCGCCTGCACGATCTCGGCCTGCGGGTCCTCCGCCGGGATGACGAGGTCGAGCTTGACGTCGCCCGCCTTGTGGCCGGCCTCGGCGAGCAGCTTGCGGGACGTCGCCGGGTCGTACGGGTACGGGTCCCGGGACGTCGGGTCGTAGGCCAGGTACCCCGGCGGGAAGGGCTGGTCGGTCGCCTCGCCGTAGCCGAAGGTCAGCTTGTCGACGAACTCCTTGCGGTCGACCGCGTGGCGGACGGCGTCGACGACCCTGTCGTCGTCGAACGGCGCCTTGTTGACGTTGAGGCTGAGGTTCGAGGCGTTGAAGCCGGGTTGCACGAAGACGTCCAGGCCGGCCTTCTCGGCGGCCTCCGCCTGACTCGGTTCGAGGTCGGCGAAGTTGTAGACGCCGGTCTGGAGGCCGGAGACGACCGTCGACGCGTCGGGGGCGGAGGTGAGCTCCACGTCGTCGATGTGGATGTTCTTCGCGTCCCAGTAGTCCGGGTTCTTCTTGAGCAGCACCTTGGTGCCGGGGATCAGCTGCTCCACCACGAACGGACCGGCGCCGACGGGGTGCTGGTCCAGCTTCTGCGGGGCCGCGGCCGCCTTGGGGCTGGCGATCTGCAGGACGCGCTCACCGAGCAACTGGGGTATCTGGTAGTCGACCTGGGTCAGGTGGACGACCGCGTCCAGACCGTTGGCGTCCACCGACGCGATCGAGGTCAGGTCGCCGAAGAGCGCCGAGTTCTTCTGCTTCTTGGCCCGCTCGATCGCCGCCTTGACCGCCGCCGCGTCGACCGGCTCGCCGTCGCTGAACTTCAGGCCGGGGCGGAGGTGGAAGGTGATCTCGTCACCCTTGTCGTTGTACTCCCAGCTCTTCGCGAGGTCGGGGACGGCCTTGCCGTTCTCGTCGGTACGCGTCAACGAGGCATAGACCAGGGCGAGTTCGCGGAACTGGGCGCCGCTGCCGGAGACCACCGGGTCCCAGTGGGCGGGGAAGTAGGAGGAGGCCCACTTCAGTGTGGCGCTCCCCGTCGACGCGCCGGCGCCGCCGCCGCACGCGCCGAGGGCGGGGACGAGGACGGAGGCGAGGGCGGTTCCGAGGGCCGCGGTGCGCAGCCGGCCCGGGCGCCGGGCGGCAGGGGAGGCGGGTCCGGGGCGGCTGGGCGTGAGTCGTCCGGGCATGTGAGTGCTTTCTTCGAGGGCCCCCGGACCGGCTCAGGGCAGGCGGGGGCGTGGCGGCGGGCACGGCGCGCACCCGCGCCCGAGGCCGTCCCGTGCCGGTACGGCCGTGCCGACGGGGTCTGGCGGGCAGACGCCGGGCACGCCGCGCTCAGGGCAGGGCGATCGGGGGTACGCGGGGGCTCACCGGGATGCGGTGGGAGAAGGCGGCGAAGCGCGGAAGGGGCGGCGCGGACGGCGGGCGCGGCTCGACGGGGCGGCGGCGCGGCCGGTGCTGACGGATGCGGTCAGGCGCCTGTGGGCCGTGGTGGGCGGCCGGTCAGCGACAGAGGGCGCTGCAGGTGCGCCGCAGGTCCACGTAGCGGCACACCACACCGGGGTGCGTCGTGAGCATGCTGCTCATCCTGGCGAGCGCCGCGAGCGGCTGTCAATAGACACCAATTGGTGTCTCATTTGGCGGGACGGGTCCGTGACGGCGGATCAGAGCCCCGTCAGCGCACGGCGCGAGCACCGCGAGCGGTGGCCGGGTGCGTCGCGGCCTCCTCGGGGTGCAGCCACAGGGGGCCGCTCCCGGTGTCCACCCGGACCGCCTCCGGTGGCGGCCAGGCCCCGGTGACCAGCAGGGCCCGCTCGGGATCGGTGAGGCTCCGGTAGCGCCGCAGCGCCTCGTCCGGCGGCAGCGGATCCGGGGTCCGCAGCAGTCCCGGGCACAACTCCTCGACGGCGGAGGCGTACTCCTCGTAGGGCCGCCAGCCGGGCACCACGCGCTGCCCGGCCGGGGCGCGTACGAGCAGCGTCGGCAGCGCGTACCGGTACCCGCCGCCGCCGGTCTCCTTCGCCGCTCCGGGGTGCGGCGACGGGCCGCGCGCCGCCAGCGCCTCGCGCACCGGGCGCCGTGCCTCCGCCCGGTCGGCCCGTACCCGCGCCAGGACGTCGTCGGCCGCCGCGTCGGCCGCGAGCCGTACCGGGTCCAGTCCCGGCGCGCCCCGTACCGCGGCCAGTGCGAGCGCGGGCGTGTCGGCCGGCTCCCCGAGCACGAACACGGTCTCCCGGAGCCGGCGCAGCACCCGCCCGGCCACCTCCTCGCCCTGCAGCTCGGCCGCCTTGGCGGCCAGCGAGGCGGGCCAGGAGCTGGCCGCCACCCGGCTCAGCCGCCGCGCCCGCGGCGCCCGGGTGTGCGCGCTGATCTCCTCGACGTGCCGCGCGTACCAGGCGGTCTCCGCGGCCGGGTCGGGGGCTGGGTCGTCGTCGGCGTCGAACAGGACGCCGTGCACGCGGCGCCAGCGCACCCGGCCGCCCAGCGCGGCCCGCAGCCTGCGGAACACCGGTTCCGAACCCCAGGCCCAGGGGCACAGCGGATCGGTGTACTCCACCACCTCCACGGCGGGCGGGGCAGGCGGGGCCGTCACGCGGCTCCCTTCCGGTCCAGCCGCTCCGCGGCGGCCGCGGGCAGGAGCGAGGCGAGGGTCACCCCGCCGAGGACCGCCGCCGCGCCCGCCTCGACCTGGCGCCACACCCCGGGTAGTCCGGCGGCCGGACCGGGGTATCCGAGCCCGGCCAGCGACTCCCCCCGCAGGGTGATCAACTCGCCGTCCACCGCGCGCGCCACGTCCAGCAGGGTGATCTCGCCGGCGGGCCGGCCGAGCCAGTAGCCGCCCTCGCAGCCGCGCTGACTGCGCACCAGGCCGGCCTTGCGCAGTTCGCTCACCACGGACTTCAGGAAGCGGAACGGGATCTGCTGCGCGGAGGCGATGGCCTCGCAGGTCAGGGGGCGGGCAGGCTCACAGGCGAGCTCCAGCAGAGCCCGCGTGGCGTAGTCCGCCTTCGCGGAGATATGCATGGGCCCATCATGCCCCAACCGGCCCGCCCGGCCCGGGGGTTCGGCCGCCGTGCTCCGTACATTGCGGCAGCATTGCCGCAGGTGAAGCACAAAGGACACTTCTTGACATCCTTTTCGGGGCCGCTCTAGCGTCCCGGCCATGAGCGAGCCCCTGACGAACCCCGGTGAAGGCTTCCACCCCCATCTCCACGACGCGCCCGGGCAGGCGGCTGCGCCCCTGCGGACCCGGCTGCACCACATCCGCGCGGGGGCCCTGGACGGCGGGACGGCGCAGACCGGCGGGATGCGCAGGTTCGCCGCCGTCAGCGGACGGACCGTGGGCTCCGAGAAGCTGTGGATGGGCCAGACCCACGTGGCCCCGGCGACGGCGTCCTCCGACCACCACCACGGCGCGTCCGAGACCGCGATCTACGTGGTGAGCGGGCACCCCGAGTTCGTCTTCCTGGACGACTCGGGCGACGCGCCCGAGGAGGTGCGCCTGCGCACCTCGCCCGGCGACTACGTCTTCGTCCCCCCGTTCGTGCCGCACCGCGAGGAGAACCCGGACCCCGCGCAGGAGGCCGTGGTCGTCATCGCCCGCAGCACCCAGGAGGCCGTCGTGGTCAACCTCCCCGGTCTGTACGCCCTTCCGGCCGAGGACGCCTGAGCGGCCGGACCCGCGGACGCACGCAGCCGTCCCCGACCTCCGCCCCCGTGGCGAGGGCGGGGACGGCTGTGTGCGTCAGGGTGCGGACGCGAGATCGGCGGCCGTCCGCTGCGCACGGAACGCCGGGTGCCCGCCGAGACGGGCGACGTACGCCGTGAGGCGGCCGTAGGAGCAGAGCAGACCGCTCGCGAGGTGGGAGAGGGCCACCCACACGTCGACGTCGGCGGCGGTCAGGTGGCCACCCAGGACGTAGGGCCCGCAGGCCAGCCGGCGGTCCAGCATGTCGAGGGTGGCGTGCAGGGTCCGCAGGGCTGCGTCACGGTCGGCCGGTGCCCCGTCCGCGGCCAGTTGGGCGGCTCTCGTCACGCCCGTGTCGACCGTGTGCCGGAGGGCCTCGATGTCGGGCAGGAGGGCCGGGGAACACAGCGGGGGTACGGAGGCGCAGCCCTCGGCGCCGAGGCGGCCCGCGAGGTCGCCGAGGATGTCCGGGGTGTGGTTGCTGACGACCCGCCCGGTCCACCGGTCGCACAGCGCGGGCACGGTGAGCGGTCCGTCGTAGTGGTGCCACGTGGCCTCGTAGGCCGCGCGCAGCGCGGCGAGGGCGGTGTCGCCGGCGGCCCCCGCGGGGACGGGCGTCGTGACGACGGAGTCGCGCAGCCCCAGCAGGTCGAGGGTGATGGCGACCCGTTGCGAGAGCGGGCACCCCGGCGACAGGAACAGCTCGTACCGGCGTGGCGCGGGGTAGAAGCCGCCGGCGAGGTCGACACCGATGCGGCTGCGGAAGCGGTCGGGACGGGACGCGCGCGGCAGCGCCGAACAGGAGACGTGGAGTGCGGGGTCGAGCGGGATCGTCTCGGTCATGCCCTCTCCAAGGCGTGGCGGGCCGCCGGTCGACCCCTGGGGGCACCGGCGGCGGGACGGCTGAAGGTCCTGGGTGGAGGTCAGCCGGCCGCGCCGAACGAGCTGCAGACGCGCAGGAAGTCGATGTGCAGACGTCGGGTGAGGAGGAGGGCGCGTGCCCTGGGCATGTCCACCTCCCCGGCTCGGGGCCCGCAGGACGCGGGACCGCGCTTGCCCCGCCGCGCCGGCGGGACCAGGTCGTCACCCGGGGCACCCCACCGCGATGTGAGGGTTGCCGGTCAGCGGGCCGGGGCCGATGACCCACCGTGCCGCGGGGCGGTGTGGTGGGCGCTGACGATCGTGACCTGCCCATCAGTGTCGAGTCGTCAAACCCCGTGCGTCAAGGGACGCGTACGCGTCTCATCGGACCGTTCACGATGTGAGACGGCGTCGTTGACATTCCCAGTGGGCCGTGCCTAACTTACGCCGCAGATCGGTCATGAGCTCCGGCGCGAGCCCGGCTCGCCGGCCGGCGGCCCCCGTGTCGCGGTGGGACGCCCCGGATGACGACCGGACCGGACGGTCCGATGACGACGGCGGACGCGAGGCCCCGCGGGGCGGAACGGTGACGACGATGCACGCAGCCCCGGGGACGGCCGCACAGCGGCCCCACGGCCGCGTCCCGTCGCACCCGCGGCTCCCCGTCGCCGCGCACCACGTCCCCGGCGCCTCCTGTTGCGCGTGTACCGCGCACTGTCGCGCCCTCTGTCAAGGCTGACGGCTTCCTGAACCCCGGCCCCCGCCGCTGACGCGGGGGCGTGCCCTCCCGCCCGGGCCCGCCCGGGCCCGCTCCGCCCGCCTCCCCGTCCCATCGCCACGCCCGCCGGACACCCGATCCCGGCGGGGCCGCTGCCGCGTGCGCGACCGGGGCGTACCGAACCGCTGGAGTCCCCCATGACCGAACCATCCGGCATCGCCGTGTCCTCCCGGCCGGCGCCGCCCCCGCCCGGAACGCCCGCCGGCGGAACGCTCCCCGCACCACGACCCCCCACCGCACAGCGGGTGTTGCCGCTGCGGCGGCGCGGACGCTGGATCGCCACCGCGGTCGTGCTCGTGTTCGTCGCCCAGATCGCCCACGGCCTGGTGACCAACCCCTTCTACCAGTGGGACCGCTTCGCGTACTGGTTCGTCCGGCCGGTGATCCTGGACGGGCTGCTCATCACCCTGGAGGTGGCCGCGTACAGCGCTGTGCTCGGCCTGCTCGGCGGGATCGCGCTCGCACTGGCCAGGCTCTCCGGCAGCCCCGTGCTGCGCGCCGTCAGCTGGACGTACACCTGGCTGTTCCGCTCGGTGCCGCTCATCGTCGTGCTGCTGTTCCTGTACAACTTCAGTGCGCTGTACCGGACGTTGAGCCTGGGCGTGCCCTTCGGGCCGGCCTTCCTCACCTTCGACGAGTCCAGGCTCGCCACCGACCTGGTGGTGGCCGTCGTGGGTCTGAGCCTGAACGAGGCGGCCTACGCCTCCGAGGTGGTGAGGGCCGGAATCCTCTCGGTGGACCAGGGCCAGCACGAGGCGGCCGCCGCACTCGGCCTGCCGAAGCGCTACCAGTTCGCCAGGATCGTGCTTCCGCAGGCATTGCGGTCCGTCGTCCCCAACTACGTCAACCAGCTCATCGGGCTGATCAAGGGGACCTCGCTGGTCTTCTACGTCTCGCTGCTCGACCTGTTCGGCTCGGTCCAGAGCATGGGCAGCACCTACCCCGGCGACATCGTGCCGCTGCTGCTGGTCGCCACCGTCTGGTACGTGATCCTCACCAGCGTCGTCTCCGTCGTCCAGTTCTACGTCGAGCGGCACTACTCGCGCGGCGCGCTGCGCACCGTCCCGCCGACCCCCCTGCAGAAACTGCGGATCGCCCTGGGCGACCTGCGGGCCCGCGTCCGGACGGAGACCGCGACATGACCACCGACATACGGCCGGCCGCCGTCGAGGTCCACGACGTGCACAAGTGGTACGGCGCCCACCGGGTGCTGGACGGGATCAGCCTGACGGTCCGGCCCGGGGAGGTCACCGTCGTCATCGGGCCGTCCGGTTCCGGCAAGTCCACGCTGCTGCGGGTCATCAACCACCTGGAGAAGCCCGAGGCCGGTCACGTCAGCCTGGACGGGGAGCTCATCGGCGTACGCCGGCACGGCACCCGCCTCAGGGAACTGAGCGAGCGGGTGATCCTCATCCAGCGCAGCCGGATCGGCTTCGTCTTCCAGAACTTCAACCTCTTCCCGCACCTCACCGTGCTCGACAACGTGGCCGCCGCCCCGGTGGCGACCGGCCGGTTGCGCAAGCCGGAGGCGCGCGAGCTGGCCCGCACCCTGCTCGGCCGGGTGGGGCTGGCCGACCGGACCGCGGCCTATCCCCGGCAGTTGTCCGGTGGCCAGCAGCAGCGCGTGGCCATCGCCCGGGCCCTCGCCCTGCGCCCCGGCGTGATCCTCTTCGACGAACCCACCTCCGCCCTCGACCCGGAGCTCGTCGGCGAGGTGCTGTCCGTCATCAAGGACCTGGCCACCAGCGGCACCACCCTCGTGATCGTCACCCACGAGATCGGCTTCGCCCGGGAGGTCGCCGACCGCGTCGTCTTCCTCGACGAGGGCCGGATCGTCGAACAGGGCCCGCCCGACCGGGTGCTGAACCACCCCGAACACGAGCGGACGAAGGAATTCCTCAGCAAGGTCCTCTGACCGCTTCCCCGCGCTCCACGGACCACCGAACGACGAACGACGAACGACGAACGACAGACAACGGACAAGGACGGCCATGCGCACTCTTCGCCCTCGCGGCAGACTCATCCGTACCCTGACGGCCACCGCCGCCCTCACCCTCCTCGCCGGCGGACTCGCCGCCTGCGGGAGCGACAGCGAGGCCTCCGCCACCATCGGCGCGGGATCCTCCACCGGAACGGTCACCGTGGGCAGCCTGTCCAACGGCGCGGCCAAGGAGACCACGCTGAAGGTGACGGAGGTGAAGTCCATCAGCGCCGGACTGCCCAAGGCCGTCGCCGACAAAGGTGAGCTGGTCATCGGCGTCGGCGCGCTGCCCGCCGGCTTCGCGCCGCTGGCGTACGTCGGCAGCGACCAGAAGACCCTCACCGGCGCCGAGCCCGACCTCGGCCGTCTGGTCGCGGCGGTGCTGGGGCTCAAGCCCCGGCTCAAGAACTCGACGTGGGAGAACCTCTTCGTCGGCATCGACAGCGGCAAGGTCGACGTGGCCTTCTCCAACGTCACCGACACCGAGGAACGCAAGCGGAAGTACGAGTTCGCCTCCTACCGGGAGGACAACCTGGCCTTCGAGGTCCTCAAGGACAGCACCTGGAACTTCGCCGACGACTACCGGAACCTCGCCGGGAAGACCGTCGCGGTCGGGTCCGGCACCAACCAGGAGAAGATCCTCCTGGAGTGGCGGAAGAAGCTCCAGACGGAGGGCAAGGAGCTGACCGTCAAGTACTTCCCCGACAACAACAGCACCTATCTGGCGCTCAGCGGCGGGAAGATCGACGCCTACTTCGGCCCCAACCCCGGCATCGCCTACCACGTCACCCAGGTCGCCACGACCCCCCACCCCACCCGCAACGCGGGCAAGTTCTCCGGCGCCGGTGCGAGCCTGCAGGGCCTGATCGCCGCGACCGCGAAGAAGGACAGCGGGCTCGCGAAGCCGGTCGCGGCCGCGGTCAACCACCTGATCGAGAACGGGCAGTACGCCAAGTGGCTCGCCGCCTGGAACCTGTCCAACGAGGCCGTCGGCACCTCGGAGGTCAACCCGCCCGGACTGCCGCTCGACAACTCCTGACGCCCCGTCCGCCGCACGACCGTACGGAGATCCGGCAGCCATGTCCCTCAGCATCCCCGCGGACCGCCCGCACAGCCCGGCGGCACCGCACGTCCTGGACAACCCCGCCTGGGCGGCGCTCACCGGTCCGCACGCCCGGTTCGCCGAGCGCGTCGGCCTCGCCGCCCGCTACCCCGCCGACGTCTCCCCGTTCACCGCGCTGTCCGACCCGGCCGATCCGCGGGCCTGGGCGGACCTGACCGTGCTCGCCGGGCCGGGGGCGGCCGTCGCGGTCACCGGCGCCCAGCAGCCGCCGGACGGATGGGAACTCGTCGAGGGCGGGATGGGGGTGCAGCTCGTCGACACCTCACTGCGCGCCGAACACGCCCCGGAGGCGGTGCGACTGGGCGCCGCCGAGGTCCCCGAGATCCTGGAACTCATCGCCCTCACCAAGCCGGGCCCCTTCCTCCCCAGGACCGTCGAACTCGGCACCTACCTCGGCATCCGGGACGGCGGACGCCTGGTCGCCATGGCCGGGGAACGACTGCGGACCCCGGGATGGACGGAGATCAGCGCGGTGTGCACCCACCCCGGTCACCGTGGCCGGGGCCTGGCGACCCGGCTGGTACGGGCCGTAGCCGCGGGGATCAGGGACCGCCGGGAGACCCCGTTCCTGCATGCCGCCGCCGTCAACACCGGTGCGATCCGGCTCTACGAGTCGATCGGGTTCACCTTGCGCCGCCGGACGACCTTCCTCTTCCTGCGAACCCCGGGCGGCCCGGGGGAACAGACCGGCTAGGGAAGGCGTTTCCGTTGACAGGAGAAGTACGGGCGCGCCGTGCCGCCCGCCGCATCCGGACAGAGCGGAGGTGAGGTCCGTGCCGACGCCGTCCCGCGTGTCCCTCGTGGTCCCCGCCCCACACCGCGCTCCCCTGCTCTACTCCCGCGCGCACATCGACCTGCAGCGCGTGGCCGCCTCCCTCTGTCGTTCCTGACCCCCGTTCCCGCCGCCGGCCCTCCCGACGAGGGCCGCTGAGACCCGTGGTCGATCAGGAAGGCCCCTCCCATGTCCTCGGACATCCCTTCGCCGTACCCTCTTCCCGCTTCCTCGCCGAACGCCCCGCTGCACCTGGCCGTGGCCCTCGACGGGGCCGGCTGGCACCCGGCCGCCTGGCGCGAGCCGACGGCCCGGCCCCGTGAACTGCTCACCGCCCGCTACTGGCAGGACGTGGTCACCGAGGCCGAGCGGGGGCTGCTCGACTTCGTGACGATCGAGGACTCCCTCGGTCCGCAGTCGTCCCACTTCACCGAACCCGACGGACGCACCGACCAGGTGCGCGGTCGTCTCGACGCCGTCCTGATCGCCGCGCGCGTGGCCCCGCTGACCCGGCACATCGGTCTCGTGCCGACGGTGGTCGCCACCCACACCGAGCCGTTCCACCTCTCCAAGGCCATCGCCACCCTCGACTACGTGAGCACCGGCCGGGCCGGACTGCGCGTCCAGGTCTCGGCCCGGCGGAACGAGGCCGCGCACTTCGGCAGGCGCGCCATCCCCCCGTTCGGCATCGAGGACCTGGACACCCCGGCGGTACGGGAGCTGGTCACCGACCTCTTCGACGAGGCGGCCGACTACGTCGAGGTGGTGCGCCGCCTCTGGGACAGCTGGGAGGACGACGCCGAGATCCGCGACGTCGCCACCGGCCGCTTCATCGACCGCGACAAGCTCCACTACGTCGACTTCGAGGGCCGGCACTTCAGCGTCAAGGGCCCCTCCATCACGCCGCGGCCGCCCCAGGGCCAGCCCGTCGTCAGCGCCCTCGCCCACAGCGACGTGCCGTTCCGGCTCGTGGCCCGCTCCGCGGACATCGGATACGTGACCCCGCACGACGGCGACCAGGCCCGCTCGATCGTCACCGGGATACGTGCCGCCCAGGAGGCGGCCGGCCGGGAGCGCGAGCCCCTGCACATCTTCGGCGACCTCGTGGTCCTCCTCGACGACGACGCCGGAGCGGCGCGGGCCCGCCTGGAGCGACTGGACGGCCTCGCCGGCACGTCGTACACCAGCGACGCGAAGGTCTTCGCCGGCACGCCCGCAGGCCTCGCGGACCTCCTGCTGGAGTGGCGGCGGGCCGGGCTCACGGGCTTCCGGCTGCGCCCGGGGGTGATCGGCCACGACCTGCCGGCCATCACCCGGGGGCTCGTGCCCGAACTGCGGCGCCGCGGCGCGTTCCGGGACGCCTACGAGGCCCGCACCCTGCGCGGCCTGCTCGGTCTGGCCCGCCCCGCCAACCGCTACGCCGCCACCAGCGCGACCGCCTGAGCCGGAGGAACCGTACGCCATGAGCAAGCCGCGCAAGCAGATCCACCTGGCCGCCCACTTCCCCGGTGTCAACAACACCACCGTGTGGAGTGACCCGCAGGCCGGCAGCCACATCGAGTTCGGCTCCTTCGCGCACTTCGCCCGGACCGCCGAACGCGCCAAGTTCGACTTCCTGTTCCTCGCCGAGGGCCTGCGCCTGCGCGAACAGGGCGGCAGGATCTACGACCTGGACGTGGTCGGCCGCCCCGACACCTTCACCGTCCTCGCCGCGCTCGCCGCCGTCACCGAGCGCATCGGGCTCACCGGCACCATCAACTCCACCTTCAACGAGCCCTACGAGGTGGCCCGGCAGTTCGCCAGCCTCGACCACCTCTCCGGCGGGCGCTCCGCCTGGAACGTCGTCACCTCCTGGGACGCCTTCACCGGGGAGAACTTCCGCCGCGGCGGCTTCCTCCCGCAGGAGGAGCGCTACTCCCGCGCGAAGGAGTTCCTGGCCACCGCGGGCGAGCTCCTCGACTCCTGGCGGGGCGACGAGATCGTCGCCGACCGGGCGACCGGCACCTTCCTGCGCGACGCGCGGGCCGGATCCTTCGTGCACAAGGGGCACCACTTCGACATCCACGGGCAGTTCAACGTCCCGCGCAGCCCGCAGGGGCGCCCCGTGATCTTCCAGGCCGGCGACTCCGAGGAGGGCCGGGAGTTCGCGGCAGCCGACGCCGACGCCATCTTCAGCCGGTACAGCACCTTCGAGGAGGGCCGGCCCTTCTACCGCGACGTCAAGGGCCGCCTGCCCAAGTACGGCCGCAGTCCCGGCCAGTTGCTCATCCTGCCCGCCGCGACCTTCGTGCTCGGCGACACCGACGCCGAGGCCGCCGAACTGGCCCGCGAGGTGCGGCGGCAGCAGGTCAGCGGGGCCACCGCGATCAAGCACCTGGAGTTCGTCTGGAACCGCGACCTGTCCGCCTACGACCCGGACGGCCCGCTCCCGGACGTCGACCCCGATCCCGGAGAGCACACCGTCGCCCGCGGCCGTGCCCAGGTGCGCATGTACCGCGACCCGCTGACCACCGCCCGCGAGTGGCGGGAGCTCGCCGCCGCCAACAAGTGGTCGATCCGCGACCTGGTCATCGAGACCGGCAACCGCCAGTCCTTCGTGGGATCCCCGGCCACCGTCGCCGCGACCATCGACGACTTCGTGCAGGGCGACGCCGCCGACGGCTTCATCCTCGTCCCGCACGTCACCCCGGGTGGCCTGGACGGCTTCGCCGACACCGTCGTCCCGCTGCTCCAGGAGCGGGGTGCGTTCCGCGCCGACTACGAGGGGACGACGCTGCGCGACCACCTCGGTCTCGCCCACCCCGACGCCGGCGCCGCGGCGGAGCGGGACGCGTCGTGAGGTTCCTGGCCATCACCCTGATCGTGCACGCCCCGGACCCGGTGACCGGGGCGCTGAAGCCGACCGCCGCGCGGTTCCGCGAGGTGCTCGACAACGCGCTGCTGGCCGAGGAACTGGGCTTCGACGGCTTCGGCGTGGGGGAGCGCCACGAGCGGCCGTTCCTCTCCTCCTCACCGCCCGTCGTGCTCAGCCACATCGCCGCCCTCACCTCCCGGATCCGGCTGTTCACCGCGGTGACCACGCTCAGCCTCCTCGACCCGGTGCGGGCCTACGAGGACTACGCGACGCTGGACCACCTGTCCGGCGGCCGCCTGGAGCTGATCATCGGCAAGGGCAACGGCACGGCGCAGCGCGAGCTGTTCCACGTCACCCCCGAGGACCAGTGGGACCGCAACGCCGAGAGCTACGAGGTGTTCCGCCGGCTCTGGCGGGAGGGGAAGGTGACCGCCGACACCCGGTTCCGTCCCGCGCTGAAGGACGCGCAGGCATGGCCGCGGCCGCTGCAGCAGCCGATCCGGGTGTGGCACGGCAGCGCCACCAGCAAGGAGTCGGTGGACCTCGCCGCGCGCTACGGGGACCCCCTGTTCTCGGCGAACGTCACCCACCCCGTCGAGCCGTACGCGGAACTGATCCGCCACTACCGCGAACGCTGGGCCCACCACGGCCACGACCCGGCCCGCATCGCGGTCGGCGCCGGGACGGCCGGCCTGTACGTCGCCCGCACCTCCCAGGAGGCGGTCGCCGCCTACCGCCGGGTGTTCGAGGCGCAGTCGGCGTTCCAGAAGCGGCTCGGCCTGGAACCGGTCTTCCCGACGCTGGAGGACTTCGTGGCGCGCAGTTCGGCGCTGGTCGGCAGCCCGCAGCAGGTCGTCGACAAGGTCCACCGTTACCACGAGCGGTTCGGCCACACGGTGCTGCACGTCCACGCGGACGCGGGCGGGCTGTCCCCCGACCGGCACCGCCGCTCGCTCGAGCTCTTCCAGTCCGAGGTCGCCCCGGTGCTGCGGCGCGCCATCCCGGACCCGCCGTTCGCCTGGGGCCCGGCCCCGGCCCCGTCCTCGCCCGAACCCGCCCATCGCTGAGGAGAACGCCCATCGTGTCCCGCACACCGCTCGGAGTCCTCGACCTCGTCCCGATATCGTCCGGCTCCACCGCCGCCGACGCCCTGCGCAACAGCATCGACCTCGCGCGGCGGGCCGAGGAGTCCGGCTACGCCCGCTACTGGTTCGCCGAGCACCACCTCAACCCGGGTGTCGCCGGCACCTCGCCCGCCGTCCTGCTGGCCCTCACCGCGGCCGCGACCTCCACGATCCGGCTCGGCTCGGGGGCCGTCCAGCTCGGCCACCGCACCGCCCTGTCCACGGTCGAGGAGTTCGGCCTCATCGACGCCCTGCACCCGGGGCGGCTCGACCTGGGGCTCGGCCGCTCCGGCGGACGCCCGCCGGGCGGTACGCCGGACCCGGTGCCGACCACGACACCCGTCGTGGACGGCCGGACGCCGGGCGGGCTGCGGATCCCGCCGAAGTTCTCCTTCGAGCACCTGCTCGGCTCACCGCGCATCGCGCTCCAGCGGCACCTCCTCCAGCAGCCGGGCGCCCGCTCCCAGGACTACGGCGAGCAGGTCGACGACATCCTGGCGCTGCTGCGCGGCACCTACCGCTCGGCGGACGGCGTCGAGGCGCACGTCGTGCCGGGGGAGGGTGCCGACGTCCAGGTGTGGATCCTCGGCAGCAGCGGCGGCCAGAGCGCCGAGGTCGCCGGCCGCCACGGACTGCACTTCGCCGCGAACTACCACGTCAGCCCGGGCAGCGTCCTGGAGGCGGTCGACGGCTACCGTGCCGCCTTCCAGCCGGGCGGCGTGCTCGACAAGCCCTACGTCAGCGTCTCCGCCGACGTCGTCGTCGCGCAGGACGACGCGAGGGCCCGTGAGCTCGCCACCGGCTACGCCCCCTGGGTCCGCAGCATCCGGACCGCCGAGGGCGCCATCGAGTTCCCCACCCCCGGACAGGCCCGGGCGCACCCGTGGACGGAAGCGGACCGGGCGCTGGTGGCCGACCGGGTCGAGACCCAGTTCGTCGGCTCGCCGCAGCGTGTCGCCGACCAGCTGGAGCAGCTCCAGGAGGCCACCGGCGCCGACGAGTTGATCGTGACCACCATCACCCACGACCACGAGGACCGGGTCCGTTCCCACCGGCTCCTGGCCGAGGAGTGGCACCGCCGCTGACGGTCCGGCGCGGCGCGGTCAGTCCCGCCCGGGCAGCAGGCCGCGCCGGAACGCTGCGACGAGGTGGACCGGCACCAGCTGTTCACGGCCGTCGGCGGTGACCGGGACCAGGTGGGGAGCCGCCGCCTTCCACCCGGCCCGGCGGTGACGGGTGTTGCTGCGGGAGGTCTTGCGTTTGGGTACGGCCATCGGGGCTCCTGTACGGGTGGTGGGCGTGCGGTCAGCGGGAGGCGTACGGCAGCAGGGCCATCTCGCGGGCGTTCTTCACCGCCCGCGCGAGGGCCCGCTGCTGCCGGGCCGTGACGTGGGTGACCCGCCGGCTGCGGATCTTGCCCCGGTCGGAGACGAACTTCCGCAGCAGGTCGGTGTCCTTGTAGTCGACGTACTCGATGCCCACGGCGATGAGCGGATTGGGGCGGGGCTTGCGGGCGTCCTTGCCCCGGCCCCTGCCCCTGCCCTTGGCCGTGGCCGTGGGGTGTGGACGGTCGTCATGGTGCTGTCTCCGGTGGTCGTGGCGGCGTGCGGTTCAGGCCGCGTGGTCGAGGAAGTCGTCGAAGGCGTGGGGGAGGCGGCGCCAGCCGGCCGGTCCGATCGCGTACTCGGCGTCCGTGAGCAGGCAGCGGTCGAGGGTGGCCGTCAGCCCTTCGCGGTCGAGGCCGGGCGAGGTGAAGGCGAGGTGCTGGCCGCGGTCGCCGTGTTCGGGATGCCAGTCCAGGGCGGCCGCCACGCGCCGTTCGGCCGGCACGGTCTCCCATGCCGTGTCGGGCAGTGCGGCGAGCCACGGCCCGACGTCCTCGATGCACAGCGCACCACCGGCCGCCTCCCAGGAGAACAGGGTGTCGGGGTGGTCGGCCAGCCAGAAGCGGCCGCGGCTGCGGGCGGCGGCGCAGCTGAGGTCCTCCAGCGCCGCGTGCAGCCGGCCAGGGTGGAAGGGGCGGGCGGCGCGCCACACCAGGGTCCATGGCGGATACTATACAGAACTGGTTTTCATTTCCAATAAGCTCTCCGCCGGCCCACCGGACGACAGAACGGACCGTCATGCCCGCACACTGCCAACTCACCGGCCGCAAGCCCGGCTTCGGCAACTCCGTCTCGCACTCGCACCGGCGCACCAGGCGCCGCTTCGACCCGAACGTCCAGCACAAGCGCTACTGGCTGCCCGGCGAGGGCCGCACCGTCCGGCTCACGCTGAGCGCCAAGGGCATCAGGACCGTGGACCGCATCGGCATCGAGAAGGCCGTCGCCGTCATCCGCGCGCGGGGAGGGAAGGTCTGATGGCCAGGACCGGCAAGATCGCGAAGAACGAGCGGCGCAAGGCCGTCGTCGCGCGGTTCGCCGCACGCCGCGCCGAGCTGAAGGACGTCCTGCGCCGGCCCACGGCCACCCCGCAGGAGAAGGCCGCGGCGCGGCGGGTGCTGGACCGGCAGCCCCGCGACGCCAGCGCCACCCGGGTCCGCAACCGGGACGCCCTCGACGGGCGGCCCCGCGGTCACCTGCGGGCGTTCGGCCTCTCCCGGATCAACGTGCGCGCCCAGGCCCACGTGGGCCACCTCCCCGGCGTGCGCAAGGCCTCCTGGTGACACCGCCCCCGGCACGCCCCACCCCGGCACGCCCCACCACCGGCCCCCGCGGGCCGCACGACACGTCTCGGAGAACCCGTGAAACCCGGCATCCACCCCGACTACCGTCCCGTCGTCTTCCGCGACCGGGCGGCGGACTTCGCCTTCCTCACCCGCTCCACGATGACCAGCGGGAAGACCGTCGTCTGGGAGGACGGCAACGTCTACCCCGTCGTGGACGTGGAGATCTCCTCCGCGAGCCACCCGTTCTACACCGGCACCGCCCGCGTGGTGGACACCGCCGGCCGCGTCGAGCGGTTCCGGCGCCGCTACGGGAACGGGGACGCGGCACACGACGCAAGCTGACGCTCGCCGCGCTCCTCGGCGGCGCCCGGACACCGGCCCCCGGTGCCGGGTGCCGCCCCGCCCCGCGCGCGTACGCGGGACGCGCGCTCAAGAACGCCGGACGGACGCGCATGGTCCGCCGCAGGCCCCGGAACTACGGTCGGTGACGGAGGGCGTCACCGACGTCCGCGTTCCCGACCGTGTACCAAAGGCCTCACATGACCACTGCAGACAACAGCCGGCCCGCCATCCTCCTCGTCCACGGCGCCTGGCACGGCGCCTGGTGCTTCGACAGGCTCGTCCCCGAACTCACCGCGCTGGGCTGGCGGGTCGAGACCGTCGACCTGCCGAGCGCCTCGGCCGACGAAGGGAACACGGCCGGGATGCACGACGACGCGCGGGCCGTCCGCGAGCGCCTGGACGCCGTCGCCGGCCCGGTGACCGTCCTCGCCCACTCCTACGCGGGCATCCCCGTCACGCAGGCCGCCGCGGACGCGCCGAACGTGTCCCGGATCGTCTACCTCTCCGCCTTCGTGCTCGACGAGGGCGAGTCCATCGACGGCATGAGCGGTGGCAAGTTCTCCGGCGCCGGCGTCGCCTCGCTGTCCGCGCACGGGCACTACGAGGACGCCAAGGCCGCCTTCTACGGGGACGCCGCACCGCAGGACGCGGAGGACGCCACCGCGCGCCTGGTCCTCCAGACGGCCAGGTCCTTCTGCGAACCCCTCACCGCCGCCGCCTGGAAGACGGTGCCCTCCACCTACGTCCTCACCGAGCGGGACACGGCGCTCGCCCCGGAGTTCCAGGAGGCCATGGCGGCCCGCGCGCAGCGCACCCACCGGGTGCCCTCGGGCCACTCGCCCTTCCTGTCCATGCCCGGGGAGCTGGCCAAGCTGATCACCACCGACGCCGGCCACTGACCGGCGCGCCCCGGCCGGTGAGGGCCCCGGAGATCTCCGGGGCCCTCACCGCGCCCCTTCGGGGCGGTGCGGTCCCGCCGCGCGGTAGCGTCCGGGCGAGGACCCCATGACGCGCTTGAAGGCGTGGCTGAACGAACTCTCGGAGCCGTAGCCCCAGCGCGCCGCGATCGAGGCGACGGTGCGGTCGCCCGTCCTCAGCTCCCGCGCCGCGGAGCGGATGCGCCAGCCCGCGAGGTACTCCAGCGGCGGGACGCCCACGGTCCTGGTGAACCTGTCGGCGAACCGGGACCTCGACATCCCGCTCTTCCCGGCGAGTTCGGCGACGGTCCAGGGGTGTGCGGGCCGGTCGTGCATCAGCCCCAGCGCGGCCCCGACGTGCCGGTCGGCGAGCGCGGTGAGCCAGGCGCCGCCCTCTGGCCCGTGCTCGGCGACGTGCGCCCTGAGCAGGTGGACCAGCAGGACGTGCGCCAGCCGCTCGGTCACGAAGGGGGTGCCGAGCGCGGGCTCGCCGGTCTCCACGCGGAGCAGTTCGAGCGCCGCCCGGATGCCCTCCGCCGCGGTGGACCCGGCGCCGACGTGGATCAGGGGCGGCAGCACGTCCAGGAGTACGGCGGCGTTGGCCTCGTCGAGGTCGAATCCGCAGCCCACCAGGACCGCGTCGGGCGCCGTGCCGATCCGGACCGTGTTCCCGGGCCTGAAGCCGGCGAAGACCTCGTCGCTCGGCACCGCCGGGACCTCGGGACCGCCCGCCAGTTCGTAGCCACGGCCACCGCCGATCAGGTAGCAGTCGCCCTCCTTCAGGGTGACCGGCTCCGGGGCCCCGGAGCCGGTCACCGCGATCCGGCAGCTGCCGAGGAGCACGGCGCCGAACTTGATGTGCCGGTAGCCGGGGAAGCCGACGGCCCACGGCTCCTGGGCCTCCAGCCGGGCGAAGTGTGCGCTGCGCAGGTCGAGCAGGCCCAGGACGTCGGTCAGCGGATCGGTCACGTGTCCTCCGGCGCTGTCGGCGCTGCCGCGGGGTCCGTCCTTCAGCGGGTGGCGGCGGCGAGAGCGGCCCGGATCGTGTCGGCGGACGTTGGGGTCGCCGTGGCCTTCGAGAAGTCCGCCTCGCCGCCCGCGTAGGGCAGGCCGTACACGGGGGTGCCGGGCTGCGAACGCCAACTGTCGGCGAGGGTGCCGTAGCCGACCGCGTCGTAGCCGAGCACGTCGAGGAGTTCCGTGGCGTGCGCGACGGCGACCGGGTCGTCGCCGGCGATCGGCAGGGCGGTCCGGTCGGGCGAGCCCTTCGGGCGGGCGAGTGCGGCGAGGTGACGGAAGAAGATGTTGTTGAACGCCTTCACCACGTGGGCGTCGGGCAGGTGGCCCTGGAGCAGTTCGCTCTCCGTGCTGGTCCCGTCCTCGAGCGCGGCGATCCGGCCGTCGCGCTGGGGGTAGTAGTTGCCGGTGTCGATGACCGTCTTCCCGGTCAGCGGGGCCGCGGGGACCTGGTCGAAGGCCCTGAGCGGGATCGTCACCACGACCCAGTCGCCCGCCGCGGCGGCCTCCGCCGGGGTCGCCGCGCGTGCCCGGGGGCCCAGATCGGCCACCAGGCCGTCGAGGGTCTCCGGTCCGCGTGAGTTGCTGAGCACCACGTCCAGGCCCGCGTCCACGGCGAGCCGCGCCAGGGTGCCGCCGATGGATCCGCTGCCGATCAGTCCAAGAGTCGCCATGTAGGTCGCAACCCCGGACCCCGCGATTCTGTTTCCGCGGAGCCGCAAAGACCGGGCAAAACGGGAGTGTGGTCAGCCGTCGAGGAGCAGGGCGAACACCTGTTCCAGCCTCCGGGCGAGGGCCGCCTCGTCGGTGCCGTTGATCGCGGTGCTGCCGATGATCGTGCGCATCAGCCAGAAGCCCGCGACGACCGAGAGGGCCATGGCGGCGCGGTCGGTCCCCCGCAGCTGCGGTGCGGCGTCGAGCAGATGGGCCTCGACGTGGTTCTCGATGCCGGACCGCAGGATCTCCGCGGCGCGGGGGTTGGGTGCCGAGCGCAGCATGAGGAGGAACGGGTCGAGGCTGTCGGCTTCCGGCGCGGTCCGGCGGACGAGTGCGGCGGCCACGTCTCGGGCGAGGGTGGCCGGGTCGCTGGTGAGGACCGTGCGCTCGGTCATGGACGCCTCCACCACCTCGGCGAAGAGCCCTTCCTTGGAGCCGAAGTAGCGGCCCACCAGCATCGCGGTGACCCCGGCGGCCTTGGCGATCTCCCGCACTCCGACGCCGTCGTAGCCGTGCCGGGTGAAGGCCTCGATGCCCGCACGCAGGATGGCCTCCTTGGTGGCGGCCGCGTCGCGGCGTCGCGGAGTCGTCATGTTGACGAGTGTAGACTGGAGTCATGTCTACGGGTGTATACATGATCGGAAGGACACTGCGATGGATCTGAACCTGACCGGCCGCCGGGCCCTGGTGACCGGTTCCAGCTCCGGCCTCGGCGCGGCGATCGCCGCGCTGCTCGCCGCGGAGGGCGCCGACGTCGTGGTGCACGGACGGGACGAGGCGCGCACGCGCGAGGTGGCGGAGAGGACCGGGGCCGTCGCCGCGGCGATCGGCGACCTCGCCACGGACGAGGGCGCCGACGCGGTGGCCCGGGTCGCCGGCGAGGTCGACGTCCTGGTCAACAACGCCGGTTCGTACGACCACGTCGGCTGGGCCGAGGCCACCGCGGTGGAGTGGCTGCGGACGTACGAGGTCAACGTGGTCTCGGGCGTCCGCATGATCCAGCGGCTGGTGCCCGGGATGCGCGAGCGCGGCTGGGGCCGGGTGATCCAGATCGGCGGCGGGCTCGCCTCGCAGCCGATCGCGATGCAGCCCCACTACAACGCGTCGCTCGCCGCGCGGCACAACCTGGCCGTCTCCCTGGCGCGGGAGCTGAAGGACACCGGGGTGACCTCCAACGTGGTCTCCCCCGGGGCGATCCTCGTCGACGCGGTGCAGGACCTGATCACCGGACTCGCGCCGGAGCGCGGCTGGGGCCGGTCGTGGCAGGAGATCGAACGCAACGCCGCGCGGGACTTCGTGCCCAACGACATCGGCCGCTTCGGCCGGCCCGAGGAGATCGCGGGCGCCGTCGCCTACCTGGCGAGCCCCTACGCGGACTACGTCAGCGGCGCCACGATCCGCGTGGACGGCGGCACCATCCGCTCCGTGACGTGACCCGGGCCCCCGCGGAGCCTGGCGGCGCCCGGTGCCGGGGCGTCGGTGCCGGGTGAGGGCCTGACAGATCGTGACGGGAACGCTATGATCCCCGCGATGACAACTGACTCTCCTTCCAGATTGGGGGACCTGTCCGCGCAAGGTGAGTGCTGATGCTCACTCAGACCGCGAACGAGGATTCCCGCCTCTCCTTCTGGCTGCGCGTGCGCGAGTTCGCCGTGCCGCCCTCCATGGTCGAGACCGCGACCGCCCGCCGCCGAGGCGGTGACTGGGCCGGGGCCTGTGCCGCCGCCGGCATCGACGTCGACCTCAACCTGCGTTCCCTCGCCCGTACCCACGGCCGGGAACTCGCGGCCCGGGTCCGGGCCGACCTCCGGCATCTGGTCCCCGACCTGCTGCGCTGGCACATGCCCAGGGTCGCCCCCGACGGTCTGCTGCGTCCGGGCCTGACCATCTCCCTGGCCGGGTACGGGGCCGCGGAGCCGGAGGGCGGCGACCAGGTGCACCTCGTCGTCCGGACCCCGCCGGCGTGGGCGGACGGCGGGCAGCGGATCAGCCTCGCCCTGTGGGACCCGGACCACCCCGGCGCGGGTGCCCTCCACCATCCGCACGCCCGTCCCCACCGGCGGTTCCGTCTCGACCTGCACCGCCACCTGTGGGACGCGCGCAGAACCGGTGAACTGCCGCTGCGCGCCGGAACCGGCCGCGAGTCCGCCGACCTGCCTCCCCTCCCGGACCCGGAACCGCCCGGGCCACTGCCGCCGTACCAGCGCTGCGCGGTCGACCGGTGGGCGGACGAGGCGCGGAGGGTGCTGCGTGCCGAGGGCCGCACCAGCGGTGCCGTCACCGTGCGCCTGGGCTCCCGCCACCGGCTGCTGGTGGAGGTGACCGGCGACGGTGACGGCACAGGAGCGCCCATCGCGTGGATCTCGGCGGCGCCCGCGGACCGTGGCGGCGCCCGGGCGCTGCCGGTGCTGCCGGACGCGGCGACCTGGGTGCCGCCGGACCTCGAACTGCTCGACGCCGGACTGATCGGCGCCGACGGGCTGCACCCGCTGGTCGCCGCCGCGCTCGTACCGGATCACACGCCGTCCGGTCCGTCCCTGCCGCGGGGGCGGCCGGGACGACCGCGCGTCGTGGAGTGCCGGGGCGCACCGCACCGGATCGGCCTGGTCGACGGCGTCCTGACCGCGCTGGACCATGACCCGGAAGAGATCCGCCGCGAGGAACTGCTGGTCGCGCTGACCGGTACCCCGCTGCCCTGCCTGCAGGCGATCGACCGGGCGCACCGGCGTCCGGAATCCCTCGCCGACGTAAGGGCACGCCTCGACCACGGCGACACCGCCGGCGCGCTGGCCGTCGTCGAGGGACTGCTCGGTCCCGGCGCGGTGCTCCGCGACGGACCGCTGCGGGACGAACTGGAGGCGGCCGCCCAACGGCGCATCGTCTACGGCCTGTTCAGGGCAGGTCTCGCCGGGCCCGCCCCCGGGCGGGTGCCGCCGCGCGACCGCTTCCCGGCACCCCGCACCCGTTCCCGCCCCGGCCGGCCGCACCCGCGGCAGCGCGCCTCCCGCTGACCCCGGGGCGTGCGCGGTGTCCCCGCGCACGCTCCCGTACCGCTTTTCGGCTTTCGGCTTCTCAGACCCCCGAGGTGATCACCCATGCCCACGTCCGCCCTGTCCACCCTGCCCGCCGACCCGGACTCCGCCCCCCAACTCGACGTCGCAGACGCCCTTTTGACCCTGCTGCGCGACACCACCACCGAACCGCGCCCCGACACCCAGCTGGAGGCCCTCACTCTGGCCGTCGCCGCCGACCTGCCCGTGCTCCTGTGGGGCGAGCCCGGGGTCGGCAAGACCGCGGCGCTCACCCAGCTCGCCGCCGCCCTCGACCTCCCGCTGACCACGGTGATCGCCAGCGTCCACGAGCCGTCCGACTTCTCCGGGCTGCCCGTCGTCGGGGACGACCCCGCCGAACAGGGCGTCCCGATGGCCCCGCCGGACTGGGCGGTCCGGCTGGTCCGGGCCGGCCGGGGCCTGCTCTTCCTCGACGAGCTGTCCACCGCGCCGCCCGCGGTGCAGGCGGCCCTGCTCCGTCTCGTGCTCGAACGGCGGATCGGCGCCCTGCGGCTGCCGCCCGGGGTCCGGATCGTGGCCGCCGCGAACCCCCGCTCCTCGGCGGCCGACGGCTGGGAACTGAGCGCGCCGCTGGCCAACCGCTTCGTCCACCTGCAGTGGACGCACGACCACGACGTGGTGGTCCGCGGCCTCGGCGGCACCTGGCCCCGGGCGACGCTGCCACGGCTCGACCCCGGGAAGCTGCCCGGTGCCGTGGACTTCGCCCGCCGCGCGGTGTGCGGGCTCCTCGCCGCCCGCCCAGGCCTCGTCCACCGCCTCCCCACCAACGAGACCCGCCGCGGCGGCGCCTGGCCGTCCCCCCGGAGCTGGGAGATGACGCTGTGCCTGATCGCCTTCGCGACCGCGGCCGACGCCTCCCGGGACGTGCTCTCCCTGCTCGTCAGAGGTGCCGTCGGGGACGGTCCGGGGCTGGAGCTGCTGGCGAGCATGGACCGCATGGACCTCCCCGACCCCGAGGAACTGCTCGCCGACCCGGCCGGCGCCGTCCTGCCCGAGCGCGGGGACCTGCGCCAGGCCGTCCTGGACGGTGTGGTGGACGCCGTCCGCAACCGGCCGGAGAAGTCGCGCTGGGACGCGGCGTGGGCCCTGCTGGTCCGGGCCCTGGAGACCGGGGCCCCGGATCTGGTCGTCGTCCCGGCCACCACGCTCGCCTCGCTGCGCCGCGAGGAATGGGACGTCCCCGCGGCCATCGAGCGGCTGGCCGCAGTGGTGTCCCTGTCCCGGCGCGCCGACCGGGCCGCCGACCGGACCGGGGCCGGGCTCGTCGCGAAGGCCGGCCGGTGAACGCGCAGGCGCCGGTGGCGCTGGACCTCGAGAAGCTCTTCGCCGCCCGGCTGTACGCCGCCCGGGTCCGCCCCTATCTGGCGACGGCCCTGTTCGCGCTGCACGTCGTGGAGTCCCGGCGGGTGCCGACGATGGCCGTCGACGCGCACTGGCGGTGCTACGTCTCACCGGGGTTCGTGGACCGCACGCCGCTCGAAGAACTGGCCGGGGTGTGGGTGCACGAGGTGTCGCACCTGCTGCGCGACCACCACGGGCGCGGTGACCGCGTCGCACGGGAGCAGGGACTGGAGGGCCCGGCGGAGCGGCTGCGGATGAACATCGCCGCGGACTGCGAGGTCAACGACGACGCCTTCGGGGACGGGCTGGACACGCCTCAGGGCGCCGTCCTCCCCAGGACCCTGGGACTCCCCGACGGGCAGCTCATGGAGGACTACCTCGGGCGGTTCGGGATCGGCCCGCTCACGCAGGACTTCGTCTGGCTGGACTGCGGCAGCGGCGCGGACGGCCTCGAACGCGAGTGGGACCTGGGCCCGGAGGGCGCCCACGGCCTGAGCGAGCAGGAACGGGACGGCGTCCGCTTCCGCGTGGCGCAGGCCATCAACGGCCGCCCGGGCCATGCGCCGAAGAGCTGGCGGCGGTGGGCGGAGGAGGCGTTCCATCCGCCGCAGCAGTGGCGGGAACTGCTGGGCGCGGCGGTGCGCTCGGCGGCCTCCGGTTCCGGCGCGGGCCAGGACTACAGCTACGGACGGCCCTCGCGCCGGTCGGCCGGTGTGCCTGGCGTCGTCCTGCCGAGCCTGCGGCGCAGACCGCCCAGGGTCTGCGTGGTCATCGACACGTCCGGCTCGGTCAGTGACGCCGAACTGGGCAGCGCGCTCCTCGAAGTGGCCGCCATCGCCCGCGCCGTGGGCGGCCGTCGCGACCTGGTCACCGTGGTGCCGTGCGACGCCGCGGCCCGGATCGCCCACCCGCTGTGCCGTGCCGAGGACATCCCGCTGGTGGGCGGTGGCGGTACGGACCTGCGCAGCGGCTTCGCGCGGGCGCTGCGCACACGGCCCCGGCCGGACGTCGTCGTGGTGCTGACCGACGGTCAGACGCCCTGGCCCGATGCGCGCCCGGCCTGCCGCACGGTCGTGGGCCTGTTCCCCCGCCAGGGCGGGCGCCGCTCGTGGCGCGAGCACGATCCCGACTACGTGCCGGACACGCCGCCCGACTGGGCGCGCGTGGTCGTCATCGGGTCGTCCGGCCCCGCCGGGTGACGGTGCCCGGGAACATGTCATGTTCCGTCAGAATCCCTGTGCACAGGCGTTCCCCTGCGTCGGCCGCGGACCCTAAGATCACCCCGCCAGTCAGGGGACCGCGGCCGCCGGGGAGGCGACGTGAGCGACAGCGCACCTCAAGGGCAAGATCTCGAGAAGTACGGCTACACCCAGCAGTTGGCGCGGTCACTCGGCTTCCGGGACCTGGTGGTCTACGGCCTGGTCTTCATGGTGCCGATCGCGCCCTTCGGCATCTTCGGCGGTGTCTTCCAGGGCTCGGGCGGCATGGTCGCCCTCGCCTACGCCATCGGCATGCTGGCGATGATGTTCACCGCGCACTCCTACGCGCAGATGTCCCGGGCCTTCCCGATGGCCGGGTCGGTCTACTCCTACGCGGGGCGGGGCATCGGCAGGCCGTTCGGCTTTCTCTCCGGCTGGATGATCCTGCTGGACTACATCCTGGTCCCGGCGCTGCTCTACCTGATCGCCGCGGTGGCGATGAACTCGGAGGTCGAGTCGGTGCCCGTGTGGATCTGGCTGATCGGGTTCGTCGTCCTCAACACCGTCGTGAACTGGCTCGGCATCGAGATGACCGCCAGGATCAACAAGATCATGCTCGTGGCCGAACTGGTCGTCCTCGCGATCTTCCTGGCCTTCGGGACCGCCGCGCTCGCCCAGGGCAAGGGCAGCTTCAGCCTGCACGCCTTCTACGACTCCGGCACCTTCTCCTGGTCCCTGATCTTCGGGGCGGTGTCGATCGCCGTGCTCAGCTTCCTCGGCTTCGACGGCATCTCCACCCTCGCCGAGGAGAACCGCGAATCCGCCCGGGCGATCGGCAGGGCCATGATGGCCGCGCTGCTGCTCGCCGGTGCGCTGTTCATCGTCCAGACCTGGATCGCGGCGATGCTGGTGCCCGAGGCGCCGACGCTGATCAAGGAGGGGGACCCGGACGGCACCGCCTTCTACGACGCGGCCCAGGTCGCCGGAGGCCGCTGGCTGAGCACCCTGAGCGCACTGGCCACCGCGATCGCCTGGGGCTTCGCCAACTCCCTGGTCGCGCAGGCGGCGACCTCCCGGCTGCTGTTCGCGATGGCCCGCGACCGTCAACTACCCCGTTTCCTGGCGGAGATCGACCCCCGTCGCCGTGTCCCGGTCAACGCGACGCTGCTGGTCGCCGTGGTCTCGCTGGGGCTGGGCCTGTACATGAACTCCCGCGACGACGGCATCACCCTGCTCAGCTCGCTGGTCAACTTCGGGGCGATGACCGCGTTCCTGGTGCTGCACGTCTCGGTCGTCGTCCACTACGTCGTCCGGCAGGGCAGCCGCGACTGGTGGCGCCACCTGATCGCGCCGCTGATCGGCTTCGGGATCCTCACCTTCGTCGTCGTCAACGCGAAGGTCACCGCCCAGCGGCTCGGCTTCCTGTGGCTGGCGATCGGTGCGGCCCTGCTGGTGGGGCTGCTGATCGCGGGCCGGCGCCCGGAACTGCCCGCCGAGCCTTCCGAGACCACCCTGGCCGAGGAGGCCGAACCGTCATGAGCGACCTCGAAGTGGTACGCCTCCACCCGACGCCCGAGCAGTACGCCTACGCCTTCGGCGGCCGCGAGCCCCTGCTGCGCGTGCGGCCGGGGACGATCGTGGAGCTCTTCACGGAGGACTGCTTCGGCGGCCTGGTCCGGGGTCCCGAGGACCTCCCGAGCAAGGTGTGCGAGTTCCCGTACCTCAACCCGGTCACCGGCCCGATCCACGTCGAGGGGGCCGAGCCGGGCGACACCCTGGCCGTCCACTTCGTCGACATCGCGCCGGCCCGGGACTGGGCGGTGTCCACCACCTTCCCGCACTTCGGCGCGCTGACCACGACGCACGCCACGGCGATGCTGCACGACCCGCTGGAGGAGGTCGTCTGGCGGTACGGGATCGACCGCGAGCGCAACAGCTGCCGGTTCCAGGCCCGCTTCTCCGACCACACGGTCGAGCTGCCCCTCGACCCGATGCACGGCACCGTGGGGGTCGCCCCCGCCGCCGGCGAGGTCGTCATGAGCATCACCCCGGGCGCGCACGGCGGGAACATGGACACCCCGGAGATGCGCGCCGGCACCACCCTCTACCTGGGCGTCAACGTGCCCGGGGCGCAGCTGGCGATCGGCGACGGGCACTGCCGGCAGGGCGAGGGCGAGGTGTGCGGCACCGCGGTCGAGGCAGCGATGCACACCGTGGTCGTGATCGACCTGCTCAAGGGCGGCGCGCCCGCCTGGCCGCGCCTGGAGGACGACCGCTTCCTGATGTCGACCGGGTCGGTCCGGCCGCTCGAGGACGCCTACCGGATCAGCCAGCACGACCTGGTCGGCTGGACGTCCTCCCTGACCGGTCTGCACCAGCTGGACGCGTACCAGCTGGTCAGCCAGGCCGGACTGGCGCCCATCGGGAACGTGGTCGACACCAACTACACCGTGGTCGCCAAGCTGCCGAAGACCGTGCTGGACGGCTCGCCCGCGTACGACGGCCTGCACCGGTCGCTGCGCGAGAGGGGGCTGGAGTACCTTCGTACGCGCTGAACCGCCGGCGCCGTCGGGGACGGCCGGGAAACGCCGTCCGTCCCCGCCCCGCGGTCGGGAGCGGGAGGGGGACGGACGGCCTGGCCTGTGCGGCGCCGGCGGCGGGAACCGCGGATCAGCCGAACATGCCGAGCTGGTAGCCGCCCGCAGGCTGCTGGTTGATCACGTTGATCCTGTTGTAGGCGTTGATCACGGCGATGAGCGAGATCAGGGCGACCAGCTGGTCCTCGTCGAAGTGCTTGGCGGCGTTCCCCCAGACCGCGTCCGAGACGCCACCGGCGGCGTCGGCGACACGGGTGGCCTCCTCCGCGAGCTCCAGGGCGGCACGCTCGGCGTCGGTGAAGACCGTGGCCTCGCGCCAGGCGGCGATCAGGTTCAGGCGCACCGAGGTCTCACCGGCGGCGGCGGCCTCCTTGGTGTGCATGTCGGTGCAGAAGCCGCAGCCGTTGATCTGGCTGGCGCGGATCTTCACCAGCTCCTGGGTGAGGACCGGCAGCGTGGACTCCGCCAGCACCTTGCTCGCCGAGTTCAGGTGCCTCATGACCTTGCCGGCGAGCGGGTGGCCGAAGTAGTTCACGCGGGCTTCCATGGTGATCTCCTCTGCTGTGGGGTGCGATACGCAGTGATGACCGGGCTGCCCCGCGGAATGTGACAGCGCGGTGAGCGTGGCGCGGGTCTGCGTCCCGCGCGGGGCACGACGGCCGGCACACCCGGGGGCGCACCGGCCGGGTGGTGGGGCGGGACCGGCTCAGGCGCCGACGACCGAGCGTCCCGCGGCGTAGATGCGGGCCTGCTCGGCGACCCGGCGGCCGAGGTGCGCGGCGGTCGCGATGTCGGCCTTGTGGACCTCGTCCGCGCCGACGTCGGTGTGCGTCTGGGCACCCGCGCCGAGGTAGATGCCGAGGCGGTTGAGGTCGTCCTCGGAGGCGGTGGAGCTGTTCCAGCCCGGGTGCAGGCCGAGGTTGACCCAGGTCATGCCGTGCTGGGCCGCGAGGATGGAGAAGTACTGCAGCGTGTGGAGCTTGTCGCCGCTCTTGGCACCGGAGTTGCTGAAGCCGGCGGCCAGCTTGTCCTTCCAGGAGTGGACGAACCAGCGCTTGGAGGTCGTCTCGGCGAACTGGTGGAAGGCACCCGAGGCCGTGCCCATGTAGGTCGGCGAACCGAAGACGATCGCGTCGGCGGCGTCGAGCAGCTCCCACTGCTCCTCGGTGATCTCGTCGACCTTGACCAGGTGGACGACGGCGCCGGCTTCCGCGGCGCCGTCACGCACGGCCTCGGCGAGGACGGTCGTGTGGCCGTAGCCGGAGTGGTACGCGATCGCGACGACGGGTGTGGTCATGGACGTTCTCCTCTTGCGGGGGTGTCTCCGGCTCCCCTGGGGGAGCCCTCACCCACCACGACCGGACAGTGCCCGCCGCTATGACACCGACCGGCCGTTTGTGACCAGGAGCACCTTGCCGGCCGATGCCGACCTCGGTCCCGCACCGGGCGCCCGCGGGATCAGCGGCCCGCGGCGCCGGGCTCGAACGGGCCGGTCTCGGGGGCCGCGACGAACTCGACGTCGGTGTACGCGCCGGCCGCCGTGCCCTTCAGGCCGAGCGCGCCGCCCATGACCCGCAGGTCGATGGAGAACCGTGTGGTCGCACCGGACCGCTTCAGGCCGTGGATGCGCTCGTCGATGTACCCGAGACCGTTCAGGACCCGCCTCACCTTGTCGGGGGTCGGGTCCGCCACACCCATCAGCGCCTGCGTGATTCGCTCGACGTGGAGGTGCCCCGCGCACCACTCCACGGCGTTCGGCTCCACCTCCGGGCCCGCGGTCGGCAGCGCGGGCGCGCCGTCACCGGTCGGCAGTGCCTCCGCCGGACCGGTCCGCGGCTTCTCGCCCGGGGCGACGGGCTCGTCCTCCCCGGACGGGACCTCCAGGGCGCAGGGCCGCGCGACCGTGTTCACCCTCTCGATGAACGCCCGCTCCGGATCCTCCGCAGCCGACGGCGCCCCGGCGGGCCGCACCTTGACGGCGTCGGCGGCGTTCGTGTGCTCGGTGCCGCAGGCGGCAAGCGTCAGGGCGGTCAGAACCGCCATCGCGAGTGCGGGAGTTCGTGTCATGCGGACAGCCTCGGACCGGGCGGCGCGGGGCGCCTGAGTACGCGTACTCAGCCGCGTGCGCGCACATGCCCAAGTCACCGCTGCGGCCACGGCACCCCCGGGAGCCGACACGCCGGGGCCGCCGCGGGGGCGGGACGGCGGGCGCGGCCGTGGATACTGCGGCCATGCGCGTCGACTTCGATCCCGAGGCCATGGGCGGCTTCGCCTTCTACCGCTTCCTGACCTCCGTGGTCGTGCCCCGGCCGATCGCGTGGATCTCCACCGTCACCCCGGACGGCCGGTACGAGAACCTCGCGCCGCACTCCTTCTTCAGCATCGCGAGCACGGATCCGCCGATCGTGCAGTTCACCTCGATCGGCCGCAAGGACTCGCTGCGCAATGTCGAGGACACCGGGGAGTTCGTGGTGAACTTCGCCTCCGAGGTCCTGATGCTGCTGGTCAACGTCACGGCCACCGACTTCCCGCGGCACGTCAGCGAGTTCGACCACGCGGGCATCGAGCGCGAACCGAGCCTGAGGGTGCGTCCGCCCAGGGTGGCGGCCTCGCCGGTCGCCCTGGAGTGCCGCTCGCACACCACCGTGCGGATGGGCAATTCGACGCTGGTCTTCGGGCGGGTGGTGCACGCCGTCGCGGACCAGGAGGTCCTGGCGGACGGCCGCCCGAGCGCCCCGCTGCTGCGGCCGCTCACCAAACTCGGCGCCGACGAATGGGGCACGCTCGGCGAGATCCGGCACCTGAACCGCATCCCGTACGAGGAGCCCCGACCCCTGTGATCGTCGCCGGCCGTCGGGGCCGGGGAGGGGTGTGGCTCGTGGACGGGCACGGGTCGGTGCGCGAGGTCGTCTGGGGGGCGAGAGCTGCCCCTGCGGTTCGCGCTCGTCCACGAGGAGGGGGACGCGGAGCGGACGGTGTGGGCGCGGTGCGTCGACGCCGAAGGACTGTTCGCGGACCGGGCCGCGTTCCGGGAGAGGCTGAACCTCCTCGGCTGCGCACCCACCGGCCCGCTCCTGCGTGCGCCGGACCGTCCCCCCGCACGACAGAGACCGCCCGCGCGCCGGACGCCGCCGGGCGGGGGCGCCCGGCGGCGGCGCGGGCCTACGGGATGCGGTCGGTGAGCTCCAGGACCGGCGGGTCGACCCGGAAGGTCTCCGGGTACTTGGCCGCCGCCCCGGTGTTCAGCACCACCACCTCCTCGTCGCCGGACAGCCAGCCCTGCTCGCGAAGGACCCGCACCGCCGACAGCGTCGCCGCGCCCTCCGGGCACAGCAGGGCACCGTCGGCGGCGGCGCACCTGTCGCGGTCGGCGAGCAGCTCCTCGTCGTCGACCGCGACGGCCCGGCCGTCGGTCTCGTACAGCGCGTCCAGGACGAGGAAGTCGCCCAGCGCCTTGGGCACGGTGATGCCGAACGCGACCGTGCGCGCGTCCTGCCACGGCTCACTGGTGCGCTCGCCCTTCTCGAAGGCGCGCACGATGGGGGCGCAGCCGGAGGCCTGCACGCTCACCAGCCGCGGCATCGGCCCCTGCAGCCACCCCAGGGCCCGCAGTTCGACCAGGGCCTTGTGGATGCCGATGAGGCCGACGCCGCCGCCGGTGGGGTAGACGATGACGTCCGGCGCGCGCCAGCCGAGCTGCTCGGCGATCTCCAGGCCCATGGTCTTCTTGCCCTCGATGCGGTACGGCTCCTTCAGGGTCGCCGCGTCCATCCAGACACCGGGCTCGGCGGCGATCTTCTCCGCCACCAGCCGGCCCGCGTCGCCGATCAGGCCGTTCACCAGGTACAGGTCGGCCCCGGCGGCAGCGCATTCGGCCCGGGTGATCGACGGCGCGTCCGCCGGCATCGCGACGAGCGCGTCCAGGCCCGCCCGTGCGGCATAGGTCGCCCACGCGGCCCCCGCGTTGCCGTTGGTGGGCATGGCGATCCCGCGTGCGCCCAGTTCGAGGGCCCTGGCCACGCCGACGGCCGCGCCCCGCGCCTTGAAGCTGCCGGTGGGTATCAGCCCCTCGTCCTTCATCACCAGTCCCGGCACGCCGATCGCCGCGCCGTACCGCGGCAGCGGCACCAGGGGCGTCATGCCCTCGCCGAGGGTGACGACGTGTGCCGGATCGCGTACGGGCAGCAGTTCGTGGTAGCGCCACAGGTTCTGCGGGCGGCCCGCGAGGTCCGCGGGCGTGAGGGAGTCCCGGACCCGGTCCAGGTCGTAGCGGGCGAGGAGCGGAGATCCGCACGCGCACAGGTTCTGCACCCGGTCGGCGTCGTGGCGGCGGCCGCACCGCGCGCACTCCAGATGCGTCAGCACACTGAATGGCAAGGTCATGGTTCCCTTCATACCTCCTCGGGTGCCCGTCGCCAGCATGGGAAGGCGCCGCCCACGCGGCGCACGAGGTGCCGTGGACGACGCGACGACCGGCCCCCCGCCCGCGGAACGCCGTGCGGGCGAGGTGGTCACCAGCGACGGAGTGCGCCTGCGCTACACGGAGGCGGGCGCCGGGGAGCCGCTCGTCCTCGTCCCGGGTTTCGCGCAGAGCGCCGCCGAGTTCGGCCCGCAGATCGACGGGCTGAGCGGCCGCCGCCGCGTGATCGCGCCGGACCACCGCGGGCACGGCCGTCCGCCAGACCCGCCCACGGCTACCGGATCGCCCGGCTGGCGACGGACCTGCACTACCTCCTGGAGGCCCTGGCCCTGCGGGACGTCACCCTGCTCGCCCACTCCATGGGCTGCCCGGTCGCGTGGTCCTACTGGGACCTCTTCGGCGGCGAGCGGATCGCCCGCCTCGTCATCGTCGACCAGCCGCCCGTGATCTCCTCGGCGCTCGCCGGCGCCGGGGACGAGGCGCCGCCGTCGGCGGTGTTCACCCCGGAGATGTCCCAGGGCATCGTCGCCGGGTTGCGCGGCACGCCCGACAGCGCCGCCGCCACATCACGCGCCATCGTCGGCATGCTGCACGGCCCGTCCCTCCCGGACGCGGACGTGGAGTGGCTCGTGGAGCAGAACCGGCTCCTCCCGCCGCGGCACGCCGCCGCGCTGCACCTGGACCACTACGGGGGCGACTGGAGGGACGTCCTGCCGCGGATCGACGTCCCCACCCTCGTCATCGGCGGCGAGCTGAGCATCTTCCCGCCCGGCACGGCCGCATGGGTCGCCTCCCTGATCCCCGGTGCGCGGGCACGCGTCCTCTCCGCGGCCGAGGGCGGCAGCCACCTGATGTTCCGGGAGAACCCGGCCCTGTTCAACCGCGTCGTGGCCGACTTCCTCGACGAGCCGTGACCCGCCGGCCGGAGCGCATACTGGGGGAGCAGGGACCGGGGATGCCCGGCCGGTCGGGAACGGGTGCGGGAAGCGCGGTGAGAGGACCGGGGATCGACTACCAGGCCGTCTTCGAGGCGTCACCCAGCGCGATGCTGATGCTGGACCTCGCGCTGGTCATCGTGGACGCGAACGCGTCCTACCGGCGGCTGTTCGACCGTAGCCGGGACCAGCTCGTCGGCCGTCACGTCTTCGACGCCTACCCCGACAACCCCGACGACCCGCACGGTGCCGGACGCGGGGACATGGAGGCGTCGTTGCGCCGGGTGGTGGAGACCGGCGCCCCGGACGCCGCCGGCCCCCTGCGCTACGACGTCGAGGATCCGGCCCGGCCGGGGGAGTTCGCCGAGCGTTACTGGAGCCCCATCAACGCCCCCGTCCTGGACGCCGCGGGACGCGTCGTCCTGCTCGTGCACCGGCTCGCCGAGCTCACCGACCTCGTGCGCTCCGGCGGTCCCGCCGTCGACGACCGCCGGCTGCAGATGGAGGCCGACCTGTACGCCCGCTCCCGCGAGTTGCGGCAGGTCAACGAGCGGCTGCGCCAGTCCCACGCACGCGAACGCGAGGTCGCCCTCGCCCTGCAGGAGGCGATGCTGCCCGCCCCGCAAGCACTGGCCCACCACCGGGCAGCGGTCCGCTACCGGCCCGCGGTCCACGCCCTGGGCGTCTGCGGTGACTGGTACGACGTGACCGAACTGCCCTCCGGCGACGACGCCGTGGCGGTCGGGGACGTCGTCGGTCACGGTCTGGCCGCCGCCGGGGTCATGGGTCAGCTGCGCAGCGCCCTCAGTGCCGCGATCCGCGTCGTGGGCGGCCCAGCGAAGGCGCTCGACGGGCTGGACCTGTACGCCCGCTCCGTCGACGGGGCCCTGTCGACCACCGCGGTGCAGACCGTCGTCGCCCGGTCCGGCCACCGCATCACGTACAGCAGTGCCGGCCACCCGCCGCCGGCCCTGGCCGGCCCCGACGGCACCGTGCGCTTCCTGGACCGGGCGACCGACCCACCGCTGGGTGCCGCCTCCGACCACACCCCCCGCCCCCAGGCCACCACCACCTACGTGGACGGCTCCACCCTCGTCCTGTACACCGATGGGCTGATCGAACGCCGCGGGGAGGACATCGACCTCGGCCTGCGGCGCCTCGCCGACCGGCTCGCCGAACACCGCCGGCAGGGCCCCGAGGACCTGGCGGACACCCTGATCGCCCTGAGCGCCGGCACCGACGACACGGCCGTGGTCGTCGTCCGCCTCTGAGAGGCCGAGCCGCCCACCTGCCGTGAACGGCCGGAGCGGGGCTCGCATCCCAGGACGAGTTGGTGGTCCGGACCAGTTCAGGGCGCCGGATGTTCAAGATCGCTTTGCCGGGTCCTCGCCCGGGCCGCGCACGATCCGTGCTGACAGCAGTTCCCCCCAGCACGGAGACGTACATGAGCAATCCCCGCCATCCCAGCCCGGGACGCCGATCGCTGCTGCAGGCGGCGGTCGCGGTGCCCGCGGTGGGCGCCGCGGCGTCGGTCCTCGGCACCGGCACGGCGCAGGCCGCGCCCCGGCACCAGGTCCCCGGCACGGCCGGCTCCCGGGACCGCGGCTTCGACGAGGAGAGCCCCCGCTTCGCCCTGGCGGTGCTGCCCGACACGCAGTACCTCTTCGACGCCGACAGCGCCGACCCCGAGCCGCTGAAGGCGACCTTCCGCTACCTGGTGGCGGAGCGCGAGGAGGTCAACATCGCGTTCATGACCCACCTCGGCGACGTCACCGAGCACGGCACCGAGCAGGAGATCGAGCTCGCCGCCGACACATTCCGCACCATCCACGGCAAGGTCCCCTACAGCGTCCTCGCGGGCAACCACGACATCAACGGCGGCACCGACGACCAGCGGGGCGACACCGCGTACCTGCGGGCCTTCGGGCCGGAGCGGTTCACCGCCATGCCGACGTTCGGCGGCTCCTCGCCCGACGGCTACAACAGCTACCACGTGCTGCGCGCGGCCGGCCGCGAGTGGCTGGTGCTCGCCCTGGACTGGCGCGCCTCGGACAAGGGCCTGGCGTGGGCGCAGGGTGTCCTCGACGCCCACCCGACCCTGCCCGCCGTCCTGACCACGCACGACATCGCCTGGGCCGAGGACGACGGCGAGGCGCACCTGTCCGACAACGGGCAGCGCCTGTGGGACCGCATCATCCGCGGCAACGACCAGATCTTCCTCGCGCTGGGCGGCCACTACTGGCCGCCCGGCCGGACCGTGCTCACCAACGACGCCGGGCACGACGTGCACGTCCACATCACCAACTACCAGGACCGCTACTACGGCGGCGCCGGCATGGTCCGGCTCTACGCCTTCGACACGGTGCGCAACGTCGTCGACGTGGAGACCTTCTCCCCCTGGTTCCTCGCCCGCGACCCCGCCAAGCGGACGCCGCTGGAGGCGGAGACCATCGAACTGACCGGCGACGTGGACCGGTTCAGCCTCGCGATCGACTTCGCCGAGCGCTTCCGCGGCTTCGACCAGGTGACCCCGCCGAAGCCCCGTCCAGCGCACCGCGTGATACCCAAGGGCACGGTGGCGTACTGGCGTTTCGACGCCGAGGGGCTGGCCGGCGCGGGCCGCCCCGGTTCCACCGTCGCCGCGGGCACCGTGGCGCGCGACCTGAGCGGCAACGGCAACGACCTGGCGGTGCGGCTCCTGCACGACAGCTCCGCCGAGGTCCTCACCTGGTCGGCGGAGCACCACACCGGCCAGCCGGCCCACGCCAGCCTGCGGTTCGACGGCGGCAAGGGCCCCGACCGGGGCGCGGTCCTCACCACGAAGGCCACGGCGCCGCTCAACAGCATGAAGTTCCGCAGGGGCTTCACCATCGAGACCTTCATCAGGCTGCCCGAGCCCTTCGAGGGCGACCACGCCTGGATGGGCATCCTCAGCTGGGAGGGCCGCAACGGCGACGCCGGGAAGACCACGGGCTGGTCGACCGACGAGCCCACGTGCAGCCTCAACGTCACGCCCGAGCGGTTCCTGCAGTTCGTCCTCTACCCGGACGTCCAGGACGCCGACCCGACCTCGTGGAGCCACGCCCTGCCCGTCGGCCGCTGGACCCACATCGCGGTCGTCAACGACGGCCGTCGCACGGTGATGTACGTCGACGGCTCGAAGATCGCCCGCAACCCGTCCCAGCCGGCCACCGGCATCGAGACGCTGGGCAAGCCCTTCGTCATCGGGGGGACGCAGTTCGCGGAGCAGTTCGGGCAGGGCTTCTACGGCTGGATCGGCGACACCCGCATCGTCGAACGCGCCCTGGCACCGGCGGAGTTCATGACGCCCCGCGCGTGACCACGCCCGCCCCTGCCGCCTGACGCGGTCCTGCCCCGGGTTCAGCCCGGGCGGGACCGCATCGGCGCACCAGGACCGAGGCAGGACGCGGCCCCTCAGTCCTGCGTCCAGCGGCTCCGCAGCCGGGCGAGTTCCGCGGACCACCGGCTCCGGCGGTCGTCCACCGCTTCGGAAGCCTCCGGAGGGGACACGGGCAGCCTGACCGATTCGCAGTACGTCTTCCACGCCTGGTACCAGTTGGGCGCCAGGACGGCGGCGAGCATGATCAGCGGGACGAGCACGGCGGATATCAACACGGCTGCTCCCTTCCGTGCGGCCGTCGCGCCGGCGGTGGCGCGAACAACGGTCGGTGGACGCTGGTCCGCCGACCGGACCGGATGAAACGGGCTCCGTCCGTTATCGTCCTCCCGGACGTGTCGTACGCAAATCGAGTGAACCGCCGCCGCCCGTCCCACTGCTGGTCACGCCGCCACCGCGAGGTCGCGACGAGGGCCGCGGCCCCGACGCCCCGATGCTCCGAACGGATGACGCGGTACGACCCCTGGCCACAGGTTGTGGGGCCCGCGGCCCGGCTAGGTCCGGCGGTCGTCGGCCCGGTACAGCTCCATGGCCAGCGCGACGGCGGCGTGGGTGGCCGGGTGCGGGTCGTGGCGGCGCCAGACGAGGCGCACGGGCACCGGGGCGGCGTCCCGCAGCGGGCGGTAGACGATGCCGTCGCGGCGGTACTGGGCGGAGGTGGACCGCGGGGTGACGCCGACGCGGCGGCCGGTGGCGATCGCGGCGAGCCAGTCGTCGATGTCGTGGGTGTGCTCGACGGCCGGCCGGTCGCCCTCGGGCCACAGGTCGGGGCTGGTCGTGCCCGTCCGCCGGTCGACGACCAGCGTGCGGGCGGCGATCTCGGCGAGCCGGACGCTGCGCCGTCGCGCCCAGGGGTCGTCCGCGGCGAGGGCGACGTAGCGCGGTTCGTGACCGATGAGCGCGTGGGACCAGCGGTCCAGGTCGATGGGGGCGCGGACGACCGCGAGGTCGCAGAGGCCCTCGGCAAGACCGGCGGTGGGGGTGTTGTGGCGGATGAGCTGGAGCTCCACGCCGGGGTGGCGGTCCCGCCAGACGCGCTGGAACTCGGTGGTGCGGCGGCCGAAGGCGGACCAGGCGTGGCCGATGTGCAGGCGGGTGTGACCGGTCGCGGCCTCCCTGACGAGTTCGTCGGCACCGCCCAGCAGGACCCGGGCCCGGGCCAGGACCTGCACGCCCGCGGTGGTCGGGGCGACCGTACGGCTGGTGCGGTGCAGCAGTCGCACCCCGAGGACGCGCTCCAGCGCCAGCAGGTTGCGGGAGACCGCCGCCTGGGAGATCCCCAGGTCGATGGCGGCGTCGGTGAAGCTGCCCGCGTCGAGGATGGCGACCAGGCAGCGCAGGTGCCGCAGCTCGAGTCCGGCGGCTCCTCCACGATGCTCGTCCATGCGTCCAGCGTATCGATGGTGCGTCGTATGCATTTCGCGCATGGCCACCCGCGGCGGGACAGTGGCCCGCATGACGATGGAGACCTCCGGCGACCTCGCGCCGGCCGCCCAGGCCCAGGCCCAGGCCGGGGCCGGGGCTGGGGCCGGGGCCGCGGGACGCCTCGGCGGGGTGGCGCTGATGCTGGGCAGCGGCCTGTCCAACCAGGTCGGCGCGTCCGTCGCCGCCCTGGCGTTCCCCGTGATCGGGCCGCTGGGCGTGGTGGCGGTCCGCCAGTGGGTGGCCGCGGCGGCGCTGTGCGGGGTGGGCCGGCCCCGGATGGGCGCCTTCACCGCCGCGCAGTGGCGCCCGGTCCTGGCCCTGGCGGTGGTGTTCGCGGCGATGAACCTCTCCCTGTACACCGCCGTCGACCGCATCGGCCTGGGGCTCGCCGTCACCCTGGAGTTCCTCGGGCCGCTGGCCGTGGCCCTGATCGGCCCACGCCGCCGCACCCATGTGCTGTGCGCGCTGGCCGTCGCGGCCGCGGTGGTCGTCCTGACCCGCCCCCAGCCCTCCACCGACTACCCGGGCATCGGCCTCGCACTGCTCGCCGCGGCCTGCTGGGCCTGCTACATCGCGCTCAACCGCGTCGTCGGCGGACGGCTGCCCGGACTGCAGGGCCCGGCCGCCGCCGCTGCCGTCTCCGGCGCCGCCTACGTCCCCGCCGGCGCGCTGGCCCTGTGGTGGCATCCGCCCACCCTCACCGCCCTGGCCTGCGCCGTGACCGCCGGGATTCTCTCCTCCGCCGTACCGTTCCTGTCCGACCTGCTGGCGCTCCGCCGGGTCCCGGCGCACTTCTTCGGCGTCTTCATGAGCGTGAACCCGGTCTTCGCCGCGCTCGTCGGCCTGGTCGTCCTCGACCAGCACCTCGACCCGGCCGCCTGGCTCGCCACGTTCGTGATCGTCGCCGCGAACGCGGTCGCGGTCGGCACGGACGCGCGGTCGCCACGGAGCACTGGCGGCGCCAACTGACCGCCGCCGGGTTCGCACCCGACGACGCGGCGGTCGCCGTCCGGGCCGAGTTCGGCGGGCTGACGATCAGGAGCTCCCCGGTTCGTCGCCCCGGTTCCTCCCTGCACGTGGACCCCGTCGACGCCTGCGTCGACACCGCCGAGGAGGCGTCCACGCCGTGGCGGCATCGCGGGGAGGACCACACCCCGCTGGGGGATGTGGTCGTCCCGGTTCCGCTGCTGCCTCGCGGCCGGCGGCCACGTCATCGCCGCGGGGCCCGAACGTCCTGTGGCACCTGGGCGCGACCTTCTCCGAGGCCTGGCCTACATCGTGGACGGCGACGGCGACGGCGACGGCGACGGCGACGGCGACGGCGACGGCGGAGGCGGCCGCGGCGAACGTGCGGACTGGCTCGCCAACTGCCCCACCCCGGGGTGAGACTGTCCCGCGTGAGCGAATCTTCCGACGACCGGGCCTGCAGGAAGTTCCTGGCCGGGATCCGCGTGGGCGACGTCTGCGGCGGGACGGCGGCGGAGGTCACCGGCCATGGTGTGTCGGTGACGCTGGACGGTTTCCCGGGGCGTCCGCTGGGGACGGTGGGGTCGCTGGACGCGTCCTGGATCCGGCGTCCCAACCTCGAGCCCGGGCAACGGATCACCGCCCGGGTGCTGTCCGTCGACGTGGACAGGGCAAGGGTCTTCCTGTCGACGGCAGCCACCGCGCACTCCGAACTGTGGGCGTTCCTGGCGTCGTTGCACCCGGGCGAGCGCATGACCGGCACGATCGCGTCGATCGAGCGGTTCGGGGTGTTCGTGGCGCTGGACGAGGGCCCGGGCCACCCGGTCTTCCCCGGCGTGGGGTTCATCACCTTTCCCGAACTCTCCTGGCGCCACTTCGAGGACCCTTCGGAGGTCGTCCGGGTCGGAGAGCGCGTCACGTGTGAGTTCCTCCAGTTCGACACGACGAACGGGGAGGCCCGGCTCTCCCTGCGGGCCACCCTGCCGGACCCCTTCGGGGAGTTCGCGGACCGCACGGAGGTGGGCCGGACGCTGCGCGGACGGGTCACCAAGCTGGTCCCGTTCGGTGCCTTCGTCGAGGTCGCCGACGGGGTCGTGGGGCTGGTGCACCTCCGGGAGCTCGCGGACACGGCCGTGGAGGCGCCGGAGGAGGTCGTCAGGACGGGCGACGGGATCACCGTCGTCGTCATCGAGGTCGACCGCCCGGGCCGCAGGCTCCACCTGTCCCGGCGGCGGGTTCCCGGGGCCCGTCAATCCGACGGATGACGGAGGCGGCCGACCCCGGCGGTCGTAGGTGACGGCCGCGCGGGGGGTGGTTCCGCGCCGTCTTGCGCCGGGGGTGTTTCCCACGGTGGGCGGGTTGGGCAGCCAGCAACTGTGCGTGCGTTCCCCGGGGTTCGTTGACACGTGGAGATGAGGGACCAATGCCTCCTGAGATAGTCGGGCGTCGAGGCTCGTTGGCAGGGGAGAGGTTCGGGATCGGCGACAAGCCCCTGACGTTCGGGCGCAAGGCCGGGAACACGGTGGTGATCGCCAGCGTCAGCGTCTCCCGTCTGCACGCGGAGGTGCGCCGGGAGGGCCACGGGTTCGTGCTCTACGACCGGGCGAGCAGCAACGGGACGCGGGTCAACGGGGAGCGCGTGACGTCGCACGTGCTGCAGCCGGGCGACGAGATCTCCATCGGCGACGAGACCTTCGGCTTCGAGGCCGCCGACGCGATGGAGACCATCCTGGACCTCTCCCTGCTGGAGGCGCTGATGCCGCCGGCGGAACCGGAGGAACCCGGGCCGGTGCTGAAGGTGACGGTGGCGGGCGGCGGCCCGGTGGGGCTGGCGTTCGCCCTGCTGCTGGAGAACCTGATGGGCCGGCGGGTCTGCGTCACCGTCTACGACGCCCGCTGGGCGCAGGACGGGGACCGCGTCGTCTGGAAGGACGAGGGGCAGGGCAACGTCCGCCGGCAGCAGGTCGTGACGGTGCAGAGCCGGCAGTACCTGAACCTGCCCGAGGAAGTGCAGGCCCGGCTGTTCACGGAGGGCACGTACACCGAGATGTGGCCCGCGGGGCCCGACTCGATCCGCGGTTTCAACCCGCGCAACATACGCATCGCCTACGTCGAGGACACGCTGCTGGACCTCGCCAACGCCAAGCGCGACCGCATCCGCCTGGTGCCCGCCCGGTTCGACGCGGCCGAGCGGCAGGAGTCGAGCCAGGACCACGTCCTGGCGATCTGCGAGGGCGGCCGGTCCCGCACGCGCGAGCACTTCGCCGCCAGGTTCGGGACCGCCGACACGTCCATCTACTCGCTGGACGGCGAGCACCTCCAGGACGTGGTGCTGGGCCTGCGCGTGAAGTCGGGGCTCTCCGACCCCATGACGGTCCTGCTGACCGTCGCGCAGAATCGGTTCCTCCTCAACTCCCTGCGCGGCGAGGGCTTCCTGAACATGCGCCTGACCGACGCCGAGGCGCAGGAGGTCGTCGGGATCGACCCCGTGCGGCAGGTCTTCGAGCAGTGCATCGCCTCCCGCCCCTGCGTGATGAGCCGCGACGGGCACGGGGACTTCCACTGCTCCACCCACAGCACGTTCTTCCTGCCCGCCCTCATCAAGGGTTCGGCGCTCTGGCAGCGCGTCAAGGAGGGCCTGACGCTCTTCGACGTCGACGAGCAGGACCTGACCGCGATCACCGCCTTCCGCCTGGACATGGTGCAGCGGCCGCGTTTCACGGCCCGCCTCCACCCGGCGACCGCGGCCACCCCGGGGACGTACGGGTTCCTGCTCGGGGACGCCGCCAACGCCATCCACTTCTGGCCCGGGCGCGGCCTGAACAGCGGCCTGGCCTCGGCGGTCTCGCTCGCCCGTACGCTCAGCGGCACCTGGCGCGGCAGGCCGTTGCGCGACGCGGACTTCGTACGGCACGAGGCGGCGATGTCGATGCTCCAGTACCGGCACAAGAGCCGCGCCTGGAACGCGATGATCACCACGGACGAGAACGGGGTGGGCCAGGCGATCAAGGACAAGATCGCGCGGAGCATCGAGGAGTCCGCCGCCGGGAAGCCGGACCGCGAGGCCGACCTGGACGCCCTCATGGAGCAGCTCCGCGTGATCCGGGAACGGCTCGCCCCGCGCATCGCCGGGATGCCGGACGACGCCACCCTGCGGGAGCACCTGGAGACCCTGGGGAGCGAGACGCTGCGCACCCTGCGGGACAGCGGTCCGTGGGACACCGTCACCGTCGGCGGCGAGGAGGTCGACATCGACATCTTCTACCGGGACGCACGGCCCGCGTCGCGCACGGCCCCGGTGGCCGGCTGAGCCGCCCGGTCAGGACCCGACCGGCCCGGGCGGTGCGGCGCCCGGCTCGTCGAGGACGGCGGTGATCAACCCGGGGAAGCGGCGCTCCAGGTCCTCGCGGCGCAGGCTGACCAGGCGCTGCCGGCCGTGCGGGTCGTTGCGGACGACGCCGGCCTCGCGGAGCGTCTTGAGGTGGTGGGAGAGCGTGGACTTGGGGATCTCCCCGTTGACGGGCTGGCAGGCCGACCCCTCCAGGGGACGGTCGGCCAGCCGGCGCACCAGCTCCAGCCGTGAGGGGTCGCTCAGGGCGAAGAGCACGTCGGTCAGCACCAGGTCCGCGGCGTCGGGGTGCGGCAGCTCCCGGGGGGCTCCAGTCATGGTTCGATAATAGTTGAACAATCGGCGCGTGTGTGCTTACCCTCGAATGGTTCGATATTTTTGGAACCGTTCGGGAGTACCGATATGCACACCCAGCGCACCGCGAGGCGGATGCCGCGTCCGGCCGGCTTCTGGCTGCTGGCCGCCACCCTGCTCGCCTTCCTGGCCGCCTCCAGTGCGCCCTCCCCGCTCTACGTGGTCTACCAGCACCAATGGGGCTTCTCGCCGATCGTGCTCACCACGGTCTTCGCGGTCTACGTACTGGCGCTGCTGGTGGCGCTGCTCACCGTCGGAGGGCTGTCCGACCACGTCGGCCGGCGGCCGGTGCTCCTGGCGGCGCTGGTCGTCGAGGCCGCGGCCATGGTCGTGTTCCTCACCGCGGACGGCGTCGGACCGCTGTTCCTGGCCCGCATCCTGCAGGGCGTGGCGACGGGCGCGGCAGCCGGCGCCATCAGCGCGGGGCTGATCGACCTGCAGCCCTCGCCCACCTCGCCCCTCGGCTCCCTGCTGAACACCGTGGCGCCGGCCACCGGGCTGGCCGCCGGGGCGCTGGGTGCGGGTCTGCTGGTGCAGTACGCCCCGGCCCCCACGCGGCTGGTCTTCGTCGTGCTGACCGCCGTGTTCGTGGTGCTGGCGGCGCTGGTGCTGTTCCTGCCCGACCCCGTCTCGCCGCGCCCGGGGGCCTGGGCCTCGCTGCGGCCCCGGGCGGCCGTGCCGGTCCAGGCCCGCCGGACCTTCCTGGCGGCGACGCCCTGCCTCGTCGCCACCTGGGCGATGGGCGGTCTCTACCTCGCGCTCGGCCCCTCCCTGACCGCCGGGGTGCTGCACATCGGCAGCCACCTGGTCGGCGGCCTGGTGGTGACCACCCTCTTCGGCGTGGCGGCCGTCGCCTCGCTGGTGGTGCGCGACGTGACGCCGCGGCGGATGATGACCGGCGGCTCGGCGGTTCTCGCCGTGGGCACCGGACTCACGCTGCTCGCCCTCGCCGGGCCCTCGACGGCGCTGTTCTTCCTCGGGACCGGCCTCGCCGGGTTCGGCTTCGGCGCCGCCTTCCTGGGTGCCTTCCGCTCCCTGGCGGCACTGGCCCGGCCCACCGAGCGGGCGGAACTGTTCGCCTCGGTCTACGTCGTGAGCTACCTGGCCCTGAGCGTTCCCGCCGTACTGGCCGGGCTCGCCGTGCCGTCCTTCGGTCTGCACGCCACGGCGACGGTGTACGGCGCCGGGGTGGTCGTGCTCGCGCTGCTGGCGGTCGTTTCGGGAGCCGTCGTCCGCAGGCCCCCCGTCGTGGTGCCGGCGGCGGCCCCGCCCGCGCAGGAGCCGGCCGCCGCCACCCGCCGGCTGACCGCGACCGCCGTGACCGCCGCGGTCTCCGGTCCGGCCCGCGGGCCCGGGTCCCCGGCGGACGTCTGACCGCGGAGCGGCCCGCCAGTGCCTGTCGTCGCAGGTCACGGGCGATGGTCGCTGGGCCGCGGCGTACTGGCGCCGGAGACCGCCTTGCCACCCGGCAGCCCCTGGTGGCGGGCCGTCAACGAACGGTTGCTGCGCGACAAGACCGAGGCCCAGCTGCTGTCCGCCGGAGCCGCGGGCACCCCAGGTGCCCGCAGCGTCGAGTTCTGGCTGGACTTCATCCGCACGCCGGAACCCCGACGCTGGTACCGCGCGCACAACGCCAGCATCGTCGCCGGCTACCTGCAGCACGAGGAACTGGCCGCCGCCGAGCTGAAGGTGGAGCGGTTCATGATGAACGTCGCGCTGCTGCGCGTCCTGTTCACGCACGCGATGCTCACGCGGCCCCGGCTCGCGCTCGGCCCGCTGGCCGCGTTCGGCCCGCTCATGGCCGACCCCCGGCACCGGGCCGTCCAGATGTACCTCGACCTGGGCCAGTCCTTCCCGCCCGAATACCCGGTCAGCACACCCGTCGAGGACACCGTCCTCGACGAACACGCCCTCGCCCGCATGCTGGACTCCGGGGTGATCGCCCCGCGGCTGTCCGAGCTCTACGCGTTCTCGGCCGCCTCGCTGGAACAACCCCGGCTGACCACCCTGCTGGACGACGGCGTCCCGGCCTACGCGTGGCCGCACGCGGACCGGCGGATCTGGTACGTCGGCAACACCGGCCCGCACCTGCGGGCCATCGCCCGCCTCACCGGAGTCCGCCTGCGCTGGGAACCGTCGCCACGGGCCCGCGTGCGCCGGGGACCGCGCGGACCGCGCCGGGCCCGCTCTCGAGGTGGACAGGAAGCTCCGTCCTCCCGTTGAAGACGAACGCGGGCAGGGGCCGCAGGTCCTCCAGCGGCACCGCCGGCCGCAGGCCGGGGAAGCGCCCGAACAGGTCGGGGAGGGCGGCCTCCGCCTCCAGCCGTTCCAGTGGTTCGCCGACGCAACGGTGGACGCCGTGGCCGAACGCGACGTGGTCCTTGTCGCGCCGGCGGACGTCGAAGGCGTCCACGTCGTCAGGGTGCCTGCGCGGGTCGCGGCCGCCCGCGGCGGATCAGCACGCCCTCGCCGAGGTCGATGTCCTCCACGGTGTACCGCAGCGGCATGTGTCCTCCGCGCGACACGCCGTACTGCCTGCCGGAACTCCGCGGGGGGCGACCTGAGGTGCGCTGCCATGGTGGATCCGCGCATGAGGTGAAGCAGATCGATGGATCTCATGCCGTGATGCGGCGAGCCGATGAACAGGGCCGCTGACCCGCAGCTGAGTTGCTGCGGGTCAGCGGCTGCGGGTCAGCGACTCGCCGAGGCGAAGGGGCCGGTGCCCGCGAACACCAGCCGGGCGAAGTTCCCGCCGATGCGCCGGTGTCCCGCGGGATCGGGGTGGACCTCGTCGGGCAGCGGCAGTTCGGCGTAGTCGGCCGCACCGTAGAGCGCGCGCCCGTCGAGGTGGTGGAGGTTGGGGTCGTCGGCCGCCCGCTGTGCGACGATCCGGGCCAGCTCCTCGCGGATGACGTTGAGGGTCAGCCGGCCCGCGGCGCGTTCCGCCGGGTCGCCGGTGGCCTTGAAGCGCAGCCTGCCGCCCTCGAAGTCCGGGGCGAGCGGGCCCGGGGTGTCCTCCTGGACGGGGCACAGGATGGGGGAGACGACCAGCAGCGGTGCCGTGGGATGGCCCTCGCGGACGATGTCGAGGAAGCCGTGCACCGCCGGGGTGAAGGCCCGCAGCCGCATCGCGTCGGTGTTGACGATGTTGATGCCGATCTTGAGGCTGAGCAGGTCCGCCGGAGTGTCGCGCATCGCGCGGGCGGTGAACGGGTCGAGCAGCGCGCTGCCGCTGAACCCCAGGTTGACCAGCTCCACTCCGCCTGCGGCGGCTGCCAGTGCGGGCCAGATGCCGGTCGGGTGCGCGGCGTTGGAGCCGTGGCTGATGGAACTGCCGTGGTGCAGCCACACCTTGCGGCCCCGCGGCGCGGGCGGCTCGACGGGGGCGTCGGTGCGCAGGGCGATCAGCTCGGTGATCTCCGAGTGCGGGAGCCAGATCTCGACGTCCTTGTCCCCCGGGGGCAGTTCGCCGAACCGGGCCGTGCCGGGCGGCCCCTCCTGCAGCTCGGCGGCTTGGGTGACCATGTCGACGATCTCGCGGACGTTGCCGCCGGCCACGGTGGCCTGGGCGGCGAGACGCCCGTCGGCCAGCAGGTCGTAGACGCCGTCCGGCGGGGCCGCGAAGCCCCGGTAGACCCGTTTGGTGGGCAGCGTGTCCAGTTCGACCGTGGTGGCCCGGGTGCGGAACACCAGCCGCACGCCGGACGGCTGGGCCTCCGCCACGGCCAGTTGCCCGTCGGGGATCTGCCGGCGCGCCGCGGCGGGCAGGCGGTGCGGGAGCAGCCCGTGGCGGGTGCGCTCCACGTCGAGGGCACCGCGCAGCAGTTCCTCGGTGACGGGGGTGGTGATCAGGTTCCGGTGCGTGTGCATGGTGCGTTGCCTGTCCGATGGCTGTCCGTGGGCTGGGTGCCCGTCCGTTCGGTGGGAGGTGCCGGGGCGCGCCCTCAGGACGTCGACCGCTGCCGCAACAGGGCGTCCAGGGAGTCCAAGGCCCACGACCACGACTCCTCGGCGGCGACGGGTGTGTGGTCGAAGCCCCCCGCCAGTTCGAGGCTGACGTAGCCGTGGAAGACGCTGCCCAGGAGACGGACGGCGTGCGTCTGGTCCGGTTCCGGGAGGTCGTAGCCGCGCAGGATGGCCCGCGTCATCTGGGCGTGCCGGACGCCGGCGCTGGCGGCGGCCGTCTGCGGGTCGAGCCTCAGCTGCGCCGCCGCGTAGCGGCCGGGGTGCTCCCGGGCGTACGCGCGGTACACGTTCGCGAAGGCGACCAGGGCGTCCTTGCCCGCGCGGCCGGCGAGGGCCTCGGCCGCCCGGTCGGCGAGTTCCTCCAGGGCGAGCAGGGCGATCCGGGTCTTCAGGTCCTGCGAGTTCCTGACGTGCGAGTACAGGCTCGCGACCTTGACGCCGAACCGCTCGGCGAGCGCCGAGACGGTCACCTGGGCGAAGCCGACCTCGTCGGCGAGTTCCGCCCCCGCCCGGGTCAGGCGTTCCGCGGTGAGTCCTACGCGTGGCACGGTGTGGCTCCCTTCCTCCGTAAGCGATTATGCGCATACCTAAACTGATTAGGCAAACGCCTAGCATTGGAACCCAAGGTGCGCACGCTCCGCTACGAACGGCCCACCCAGGATGCGGCCCACGTCACCGCATGTAACGGTCGTCATGTGCATTTCGGGTTCGGCTGGGACCAGGGGACTCGTGGGCGGCTCCGGCCGTCGCATGACCGTCCGCCTCGCCCACGACGTCGAGGTCAACTCCCCCGGGAACGACTCCTGTCGTACGGGAGGCAGTGACCTCGAACGCATCCCCTGCACGATCCACCACCACTCACCAAGTTCTGCTGAAACGCGAAGGGTCACGACTCGGCGGCCGCCGTGTCGTGCCGCGCTGCCGTGCGCCGCGCGGCGCACCGGCACGGGCGGCGCAGCGGGCCCTTCGGCTACCCGGAAGGAATGGGCTGTGAAGGCTCGTCTTGGCTTGAGCCGGGGAAGGACGCTCGTGGCCGTTGCGCTCGCCACGATCGTCACCTCGGCCCTCACGGGATCGGTGTCCGCCGTCGCGGACGGACACTCCGGAGGCTCCATAGACTCCGGCCACTGGGGCGTCATCGCCCGCAACACGATCGGTTCCCCCGTCGCCGACCTCAGGGAGGGCCCGTTCGGCTCGTACGGTGTGACGGGATCCCCCTCCAGGCCGCCCTACGGCAACGGCAGCCTCGGAATCGCGGTGGCGAACGAGTCCACCACGCTGAGTCCCCCCAGCGAGAAGGTCGACTTCGGCAACGAGGTCGACTTCTACGGCAGCCGCGTCCGTGACCTGACCGCGCTCGGGTTCCACGTCTTCCAGACCCAGGAGAACGTCGGCTACGGCGGCACACGGAACCTGCCGAACATCAGGATCGAGATCAATCCGAGGCTGACGGCCGGCGACACCTACTCCACCATGGTGTGGGTCCCGCCCGCCGTCGCGCCGGTGAACCAGTGGAGCGGGTTCCTCGACGCCACCACCGTGAGCGGCGAGTGGTTCCTGTCGGGCAACGAACTCGCGCCCCTGTGCACCCAGTCCAGCCCGTGCAACTTCACGACGCTGAAGAACGCGCTCCCGCAGGCCACCGTCTACACCGTCGCCGTCGGCAAGGGCCGCGACAACATCTGGGTCGGCGCGGTCGACGGCCTCCGGATCAACCGGTACGTCTACGACTTCGAGGCCAGCGGCGTCAGGGCCCGGCGCGTCGGCTGAAGGCCGTCACTCCTCCCGCCGGCAGGGACCCGGGGCATCACCGGAGCGAGCCGGCCGGTGATGCCCCGGGCGGTGTCAACCGCCGTTCCGCCGCGCCTGGATGAGCAACAGGGCGACGTCGTCACTGCGGGCGGCGGACTGCTCGACGTGCTGGACGAGGGCGTCGGCGAGTTCGTCCCCGGCCCCGGCCCCGGCCCCGGCCCCGGCCCCGGCGCGTGCGAGGCGCCCGGCGAGCGGCGATGCCGTCCTCGATGTCGGCGCCCGGTGTCCCGACGAGACCGTCGGTGTACAGGGCGAGCACCGCCCCGGGCGGCAGGGGTGCCCCGGGTGGCCCGTGCGTTCCGGCGGTCGGCGCGGTCCGTGCAGAAACTGGACCGTTCGTTCCTGATAGGCGTATACTCCGGCTCATGGCACGCGTGAGGGAGTTCGACACCGACAGGGCCGTGGAGGCCGCGATGAACGCCTTCCGCAGCAAGGGCTACGAGGGCACGTCGGTGCAGGACCTGGTCGACGCCACCGGCGTGGGGCGCGGTTCGCTGTACGCGGCCTTCGGCAGCAAGGAGGGGCTGTACCTGGCGGCCATGGACCGCTACCGGGAGAGGTACGCCCTGCCCCTGGTCGAGGCCCTGCGGGCCGGGGCGCCCGGCCGGGAGTTGCTGCGCGAGGTCCTGGTCGCGGCGGTCGACGAGATCGCGCGCGACGGCAGCCGGCGGGCCTGTCTGATCGTCGGCGCGGCCATGGAGCGCGTCGCGCACGATCCTCGGGTCGCCACGCACGTGGAGTCGACGACCGCGCTGCTGGAGGATGCGCTGGCCCAGGTCGTCGCGGAGGCGCAGGCGGACGGCCAGGTGTCCGGCAAGCGCGACGCGCGGGACCTCGCCCGGTACCTCGTCGTCACGATGCACGGCCTGCGGGTCATGGGGGCCGTCAATCCCGACCGGGAGGCGCTGACGGCCGTCGTCGACGCCGCCTTGGACGCCCTCGGCTGACCCGAGCCCGCCGGGCCGCTCACTGCGCGGTGAAGCCGCCGTCGATCGCGAGCGCGGCGCCGTTGACGAAGCTGCTCTCGTCGCTGAGCAGGAAGGCGGCGAAGGCGGCCACGTCCGCCTCCGCGCCCGCCCGTCCGGCGGGGATCCGCTCCAGGAACCGGTCCTCGATCCCGGGGTAGGCCTGGACGGCGGCACGCCACAGCGGGGTGTCGATCAGCCCGGTGACCAGCGCGTTGACGCGGACGCCCGCCTTGGCCGAGTCCAGCGCCGCGGAGCGGGTCAGGCCCACCACGCCGTGCTTGGCGGCCACGTAGGCCGGCATGCCCGCGTCGCCGACCACGGCCGCCGTCGAGGCGTTGTTCACGATCGACCCGCCTCCCGAAGCGGCGATCGCCGGGAGTTCGTGCTTGAGGCTGTAGAAGACGCTGGTCAGGTTGGTGGCGATCATGTGGTGCCAGAAGGCCGCGTCGGTGGTGCCGAAGGTGCGCTGGTTGTCGCCGCCGCCGGCGTTGTTGAACGCCCCGTGCAGGCCGCCGAACTCGGTCACCGCGTAGTCGACGAGACGGGCGACGTCGTCCTCGGCGGTGACGTCCGTCGGCAGGAAGGATGCGCGGCCGCCCGCGGCCTCGATCCCGGCCACGGTCGCCTCGCCGCGGGCCTTGTCGCGCGCGCCGATCACGACGGTCGCGCCCTCGGACGCGGCGCGCCGGGCGAAGGCGGCGCCCATCCCCGATGTTCCTCCGGTGACGATGACGACCTTGGATTCCAGACGGTGGGACATGTGCGCTCCATGCGTGTGTCGAGGGGGTTTCCGCGGGCTCGGTCCCGCCTGTCATCGGAGGCTAACACAATCTGGAACGAACGGTTGGTAAAGAAAAGGTATGAGATGATCTTGGTTCGTGGCGCGTGGAGATCTGACGGACGAGCAGTGGGCTGTGCTGGAGCCGTTGCTGCCGAAGGGCAAGAAGGCCGGTCGGCCGCCGATATGGACCCGGCGGCAACTGATCGACGGCATACGGTTCCGGGTCCGCACCGGGGTCCCCTGGCGGGACGTGCCAGGGCAGTACGGATCGTGGGCCCGGGTGTACGACCTGTTCCACCGCTGGCAGCGGGACGGGACGTGGCAGCGGATCTTCACCCAGCTCCAGGAGCGGGCGGAGGCGACGGATCTGATCACGTGGGACCTCGACGCCGACTCCGCCGACCGCCGGGCGCATCAGCGCGCCGCCAGGGCGAGGAGGAGGGGGAGCTCCGGATGGAGCCACCCGGCGGTCTCCTCGCCGAGCCGGACGATCACGGGCTCGGACGCCGGGACGGTGTGACCGCCGGGCCCTACGGCGTGCCGGGAAGCCGAATGGTGACGAGGAGACCGCCGGCGGGGCGGGGGGCCAGGTCGAGGGTCCCGTCGTGGGCGCGGACGATGCTCTGCACGATGGCCAGGCCGAGGCCGACGCCGGCGTGCTCGTCGGTGCGTACGCGTACCGTTCCGCGCTGGAAGGGTTCGGTGAGGGTCGATACCAGGCCGGGGGGGAGCGGACGGCCGATGTTCAACCGGCTCGGGCTGGAGGTGCTGCCGCCGGACGGCCGGTACGCCGTCGCCCGGTTGCGGCTGCTGGTCGACGGGGAGGACCTGGTCGCGGAACTGCTCGGACCGGGCGGGCGCGGTCCGTTCGCGGCGTGGGCGCTGCCGCCGGGCCGGCCGGGCCCGCTGGCCGCCACCGTCGTAGGCGGTCGCGTCGAGCTGGGGGAACCCGAGTGCACCGGCGGCTGCTGCGGTCACCTGTCGGTCCACGTGCGCCGCAGCGGCGCCGTCGTGGAGTGGACCGCCTGGCGGGGGCCGTTCACGCGGCCCCCGCCGGAACTGCACTTCGACGCCGGACAGTACGACGCCGAGCTGGCCCGCGCGGCGCGCACGGCGGGTCAGTGACCGCGGCCCAGGGTGGACTCGCGGACGACCAGGTCGAACCCGGGGCGCACGCGGCGCGGCGGGGCGTCCGGCGCGCCGGTCAGGCGCTGCACGAGGCAGTCGACGGCCTGGCGGGCGATGGCCTTCTTGTCCGGCGAGATCGTGGTCAGGGTGATCGTGCCGTAGCGCCCCTCCTCGATGTCGTCGAAACCCACGAGCGCGACGTCCTCCGGCACACGCAGCCCCCGGGTGACGAGCACCCGCAGGGCCCCTATGGCCTGGAGGTCGTTGTAGGCGAAGACCGCGTCCGGCAGCGCCCCGCGGTCCAGCAGGTCGGTCATCGCCTGGGCGCCGTCGGCCCGGCCGTACCCGGAGGCGGTCGCGACGAGGTCGTCGCCGTGCGGGAGCCCGCAGGCGGCCAGCTCCTCGCGCCAGCCGCGCAGTCTCAGGTGCGCGGGCTGCCGGGCGACCTCGCTGCGGGCGCCGATGAAGGCGATCCGCCGGCGTCCCGTCCCCGCCAGGTGCCGCACCGCGCTGCGCGCCGCGGCCACGTTGTCGATCACGATGTGGTCGTACGGGGCGTCGTACTCGCGCTCCCCGAGGAGCACCAGGGGTGAACTGTCGTCCCGGGCGAGCAGGTCCGACGCCTCCAGTTCGATCGGCGAGAGGATCAGCCCGTCGATCACATGGGTGCGGAAGCCCTGGGTCACCAGGATCTCCTTGCGCCGTTCGCCCGCGGTGTGGTCGAGCAGCACGGTGTAGTCGTGGCGTGCGGCGGCGTCGATGACGGCGCCGGCCAGCTCGGCGAAGTACGGGTTGCCGAGCTCGGGCAGGGCCAGCGCGATGATGCCGGTGCGGCCCTTGCGCAGGTGCCGGGCGGTGAGGTTGGGCCGGTAGCCCAGTTCGTCGATGGCCTGCTGGACCCGCGCGCGCATCGCGGGTGTGACGTGCGGGTAGCCGTTCACGACGTTCGAGACGGTCTTGATGGACACTCCCGCGCGCTGCGCGACGTCCTTGAGGCTGACGCCCACGGCGCTCCCTCCGGGTTGGGCCGGTGCCGGAGGGCCGCGCGCGGTCCACCGGCACCGGCACGGTCATGTGGTGCGCGGTCCCCGCGCGAGATACCGCTGGGCCACGACCACCACGATAAGGAAGCCGCCGCTGACCAGCGATTGGTACGAGGAATTGAGGGAGCCGATCTGGTTGATGAGGTTCTGGATCACCGCCAGGACCAGGACGCCCCACAGGGTGCCGCTGACCGATCCCGCACCGCCGATCAGCAGGGTGCCGCCGATCACGACCGCGGCGATGGCGTCCAGCTCCATGCCGACGCCGATGATGGTCACGCCCGAGGAGAGCCGGGCGGCGTTCAGGGCACCCGCGAACCCCGCGAGCAGTGCGCTGATCGTGTACACCAGCACGCGGGTCCTGGCCACCGGCAGGCCCATCAGCGTGGCCGCGTCCGGGCTGCCGCCCACCGCGAACAGCGACTGCCCGAAGGAGGTCCGCTGGAGCACCAGCCCGCCGACGGCGAACAGCACCAGCGCGACCAGGACCGGGTGGCCGAACCCGGCCACCGTGCCCTGCCCGAGTTCGGCGAAGGCCGAACCGTGCGGTACCAGGTAGGTGTCGGCGCCCTCGTCGGTCAGGGCCAGCAGCAGCCCCCGGGCGGCCAGCAGCCCCGCCAAGGTGACGATGAACGGGGCCATCCCCGCCCGCGCGATCAGCAGACCGTGCACGGTGCCGAGCAGACCGCACACCGCGAGCGGCAGCAGCAGCGTCGGCAGCATCCCGTACTGCGAGGCCCACGCCGCGAGGACACCGCCGAGTGCGAAGACCGAGCCGACCGACAGGTCGATGCCGCCGGTGATGACGACGAGGGTCATGCCGAGCGCCACGATCGCCAGGAAGGAGGCCTGGACGGTGACGTTCTGCGCGTTGGCGAGGGTTCCGAAGGACGGGAAGACGAAGGAGGAGACCAGCACCAGCAGCAGGAGGACGGCGAGCACGCCCTGCCGCTGCACCAGCACGGCCAGCCGCCGCCGGTCCCCGGCACGGGCCGCCGCCACGGCGGGCGGCTCCGGCGTCGCCCCGGCGGAGCGGGGCGTGATGAGTGACTTCATCGGGATCGACGCTCCCGGGCGACGTAGACGGCGACGAGGATGATGACGGCCTGGGCCATCTGCGCGGTGGAGTCGGGGAGGTCGTGCTTGACCAGGGTGGCCCGCAGCAGCTGCATCAGCAGCGCTCCGCAGACCGTGCCCAGGACGCGCACGGAGCCGCCGGTGAGCGGGGTCCCGCCGACCACCACCGCGGTGATCGCGGACAGTTCCATCAGGGTGCCCAGCGTGGACGGGTCACTGGCCGTCAGACGGGCGGTGGCCAGCACCCCGGACAGGGCCGCGAGCACCCCGCACACCACGTACACGCCGATCAGCACCCGCTTCACCGGCAGCCCGGCCAGCCCGGCGGCCGCGCGGTTGCCGCCGATCGCGACCAACTGGCGGCCGAAGGTGGTGCGGTGCACGACCCCGGCGACCAGCAGGGCGAGCACCCCGGCGATCAGCACGACCACGGGGACGCCCAGGACGTCGTCGGTGCCCAGGCCCAGCAGACCCGGGTTGGCGATCTGCTTGAGCTGCCCGTCGGCGAGGACCAGGGCCAGGCCCCGGCCGCCCACGAACAGCGCGAGGGTGGCCACGATGGGCTGCAGACCCACCACCGCGACCAAGGTGCCGTTGACCGCGCCCACCACCGCCCCGGCGGCGAGCGCCATGAGCAGCGCGGACAGCAGTCCGTACCCCAGGTACAGCGGCAGCAGGGCCGCGGCGAGGGCCATGACGGACCCCACCGACAGGTCCACCCCCTCCGTGCCGATCACCAGCGCCATGCCCAGCGCCACGATGACCACCGGGGCCACCTGGACGAGCTGGGTGCGCAGGTTGGCCGCGGTCAGGAAGTGGTCGGTGAAGACGGCGTTGAACAGGACCAGCACGGCCACCGCCGCGTACACCCCGTACGCCTGGAACCAGGCGGGGGAGGGGAGCCCGACCGGGCCCCGCTGCACGGCCGGGGAGAGCTCAGCCATCGTGCCGCACCTCCCCGGCCGCGGCGGCGTCCCGGACGGCGGGCGCGTGGGCCGCGAGGACCTCCAGCAGGTCCCCCTCGCCGACCTGCTCGCCGGTCAGTTCGCCGGCCACGGCGCCGCCGCGCAGCACCACGAGGCGGTCGGCGCCCTCCACGAGTTCCTCGATGTCGGAGGAGATCAGCAGCACCGCCAGTCCCTCCTGGGCCAGTTCGTCCACCAGCGCCTGCACCTCGGCCTTGGCGCCCACGTCGATGCCGCGCGTCGGCTCGTCGAGGAGGAGCACCTTCGGCTCCAGGCAGAGCCAGCGGGCCAGCAGCACCTTCTGCTGGTTGCCGCCGGAGAGCTCGCCGACCTTCTGCTCGGGTCCCGAGGCCTTGATCCGCAGGCGCTCCATGAAGATCTCGACCACGCGGTCTTGGCGGGCCCGTGAGACGACGCCGGCCCGGGACAGCCGGGGCATGGCTGCCAGCACGATGTTCTCGCGCACCGACAGCCCCGGGACGATGCCCTCCGCCTTGCGGTCCTCGGGCAGCAGGCTGATGCCCGCGCGGATCGCGGCGGCGGGGGAGGGGCGGCCCAGCCGCTTCCCGGCGACCGTCACCGATCCCGAGTCCAGCGGCAGCGCCCCGGCCAGCGCCTTGGCGGTCTCGCTGCGCCCCGAGCCCAGCAGCCCCGCCAGGCCCAGCACCTCGCCGGGGTGCAGCTCCAGCGAGATGTCGTCCAGGACGTGACGCCGGCTCAGCCCGGCGGCGGTGAGCACCGCCTTGCGGTCGGGGTGGTGGTCCTCGCCGAAGCCGGTCCGCCCGTGCCGGCGCACCTCGGAGACCTCGCGGCCCAGCATCATCGCGACCAGCTGCATCCGGTCCAGGTCCGCGAGGTCGCCGGTGTGCACCAGGCGCCCGTCGCGGAGCACCGTGACCCGGTCGCAGATCCGGTACAGCTCCTCGAGCCGGTGGCTGACGTACAGGACGGAGATGCCCCGGTCGTGGAGGTCGCCGATGACCCGGAAGAGCGTCTCGACCTCGCGCGGCTCCAGCGCCGAGGTCGGCTCGTCCATCACGACGACCTTGGCCCGCACCGACACCGCGCGGGCCAGCGCCACCATCTGCTGGGTGCCCACCCCGAGGCTGCCGAGCGGGCGGCGGACGTCGGCGGTGACGCCGAAGCCCGCGAGCAGCGCGGCCGCCTCCCGGTGCATCCGCGGGAAGTCGATCAGACCGAGGCGGTTCTTGGGCTCGCGGCCCAGGAAGATGTTCCGCGCCACGCTCATCAGCGGGACGAGGTTGACCTCCTGGTAGATCGTGGTGACCCCGGCGTGCTGGGCGTCGGAGGGCCGCGCGAAGGCGACCGCGCGGCCGTCGAGCCGTACCTCGCCGGCGTCCGGGCGGTGCACTGCGGTGAGGACCTTGATGAGGGTGGACTTGCCGGCGCCGTTCTCGCCGACGAGCGCGTGGATCTCGCCCCGGCGCAGGGTGAAGGAGACGTCGTCGAGCGCCACCACACCGGGGAAGCGCTTGCCGATGCCGACGGCCTCCAGCACCGCGGGGGCGGTGGGGCCGCCCGGGCCGGGCGGCGGTGCGGCGGGTGCCGCGTCGGGGGGTGCCATAGCGGGCCTTCCGTGGGTTCGCGGTGTCGGGAGCCGAGGAGGGACGGGCCTGCCGCCCGGCCGGGGAGGAGGACCGGGCGGCAGGCGCGGGGGCTCAGTACGCCCCGGCCAGCGAGCCCTTGGCGTTGGACGCGTCGTACTCGCGGTCGGAGATGATCACGTCCTCGGGGATGGCCTCGCCGGCGAAGAACTTCTGCGCGGTGGCGAAGGCGAGCGGCCCGAAGCGCGGGTTGGACTCGATGACGCCGTTGTACTGGCCGTTCGCCAGCGCCTGCACGGCGTTGCGGGTGCCGTCGATGGAGACGATCTTGACGTCCTCGCCGGGCTTCTTCCCGGCCGCCTTGAGCGCGGTGACCGCGCCGAGGCCCATCTCGTCGTTCTCCGCGTAGACGGCGGTGATCCCCGGGTTCGCCTGGATCAGCTGCTCCATCACCTGCTGGCCCTTGTCGCGGGCGAACTCACCGGTCTGCTGGGCGACGATCTCCAGGCCGGGGGCCTGCGCCTTGATCTGGTCGACGAAGCCCTTGGTTCGGTCGGTGGTGACGTTGTTGCCGGAGGCCCCGAGCAGGATCGCGACCTTGCCCTTGCCGCCGGTGACCTTGATCATCTGGTCGGCGGCGCGCTTGCCCTGCTCGACGAAGTCCGAGCCGAGGAAGGCCACGTAGTCCTTGCACGCGGTGGCGTTGATCTTGCGGTCGATGGTGATGACCGGCACGTGCTTGGCCGCCGCCGCGCGCAGTGCGGGCTCCAGGCCGTCGGAGTTGAGCGGGGCGACGATCAGCAGCTGGGCACCCTGGGCGAGCATGTCCTGGATGTCGCTGATCTGCTTGGGCAGTTGTGACTGCGCGTTGGTCGTGAGCAGCTTCTTGACGCCGAGCTTCGCCGCCTCGTCCTTGATGGACTGGGTCTCGGCGATGCGGAACGGGTTCGCCTCCTTCTCCGACTGCGAGAAGCCGACGACGGCGTCCTTGAGGTCGAGCTTGCCCGCCCCGTAGGTCTGCAGGGTGCAGCCGCTGCCGGCGGCGTCGGTGGCCGCGGTCGGGGACTGCACGACCTGGGCGCCCTCGGAGGAGGCGGAGGAGGCGCTGCCGGAGCCCTCCTCCTTGGCGCAGGAGGTGGCGGTCAGGGCGGCCGCGGCGGTGAGGCACACGACGGCAAGGAAGCGGGTGGAACGGGAGGTGCTCATGGACGTTCAACTCCTCGGAGAGCGGTGTGCGACCTGATCAGGGGGGTGCGGTGGTGCCGCCGTCGCCCCGGGGGCACGGCCCGGGAGGCGGCCCGCCCCGCCCCGTGCCAGGGCGGGCCGCTCAGGTGGTCGGTACTCGGTCAGCGCTTCGCCGGCACGGCGGGCTCGCCGGAGGCCAGCGACGCCACCTCGGCGGCGGTCAGCGCGCGGTCGTAGGCGTGCACGTCGGAGATCGCGCCGCCCCAGTAGTCGACGAGGTTGCCGCCGTACTTGCCGCGGCCGATCACCAGGTGGCCCGAGGGCCCCTCGGCGTTGCAACCGCGGACGGAACCGGCCTCGCCGCCGTCCACGTAGATGCGCAGCCGGCCGTCGCGGTGGCTGTAGCTGCCTACCAGGTGGTACCAGCGGCCGGCCTCCGGCTCGCCGATGGTGCCCGCGAGGGCCCGGCTCCCGGCGAAGCTGAACGCGAACCGCTTGTCGGCCTGCGAGTACTGCAGGTAGAAGGCGCTGTTGGTGTCGCCGTCGACGGACACCGCGGTGCTGAAGTGCCCCTTGTCGTCGAGCCGGACCCAGGCGGCGACCGAGTAGTCGTGGCGGTCGGTGTCCAGGACGGTGGCGCCGGTGTCGACCGATCCGGTGCGGCCGTCGAACTGCAGGGCGGCGCCGTTCGGGCCGGTCGTCCAGCTCGTGCCGCCGGTCAGGGTGCCGTCGTGGTCCCCGGCGACGTCCTTCGCGACGGTGCCGGAGCCCTCGTGCAGCGGCCACCAGCCGACGCCGTTCGGTCCGGGTGCGCCGGGCGGCACGTCGGCCCCGCCGGCGGTGGCGCCGGCCGCGATGACCTGCCGGTTGACGTCCCGTACCTGTTCCGGGATCACCTTGACCACGTCGCGGTCGTAGGTGAGCAGGCCGTTGAGCTCGCCCTCGACGTCGGTGATCTGCGTGTAGACCGAGCCGGACAGGCCGCAGGCCGCCGGCCGGAGCAGCTTGCGCGTGTTCTCCACGTAGGCCGCGGTCAGTTCCTCCTTGCTGTGGGCGGCGTCGCCGTAGTCCTGGCCGCCCGCGGTGCCCAGGATGTGGCCGGGGACGAGGTAGGAGTAGCCGCCGTGCTCGCCGTCGACGGCGGCGCGGGTGTCGTCCGGGGCCGGACTGGCGGGGCCGTGGTAGTCGTGGAAGTCGATCAGGTCACCGCGGCCGGAATCGCCCTTGGAGGCACAGCAGTTGACGCCGGAGTGGGCGTCGACCAGGCGCGAGGGGTCCTGCTCCCTGACGGCGTCGGCGAGTTCGCCGGTGGCCTGCTTGCTCCACTCGCCCCAGCCCTCGTTCATCAGCGTCCACACCAGGACGGACGGGGTGCTGATGTGCTGGTCGACGATCTGGTGGACCTGGTCGACGAAGGTCTGGGTCTCCGGGGTGCCGGCGGCCGCCGTGCCGCGGCTCGGCATGTCCTGCCACACCATCAGGCCCAGCTTGTCCGCCCAGTAGTACCAGCGGGCGGGCTCGACCTTGATGTGCTTGCGGACCGCGTTGAAGCCGAGCTTCTTGTGCTGGACGAGGTCGTACTTCAGGGCCTCGTCGGTCGGCGCGGTGTAGAGGCCGTCGGGCCAGAAGCCCTGGTCGAGGGTGGCGAGCACGAACACCGGCTTGCCGTTGAGCTTGATCCGGTTGGTGCCGCCGGCCGGGGACACCTCGATCGACCGCATGCCGAAGTAGGAGCCGACGCGGTCCTTGCCGCGGCCGTCGGTGAGGGTGACCTCGAGGTCGTACAGGTACGGGTCGTCCGGGCTCCACAGGTGGGCGCGGGGGACGGGCAGCCGCAGGGCGGTCCCGGCGGCACCGGTGACCGAGCCGGCCTTGCGACCGTCACGGGTGTACGCGGTGGCCGTGACCTTCGCGCCCGGCGAGGTGCCCGCGCCCGGCCGTACGGTGACGGCGAGCGAGGAGTCCGCGACGTCCGGGGTCAGCACGAGCGAGTCGACCGACGCCTCGGGGACCGGCTCCATCCACACGGTCTGCCAGATGCCCGAACTCGGCGTGTACCAGATGCCGCTGGGGTTGCGGGACTGCTTGCCGAGCGCGTAGCGGTCGTCGGTGGTGTCCTTGACCTTCACCAGCAGGGTCTGCGGACCGCGCCCGGCCAGGGCGTCGGTGACGTCGGCGGTGAACGCCTGGTAACCGCCGGTGTGGTGGGCCACCTCGCGGCCGTTGACGTACACCCAGGCCTCGTAGTCCACGGCGCCGAAGTTGAGCTTCAGCCGGTTGCCGGAGCGGACCCGCCAGTCGTCGGGGACGGTGAAGGTGCGCTGGTACAGCGACCAGTCGTGGTGCCGCGCGACGCCCGACAGTCCCGACTCCATCGGGTACGGGACGACGATGCTGCCGCTCAGCTTGCCCTGGGGGAGTGCGGCGTCCTGCGCGGTCGGCTGGAACTGCCAGGTCCCGTTGAGGTTCTTCCACTGCTTGCGGGTCAGCTGCGGCCGCGGGTAGTCGGGCAGCGGGCGGGACGGGGAGACGTCCTTGGCCCACCTGGTCTGGAAGTACCAGGTCGATTCGTTGCGCGCGATGACCGAGAAGGGACCGAGGTCGCCGTCGGCGGTGGTGATGCCGCCCTTGCCGTCGTAACTGATCCGCACGTCGGCGTTGAGCGAGACCGGGGAGTCGGCCTCGGCGGGCTTCAGGACCAGCCGGGTGGGGTGCTTGGGGTCGCGGGAGACGGTGGCGGACCAGCGGGTGCCGCCGGACAGCAGGGCGAGGTGCGGGGCCGCGTCCACGGGGAGGCCGGTCACGCGGGAGCCCAGTTCGACGGTGGCGCTGCGGCCGCTGGTGGCCACCGACGCATCGGCGTCCGCCGCGGCGAAACCGGCCGGCAGGTGCAGCGCCGAGTCCGGTACGGGGCGGCGGTCGAAGCCCGGCCCCGACCACTCGGTGTGCAGGTAGGCACCGCCGTTGCCCTGGTTGTAGTCGTAGGCGAGCTCGTGCAGGCCCGCGGTCAGGGTGATCGGCTGCGAGGTGGTCTGGACGTCCCAGTCGGTGGTCCAGTGGTCGATCACGCTCGCGCCGTCCAGGGACATGCGGAAGCCGTTGTCGCCCTTGATGTAGAAGGTGTACGTGCCGTCGGCGGGCACCTCCAGGCGGCCCGTCCAGCGCACGGCGACGTTGTCCGTCGTGCCGGCGTAGGCCCGCAGCGTGGGCAGGAGGTCGTCCACGTGGAGGGAGCTGTCGATCCGGGTGCCGGTGTACCGGGCGAAGTCCAGGGCCGTGCCGCTGGACATCCGGTAGTAGTCGCCGCGCAGGCCCGCGTCGGCGGAGGCGGCGGTGACGTCGGTGGGGACGTCGGTCGTGGCGGAGGGCCGGGCGGACGCCGGGAAGGGCGTCAGCAGGGCCGCACCGAGGAGGAGTGCCAGTAGGGCGGTGAACCGAGCAAAGCGGTGAGTACGTCGTCGGCCAGGACTCATGGTGCACCTTCCGTGGGAGTCGTCGACGCCTTGACGGGAAAGTTGCGGGTCAGGAGTGTGCGGTGCCTGGGACCAAGAGCGCTACGCGCCGGAAACGCGGTTGTACAACGTTGGAAATTTTCGGCGCGGAGAGCATGAAAGCAGGGCGCCGCCGCCCTGTCCAGACCTCGCGTAGAAGCTCGTCAACGGGCCGTACGGGCATGGGAGAACGTGCCGCGCACGCCACCTGTGCCCGCTCCGGCGCAGAGCGGAGCGGGATCAAGGGGCCGGACGGGCCTTCGTGAAGTGACCTCCAACTGGGGTGTGTTGGCGTGATGCGGGGCGCCCTCATGGCGAACCGGAACGTGTTCAACGTTGGAAACCGGCGCGATGGAAGGACCGCCCGGGGCCGGGCACGGAAGCCTGCCCCGGAGCGGTCCTCGATGGGTCAGCCGGCGGGTCAGCCGATGGTCAGGTTCTGCACCAGGGTGTTGGCCGCGAAGCCGTTCACCCCGAACAACCCGCCCGCGTAGGTGTCGTCGGTGGCGTCGATGACGGGGTCGGCGCCACCGCCGAGCCAGACCCGGATGCGGGAGCCGTCCGTGCGCACCTTCAGGTGGTAGGTGCGGCCCTCGACGATCTGGGTGGCGTAGGTCGCGATGTCCCGGCCCGGCCGCCACAGCTTGACCACGCCGCTGGAGTCGATGTTCGCCGTGTAGCCGGCGCCGTCGTCGCGGGCGCGGAAGGTGAGCCCGGCCGCCGTGCCGTTGGTGACGGACAGGTCGCCCTCGTACGTGAAGTCACCTCCCGTGCGGTCGCTGAGGTAGAAGCCGTCCTGGGACGAACTCCCCCTCAGCCCGGACGGTGTGACCGTCCAGGTCCCGCCCCGCGGGATCCACCGGCCGGCGGGGAAGGCAGAGAAACCGGCCGTTCCGGTGTTGAGGTTCTGCACCGTCGCCGTGCCGTTGAAGACGTTCACCCCGAACACGCCGGTGGTGTAGGCGGCGTCGGTGGCGTCGATGACGGGGTCGGTGCCGTTGTCCAGCCAGACCCGGATGCGGGAGCCGTTCGTCTGCACCTTCAGGTGGTAGGTGCGGCCCTTCGTGACCGGGGTGGCGTAGGTCGCGATGTCCCGGCCCGGGCGCCACAGCTTGAGGACGCCGCTGCTGTCGATGTTCGCCGTGTAGCCCGCGCCCGAGGCGTTCGCGCGGAACGTCAGGCCCGCGGCCTGCGCGGTGTCCAGCGTGAGGTCGCCCTGGTAGACGGCGTCACCGCCGCTGCCGGCGCTTAGGTAGAAGCCGTCGCCGCCGGTCGAGGCGCGCTTGCCGCCGCTGACGTCGGTCCACGCCCCGCCCGCGGCGTGCCACGGGCCCTTGAGGTTGCTCTCCAGGGTGGACTGGGCCGTGCCCCAGCTGGTGTTGAGGCGGGTGAAGGTCGCGCTGTCCAGCTTCACCTTGCCGCCGACGGCGAAGAGCCGGATACCCTGGCTGTCCGCGGCGGAGTCGAAGTCGACGTTGTCGGACAGGGAGTAGAGCCCGCCGTCGGCGAACGTCTCCAACTGCCCCCGGTCCACCAGCAGCCGCATCGTGACCTTGCCGTTCCGCGGCTTGAGCGGCTTGCCCCGCAGGGTCTGCGCCTTGGTGTCGTAGACGACGCTGCCGTCGGCCGTCCCGTCGGAGCGGGCGTGCAGGTCGAAGCCGAACTGCGTGGCGGTCGCGCCCTTCACGTCGAACTGGGCGGTGATCTCGTACGTGTCGGCCTTGATGCCCCCGAAGAGGTTGTCGTCCTTGACCGCGTTGACCGTCTGGTTCTTCCAGCTGCGGGTCTCCGAGCCCAGTGAGGCCAGCTCGGCGACCGGTGTCCGGGTGATCCGCGGTCCGTCGGGGGTGCTGACCAGGCCGAGGGAGGCGGGGAAGGTCGAGTTGCCCGTCCAGGTGCTGCCGCGGTTGCCGCCCTGCCAGGCCATCTGCACGGTGCGGCCGTCGGGCGTGTTGGTGAACGTCTGGGCGGCGTAGAAGGTGCCCCCGGCGAAGGTGGTGCCCAGGTCCATCTGCTGCGGGCCGGTCCAGTCGGTGCGGAAGGTCGTGCCGTCGAAGGAGCCGACGACGTACTGACCGGACGCGGAGGTCAGGACCCACCGCTGTTGCCCGGCCTTGCCGTCCAGGGCCAGGGGGTACATGTCGGGGCACTCGAAGAGCCACGGTGCCTTGAAGCGGCTGGCGAAGGTCCAGTCGAGGAGGTTCGGGGAGGTGTAGACGGACACACCGTTGCCGCCCTCGTTGGACCAGACGACCATGGCCCAGCGGTGGCGTGCCGCGTCCCAGAAGACCTTGGGGTCACGGCTCTCGGCGGGGATCTCGATCTGCTTGCGGCCCTTGTCGTAGGCCTGGAAGGTCCGGCCGTCGTCGTTGCTGTAGAAGACGCTCACGCCGTCGGTGTTGGAGAACACCACGATCGGGTCGAGGGAGCCCGTCTTCAGCCCCGAGGTGTTGTCCTTGTCCACGACGCCGCCGCCCGAGAAGAGCGTGCCGGGGTGGACGCCGGGTTCGAGCGCGATCGGCTTCTGGGTCCAGTGCACCAGATCCGGGCTGGTGGCGTGGCCCCAGTGCATGGTGTCCCAGGCCAGGCCGTGCGGATTGTGCTGGTAGAAGAAGTGGTAGAGCCCGTTGGCGTACACCAGGCCGTTGGGGTCGTTCATCCAGCCCGACTGCGAACTGAAGTGGAACTGGCCGCGGAACGGCTCGCTGTAGGTGGTCGCCGGATACGGGAACTCCGGGTATTCCCCCACGGTCCCGGCGACCGCGGGGGTGCCGGGCAGCAACGCGGCCAGGCTCGCGATCAGGGCGACGAGCAGCGCCCCGACTCTTCGACGCATGTGAACCCACTCTCTGCACGCCGGTGATGTCATCGTTGACACATGTCATCGCTGACATCCGATCGATGACCGATGATGGGCCCCTGCCGGGAGCCCGTCAACGCCCCGTGCAGGATCGGCTGCGGCCCCTCATGAGGTCGGACGGCCTGTCAGATCGGCAGCATCCGGCTCCAGTTGGTGGGCCCACGGCGGGTTCGGCCCGGCGACGGCGCAGGTCAGCGCGGCCACGCGCGTCCCGTACGCGCAGGCCGCCACGACGTCGTCGGTCCGCAGCCGGTCGAGCCGGCCACCCAGCAGCCCGCGGCCGCCGAGGTGGTGGAGGAGCCCCGCCGTGAAGGAGTCCCCGGCACCGACGGTGTCGACCACCCGCGCCGGCACACCGGGCACGGAGACCCGCCGGCCGTCGAGCGAGGCGAGGACGCCCCGCGCCCCGAGGGTGACCACGACCAGGCGGGCCCCCGACGCGTGGAAGTCGTCACAGGCCGCCTCCGGCGTGGTGCCCGGGGCCAGCACGGCGAGGTCGTCCTCGCTCAGCCGGAGGATGTCGGCCGTCGCGCACCACGTCCGGATCCGGTCCCGGTAGACCCGCGGATCGACCAGGGCGGGCCGGACGTTGGGGTCGATGCTGACCGTCGCGTGCTGCCGTGCCCCGGCCAGCACCTCCTCCACGAGGACGGCGCCCGGTCGTCTGACCAGGGCGAGCGAACCGGAGTGGACGCAGGCCGCATCGCCGAGTGCGGCCCGGCTCAGCTCCTCGCGCGTCCACTGCCAGTCCGCGGTGCCCTCGGCGTGGAAGGAGTACGCGGCCTGCCCGTCGCCGTCGACGTCGGCGACCGCCAGCGTGCTGGGTTCGGGAGCGTCCGCGGCCGCCGACAGGTCGACACCCGATGCCAGCAGATGGGTGCGGAACAGGCGGCCGAAGACGTCCCCGGACAGCCGTGCCAGCAGCCGGGTCGGCGTGCCGAGACGGGCCAGGCCCACGGCGGTGTTGGCCGGACCGCCGCCCGGCAGGACGCGCAGCCGCAGCTCATGCGACCCGTCCGGGGAGCGGCCGTGCGCACCGGACGGGGCCGCCCCGTGCCCGGGTGCGGGGAAGACATCGGCGACGCACTCTCCGAGCACGGTGACCTGACGCGGCTGCATGGGGTGGTTCCTCCAGGTGGGAGCGGGGACGTGGGCCGGCCCCGGCGGTGGCCCGGGCGGGGTGTCGGGGGCGGGCGCCACGTGCTGCCAACGGGCTTCCTCGGCAAAGGCATTGACGTTGCCGGAGCGGGAGTCCATCATCCTCCGCATGCGGTGTCAACGATGACATGTGTCAACGTTGGCATTCTCCTGGCGAGATCCTTCGCCGAACGCAGCGCCATACGGCTTTCCCCGCTCACTGCTTCCCGTAGGAGTCGCAGATGTCCCGTAGAGCCCGTCCGGTCCTCGTCATCGGTGCCGCCGGCCTCGCCCTGTCACTGGCCGCGTGCGGTTCCGGTTCCGGCGGCGGCTCCCCGTCCGGGGGCAAGGTGAAGGTCGGCCTGATCACCAAGACCGACACCAATCCCTACTTCGTCAAGATGAAGCAGGGCGCAGAGCAGGCCGCCAAGAGCGAGAACGTCGAACTGACCACCGCGGCGGGCAAGTTCGACGGCGACAACGCCAGTCAGGTCACGGCGCTGGAGAACATGGTCGCCGCCGGCGTCAAGGGCGTGCTCATCACCCCCAATGACTCCAAGGCCATCGTCCCCGCGATCGCGAAGGCGCGTGCCAAGGGCGTGCTCGTCATCGCCCTGGACACCCCTCCGGAGCCGCAGGACGCCGCCGACGCGCTGTTCGCCACCGACAACGTGAAGGCAGGCGAGCTGATCGGCGCGTACGCCAAGGCCGCGATGGCCGGCAAGACGCCGAAGATCGCCACGCTGGACCTCGCCCCCGGCGTGTCGGTCGGCGTGCAGCGCCACGAGGGCTTCATCAAGGGGTTCGGGGTCGGTGCCTCCGACCCGTCGATCGTCTGCTCCCAGGACACCGGCGGCGACCAGGCCAAGGGCCAGACCGCCATGGAGACCTGCCTGCAGAAGGCACCCGACATCAACCTGGTCTACGCGATCAACGAGCCGGCGGCGCTCGGCGCGTACACCGCCATCAAGGCCAAGGGCCGCGAGAAGGACGTCACGATCGTCGCCATCGACGGCGGCTGCACCGGCGTGCAGGCGGTCAAGGACGGCAAGATCGCCGCGACCTCCCAGCAGTACCCCCTGAAGATGGCCGCCGACGGGGTCAAGGCGGTGGCGGCGTTCGCCAAGGACGGCAAGAAGACCAGCGGCTACACCGACACCGGCGTCACCCTGATCACCGACAAGGCGCAGACGGGCGCGGAGTCCAAGGACACCGGCTTCGGCCTGCAGAACTGCTGGGGCTGAGCCCGGTGACCGCATCCACCTCGCTCCCCGCCGTGGGCAGGGAACCGGCCGCGCTGCGCCGGTTCCTCACGGCGCCCGCCGCGGGACCGTTCGCGGCCCTCGTCCTCGCCTCGGTGTTCTTCTCCCTGGCCACCGACCAGTTCCTCTCCGGCGGCAACTTCTCGCTGATCCTCCAGCAGGTCATGGTGGTCGGCACGCTCGCCATCGGCCAGACGCTGATCATCCTTACCGCCGGCATCGACCTGTCGTGCGGGGCGGTCATGGCCTTCGGCGGCATCCTCATCGCCAAACTCGCCGTCCAGGGGCCGCTGCCGCCGCTGCTCGCCATCGCCCTCGGCATCCTGGTCTGCGGAGCGTTCGGGCTGGTCAACGGGCTGCTGGTGCGGACGGTTCCGCTGCCCCCGTTCATCGTGACCCTGGGCATGCTCAACGTCGCCTTCGCCCTCACCCACATCTACTCCGACGAACAGACCGTCACCGGCCTCCCGGAACCGCTCACCGCGCTGGGCCGCACCTTCCCGCTCGGCAGGACCGACGTCACCTACGGGTCGCTGGTCACGATCGCCCTCTTCCTGGGCTTCGCCTACGCGCTGAGCAGCACCGCCTGGGGCCGCCACGTCTACGCCCTCGGCAACAGCGCGGAGAGCGCACGGCTCAGCGGCATCCGGGTCTCCCGGCTCACCGTCGGCGTCTACACGGTGGCCGGACTGGTCTACGGCATCGCCGCCCTGCTGCTGGTGTCGCGGACCGGGGTCGGCGACCCCCAGGCGGGGCAGACCGACAACCTCGACAGCATCACCGCCGTCGTCCTCGGCGGCACGAGCCTGTTCGGCGGCCGCGGCACCGTCCTCGGCACGTTCGTCGGTGTGCTCATCGTCGGCGTCTTCCGCAACGGCCTGCAGCTGATGGGCGTCTCCTCCGTGTACCAGACGCTGGTCACCGGCGTGCTGGTGATCCTCGCGGTGACCGTCGACCAGCTCTCGCGAAAGGGGACCCGATGACCGGCTCCGGCCCCCAGGACCCGGCCCCCCAGGACCCGGCGTCCCCCGCACCAATGGCCCCGGCGCCCGCCACCGGGCCCGAACCCGTGCTCAGCGCGCGCGGGCTGGTCAAGCGCTACGGGCACGTCACCGCCATCGACCACGCGGACTTCGACCTCATGCCCGGCGAGGTGCTGGCCGTCATCGGCGACAACGGCGCCGGCAAGACCAGCCTGATCAAGGCGCTCACCGGCGCGCTCGTCCCGGACGCCGGCGAGATCCGGCTGCACGGCAGGCCCATCAGGTTCGCCGGGCCGCAGGACGCGCGGGCGCACGGCATCGAGACGGTGTACCAGGACCTCGCCGTCGCGGCGTCCATGGACATCGCGTCCAACATGTTCCTGGGCCGCGAGATCCGCCGCCCCGGCGTGCTCGGCTCGGTGCTCCGCCTGCTGGACAAGAAGGCGATGCGCCGTCAGGCCGCCGACCACATGGCCGCGCTCAAGGTCGGCGTCGGCTCGATCACGCAGCCGGTGGAGACGCTCTCGGGCGGCCAGCGCCAAGCCGTCGCCGTGGCGCGCGCGGCCGCCTGGGCGCGCAGCGTCGTGGTGATGGACGAGCCGACCGCCGCCCTCGGCGTCAAGGAGTCCGGACAGGTCCTCGACCTCATCCGCCGGGTACGGGACAAGGGCATCCCGGTGATCCTCATCAGCCACAACATGCCCCACGTCTTCGAGATCGCCGACCGCGTCCACGTCCACCGGCTGGGCAGGCGGGAGGCCGTCATCAAGCCGTCGGACTACTCGATGGCCGAGGTGGTGGCCATCATGACCGGCGCGCTCGGCGTGCGACCGGACGGCGGTACGGTCGTGGCGGACAGTGACGCAGCCTCGGCCGCAGGGGTCGGGGGGAGCTGACCGACGGACCCCGGCATCCGCGGGGCCGACATCCGGAGAAAAGGTGGTCCATGACAGCGACCCGCAGACCGACCCTCGCCGACGTGGCCCGCGAGGTGGGTGTCAGTGCCAAGACGGTCTCCCGGGTGCTGAACGAGGACGGTCCCAGCTCCGCGGAGACCAGGAGGCGGGTGCTGGAAGCCGTGGCGAAGCTCGGCTTCCAGCCCAACCTCATGGCCAGGAGCATGCGGGTGGGCGGCCCCGACACCACCGTGGGCCTGGTGGTGCCGGACCTGGGCAACCCGTTCTTCGGCGCCGTCGCCGGCGGCATCGAGGATGCCGTGCACGGGCACGGACTGACGCTGCTGATGGGCTCGTCGGACGACGACCCGGAGCGGGAGCACGCGCTGATCGGCACCTTCCTGGCCCGCCGGGTCAGCGTGCTCATGGTCGCGCCCGCGGTGGGCGCCGACCACGCCCACCTCAAGTCCCACCGGGCCGCCGGGCTGCCGGTGGTCTTCCTCGACCGGCCCGGCAACGGCCTGACCGCCGACACCGTGGTCAGCTCCAACCGGGCCGGGACGCAGGAGGGCGTCGCCCACCTGATCGCCGGCGGGCACCGCAGGATCGGGTTCATCGGCGACCTCCCGGCCCGGCTGTACACCCGTCGCGAGCGGCTCGCCGGCTACCGCGCCGCGCTCGCCGAGGCGGGGCTGCCCCACGACCGTGCCCTCGTCGCCGACGCGCACGACCCGGCCGGCGCCGCCGAGGCGACGGCCCGGCTGCTCGCCCTGCCCGACCCGCCGACCGCGCTGCTGTCGGGCAACAACGTCATGACGATCGGGGTCATGACCGAGCTCTCCCGCGGCGGGCGCAAGGACGTCGCGGTGGTCGCCTTCGACGACGTCCCCATGGCCGCCATCCTCGAACCCGCCCTCACCGTCGTGGCCCAGAATCCGGTCACCATGGGCGAGTTGGCGGGCTCCACCGCCCTCGAACGCCTCGACGGCGACCGCACCCGGGCCCGTACCCTCCTGGTCGAGACCCGGCTCGTCCCCCGTGGCTCGGGGGAGCTGCCCCCGCCCGCCCGTACCCGCTGACCGCCGGGCGCCGCGCCGGGGGACCGGCCGGACCGCGCCCACCGAATGGGTCATCGGCCCCCGCCCGCAGTGCGCATTCCCGCCCATACCGATCGTCGTGACCTAGGGTGAGCGTCCTGTCACGAAAGGGTCGTGGTCGATGTGATGGCGGTGGCGTGCACGGGGGGCCCAGGCCGGAAGCCCCCTGCTGACCGGCGGTGCGGGCGATGACGGGGGCCTGGCAGGAGCTGGCGCAGGGCCTCGGGTCGGCGGGTGATCCGGCGCAGTTGCTGCCGGCCCGTCAGCAGATGGCCTTCACCCTGGGCTTCCACATCATCCTGGTGCCGTTCGGTGTCGCCCTCACCACGCTGATGCTCATCGCGAACCACCGCGGTCTGCGCCGCGGGGACGCCGACGCCATACTGCTGGCGCGGCGCTGGTCGAAGGTGGCCGCGGTGCTCTTCGCTGTGGGGGCGATCACGGGCACCGTCCTCTCCTTCGAGCTCGGCATCCTCTGGCCGGGCCTGATGCGCGGGTACGGCCCGGCCTTCGGGTTCCCGTTCGCCATCGAGGGGCTGTTCTTCTTCCTCGAGGCGATCTTCGTGTCCCTCTACATCTACGGCTGGGACCGGCTGTCGCCGTGGGCGCACTTCTGGACGGGCGTACCGGTGGCGCTCTCCAGCATCGGGGGCGCGGCCGCCGTCATCGCGGCCAACAGCTGGATGAACCAGCCCGGCGGCTTCACGATGCGCGACGGGAAGACCGTGGCCGTCCGGCCGGCGGAGGTCTTCTTCAATGGGGCGTTCCGGTGGGAGTTCCTCCACATGCTGCTCGCCGCGTACATCGTCGCCGGTTTCGCGGTGGCGAGCGTCTACGCGGTGGGCATGCTGCGGGGCCGTACGTCCCGCTACCACCGCACCGGGTTCCTCATCGGCTTCGTCACCGCCGCCGTCGCGCTGCCCCTGCAGGTCGTGGTGGGCGACACCATCGCCCGGTACGTGTACCAGGCCGAGCCCGCCAAGTTCGCCGCGGTCGAGCTGCTGCCGCGGACCGGCACGCACGTCCCGGAGACGCTCGGCGGGGTACTGGTCGACGGCGAGGTCCGGTACGGGCTCCCCGTACCGGACATGGCCTCCCTGCTGGCCGGATTCCACCCGTCCACCGAGATCAAGGGGCTCGAAGCGATCCCCGCGGACGTACGCCCCTCGGACCGGATCGTCAGCACCGTCCACCTCGCCTTCGACGTCATGGTCGGGCTGTCCTTCGCCCTGCTGGCCCTCGTCGTGTGGTTCCTCTGGCTGTGGTGGCGGCGGCGCTCCCTTGAACGGCAGCGGTGGTTCCTGCGCTGCTGCGCGGTCAGCGGGCTCGCCGCCGTGGCCTGCCTGGAGACCGGATGGATGGTCACGGAGTTGGGCCGCCAGCCGTGGACCGTCGTCGGCCACCTCCTCACCCGCGACGCGGTGACCACCCAGGGCAACCTGTGGCCGTTCTTCGGGTCGGTCGTCGTCATCTACGCGGCCGTGGGCGCCGGCGCGGTGACGGTGCTGCTGTCGATGAAACGGCGCTGGCAGGCCGGGGACGACGACAGCGTGGACGTCCCCTACGGTCCGCGCAGCGGTCCGGAACCCGTCGGCGCGCGAGCCGGGACGGAGGAGTGATGCCGGAAGCCGTCGCGGCCTTCCTCTTCCTCGGCGTCATCGCGTACTGCCTCTTCGGCGGCGCGGACTTCGGCGCCGGTTTCTGGGACCTGACGGCGGGCGGGGCCGAGCGGGGCCGGCGCCCCAGGCACCTGATCGACACCTCCGTCGGCCCGGTGTGGGAGGCCAACCACACCTGGCTCGTCTACTGCCTGGTCTTCCTCTGGTCGGGGTTCCCGGCCGCGTTCACCGCCATCACCACGACCCTCTACGTCCCGCTGGGCATCGCCGTCCTGGGCATCGTGCTGCGCGGCGCCGGCTTCGCCTTCCGCAAGGCCTCACTGCGCACCCCCGAGCAGCGGGTGTACGGGGTCGCCTTCGCCGCGTCGTCCGTCCTGACCCCGTACTGCTTCGGGTCGATCGCCGGGGGCATCGCCTCCGGGCGCGTGCCCTCGGCGGGCAACGGGAACGCCGTCACGAGCTGGCTGAACCCCACCTCGGTGCTCGGCGGCGTGCTGGCCGTCCTCGTCTGCGCCTACCTCGCCGCCGCCTACCTGTACGTGGCGGCCCGTCAGCAGCGTGACCACACCCTGCAGCGGCACTTCCGCAGCAGGGCCCTGTGCGCCGCCGTGCTGACCGGGGCCGTCAGCATCGCCGGCGTCTTCGTCCTGCGGCAGGACTCGCCGCACCTGTTCCGCCGCCTCAGCCACGGCGCCCTGCCGCTGGTGCTGCTGGCGGCGCTCTGCGGGGTTGCGACCATGGTCATGGTGTGGCGTGAGCGGACGAGGTTCCTGCGCGGGCTCGCCGCGGCCGCGGTCGCCCTGGTCGTGCTCGGGTGGGGCGTCGCCCAGTACCCGTACCTCCTCGGCACCCATCTGGAGATCGGCGAGGCCGCGGCCCCGCAGGCCACGCTGGCGGTGACGATCGGCGTCGCCGTCGTGGCCGGACTCCTCATCTTCCCCTCCATCGCGCTCCTCTTCCGGCTCGCCAACCGGGGCGCTCTGCGACCACCGGAAGGGGAACCGGCCGAGCCGCGGGCCTGAGGGCACGTCCTCCCGGTGCTCGTGAACGGGAGGCGATCGCGCGCCGGGTCACCGGCGGGCCCGGGCGCGCGCGGACGGGGAGATCGTGTCTCGCCGGGGTCACACCGGGCACTTCCGTGACCCCGACGAGCGGACCGAGGCCGCGGGCACCGTGGCGCGGGTTCCGGCCGTCATGCCGTCGCCGAGGGGCGAGTCCCGGGCCGAACGCCCCATCGGCGCCAGCACGCTGCCGGAGAGGAAGGTGCCGAGGCCGACGCGCGGCGCGTGGGTGGCGGTGGAGCGGGCGTCCAGGGGCGCGGGCAGGGTGACGGCACCGGACGTGCCGGCCCACATGATGACGTGGTCGGCCTTGTTCCGGACGGCGCCCACCCGCGCCTGGGCGGTGCGGCGCTGTCGGGGTGCCGGCTCCCGCTCGCCGGGACCGCGCGCCCCGTGTTCCGGTGTCCCCGGGCATGGCCGTACCGGTGATCCGGTCGGCGGGAACGCATCCGGTGATGACCGCGGCCCGGCCGGCGTACCCCCTGGGGCGGGCACGCCGGCCGGGCCCACCGGTCAGCCGGAGACGCCGAGCACGGTCTCGCCCGAACGGCCCGCACCGGTTCCGGTCACCCGTACCGTCAGCGTCCGTCCGTGACCGTGCGGGACCGTGACGAACGCGTGGGCGAAGCCCGCGGCCGTCGCGCGGCCGGAGCCGACGACCCGGCCGTCGAGCCGCACGGTGAACCGTTCACGCGACGACAGGCCGGCCGCGGTGACCGACGCCGTGGAACCGGCGGCCGCCTCCCGGGGCATGGTGTCGACCACGAACGGCGACCGGGACCCGGAGCCGTGCACCGGTTCGAGGTCGTCCCCGTCCACCGGCGGCACGAGGATCCGCCGCACCGCCAGGGCCTGGAAGATCGGGCCCTGGATCTCGTAGTACGCGGTGGCCCACAGCGGCCGCCCGGCGGGCACCGTGACGGTCCGGGAGATCGGCGCCCCCTCCTGCGGGCTGCGCGTGGTGGGGATGCGCTCGTCGAGGAGGAGCGAGCTGCCCGCGTAGATCTCCGGGCCCTCGCCGACGGTCAGGGCGAATCCCCCGCTGTACGCCGCGGGACGGTTGGTCACCGTCATCCTCAGCGGCGCGGGGCCGCCGTGGTGCTTCGCCGGGGTGCCGCGCCGGAAGGTCGCGTAGAACGGCTCCACCATCGCGGGCCGGCCGGTGCGCCCGGCACGGTCCTTGTTCCGGTACGTGGCCACGGTCGTCCCGTCGAGCACGAGGTCGAGGCGGTCCACCCCGGTCGTGTCGTAGGAGCGGGTGAACGTGTCCTCGGGATCGGTCTGCAGCGTGGCGAGGACCAGGTCGCCGTTGGTCAGCTTGTAGCGCAGCGTCGGGAAGACCGGCACCTCCGAATTGTTGGTGTAGCTCACCTGCGCGGTGTGCGCCGTGGCGCGGTCCTCGGTGATGGACGCGGTGCTCGCCTTGACGGCGGTGGGCGTCCAGGTCACCGACTTGGTCTGCCCGGTGCGGCCGTGGCCTTCAACCACGGCGAGGGTGGCGGTGAGCTTCCCCGGCCTGGTCTCGACCGGGTCGGACTTCCAGGCGTACCAGGGCAGTTCGCCCGCGTCGACGGCGAGCGTCCGGTCCAGGTAGGTGCCGGAGGCGCCGCGGACGGTGATGCGCACCGTGCCCTTGCCCTTGACGGCCGTGGTCATCGCGGCCAGCGGGTTGCCGTCGAAGGCGTGGGCGTCGGAGTGCTCGGCGTCGCCCAGGACCAGCTTGGCGACGGTGAAGGAGCCGCCCGCGCTCCGGCCGCCGTACCTGACCTCCAGGGTCTGCTTCCCGGTGGCGATGTCGGCCGGGAGGGTGACGAGACGGCCCACGCCGCCGTCGTCGGTGGTGCGTCCGGTCGCCAGGACCCGGCCGCTGCCCTTCACCCGGATCTGGAAGTCGACGGCCGGGGTCAGGTCCTTCGCCACGACGACGGCGGACTGGCCCGGCACGGCGTAGGCGGGCTTGACGGCGACCGTGGGCCGGGCGCCGGGGGAACCACCGGGCGGGCCGGTACGCGGGTCACCGGTGACGGTCACGTACGTGGTCCGTCCGGTGTCCCCGTACGTGACGCGGCCGAGGTACACCGCTCCGGCCCGCAGGCCCTTCCAGGACAGGGTGACCGGGGTGGTGCCGCCCGCGTGCAGGGCCGCCGTGGCGGGCTGCGCGGTGAACGAGCCCTCCGCGCCCTCGTCGCCCAGGGCGAAGCTGGTCACCGTGAAGTCGAGCGGTCCGGACCCGGCGAAGAAGTCCACCTCGACCTCGTACAGACCGGGCTCGGGGTCCTCCAGGTCGAGCTGTTCGTCGGCGGACTCGGTGGCCGCCCGGTCGACCAGCGACGTGTCGCCGTACTCGTTGAGCCGGTACACCGACAGGTCCAGGTCGGCCGAGTCGTCGGCCGCGTCGAGGGCGAAGCGGGCGTGCTCCGTCCCGGCCGGCACCTCCACGACGTGGGTCCGCGCGGGTCCGCCGACCGTTCCTGAGTCCTGGACCCGCAGGCCGCGGGAGAGCCCGGTGAGGTCCAGCGGCACGTCGCGGTCCTCGCCGCCCTTGAGGGTCACGGTGGTCCGGCCGGTGCCGCCCGAAGCGGCGACCGCCGTGGGCGCCACCAGGGTCACCGGTCGTACGGCGAGCGCGCTGCGCACGCTCTGCTCACCGGCGCGCCAGGTGAGGTACCCCGTGGCGTACTCGCCCAGCGGCGCGGTGGTCCGGGTGAACGTCACCTTGAACGTCCTGGACTGCCCCGCCCCGGTGAAGGTCAGGGACCGTGGCTCGACGACGGTGTCCACGCCCGGGATCCGCACGGGGTCGGCGGTGAAGGTGCCGGCCCCCGTCGACGTCACGGTGCGGGTCACGGTCTGCCGGCCCGCCAGCGAACCGACGCCGATCGACGCCAGGTTGAGGTCGGACGGGGCGGGCGCCGTGCGGTCGCCCTTGACGGCGGCGACGTACCGCGCCCAGTCGTCGGGACCGTTCAGGTACAGCAGCCCGGGGTGCAGGTAACGGGTCGCGTCCACCTGGCCGTTGCCCTGGGCGAAGACGTCCTCCGACGCATCCCCCGCGCCCGTCACGGTGGGCCGGGTGGTGGTCATCAGCGCGGACTTGATCTCGGCCGGGGTCGCCTGCGGGTGCAGGCCGAGGTAGAGCGCGCCGAGACCGGCCACGTGCGGGGACGCCATCGAGGTGCCCGACATGAAGGTGAAGCTCGGCCGCCCACCGGCGGCGTTGGCGCCGTCGGCGAGGACGGCCACACCCGGTGCCGCCAGGTCGGGCTTGATCAGGTCGCCGCCGTCGGCCTGGACCGGGCCGCGCGAGGAGAACCCGGCGATCTGCGGGACCGCCGCCGACGCCAGCCGGTGCGGGTTGCCGTCCACCAGGGTCGCCGTGGGCGCGTCGGTGGCGGCGTACGAGACCAGCGCGTCGTAGCCGTCCGCGTCGACGGCGATCGTCGGGACGGCGTGGGTGTCGAGGTCCGTCGAGTCCGGCGAGGGGTTCACCAGGACCATCCCGATGCCGCCCGCACGCTTCACCTCGGCCGACTTGGCCGCCCGGTCGTACGTGCCGCGCTCGCACAGCACGATCGCGCCCTTGACCTTGGCGCCGTCCAGGCTGTCGGGACCGCACAGCTGCGGCCGGACGGAGATCGCGGTCCCGGCGCCCGAGGCGGCGACCAGCGGGCCAGTCACCTTGCGGCCGTCCGCCGGGAGCGAGACGGACGCGCCGAGCACGTTCTGGCCGTCGCCGAGCTCCACCGTGGCCTCGCGGGTCGGCATGGTGCTCGCCGCCGCGGTGGTGATCCACGGCGAGGCGTTGTCGACGGTGCTGTCGCCGGGGCCGGAGTTGCCGCCGGCGGTGGCGACGAAGATGCCGCTCGCAGCGGCGTTGCGGAACGCCTCGTCCACGACCGAGTCGGTGGTGAGGGCGCCGCCGGCCGAGCCGATGGAGTAGTTGATCACGTCGACGTTGTCGGCGACGGCCGCGTCGATCGCGGCCAGCAGGTCACCGGTGGCGCAGCCGTCGTCCGTGGTGTCCTTCGCGTCGGGGCCGCTCCAGCAGGCCTTGTACGCCGCCACCTTGGCGGCCGGCGCGACACCGGAGACCGGGCCCATCGGCACGCCGCCGAGGTCGGCGGCGACGCCGTTGGCACCCGCCGCCGTGCTGGCGGTGTGCGAACCGTGCGCCTCGCCGTCCCGCGGCGACAGGTACTCGCCGACCGAGGGGCCGCCGATGTGGGTGGCGCCGAAGTTGTCGACGAAGTAGCGCGCGGACACCAGCTTGGTGGAGCAGTCCGCGGCGGTGAACTGGACGCCCGCGGTGCAGGTGCCGGTGAAGGTCCCGCCGTCCGCCTTGCGGAAGGTGACCACGGAGCCGTCCAGGTACGGCTCCTGACCGGGCGCCGTACCGAGCGGCGCACCGGCGAACGAGGGGTTCTCCGGGGCGATGCCGGTGTCGACGACACCGACGACCACGCCCTTGCCGGCACCTGCGACGCCGCCGTTGGCGGCCCACACCCCGCTCTTCCCGCTGAGGCCCAGGTAGTCCGTCGAGTTGACGGCGGCCAGCGGCTTGCGCAGGTCGTCCTTGACGACCGACACCACCGTGGGGTCGGCGCGCAACGCCTCGACCTGCCGCGGCTGGAGCTCGGCCGTGAAGCCGTTGAGCGCGGCGGAGTACGAGGAGATCACGCGGGCGCCGACCGTCTTGGCCGCGTCGTCCTGACGCTCGCGCAGGTAGGTGCGGTAGGCGCGGACGGGGGCGGAGCCGGCCTTCAGGCCTTCGCCCTCGCGGGGGGCCGTGCGGGCTTTGCCGGCCACGCCGCCGGTGTACGTCGCCGCGGCCGGCTCGCGCAGGGTGACGATGTACCGCCCGGCGGACGGCGGTTCGCCGTTTCCCGGGTCGTGCGCGGCGAACGGCGCCGGGCCGGCGGGTGGCGTGGGGACCGGGGCCGCGACGGCCGGTGCCGGGGCGGCCGCGGTGAGGACCGTCAGGCTGACGCCGGCGACGAGGGCCGCGAGTGACCGCGGTATCGCCGACCGGCGCGCAGGCGGATGGGCAGGTGGTGCCACCAAAGCTCCTTCATCAGGGGGTGGCCGGACAGCCCGGCCGGATGGAACGCCGTTCGGGCGCACACAAGTTCTAGCCGGGTGATCCTTTGGTGACCAACGTCCTGCGCTGCCGAAACCGGCCAGTGGCCAGAAGGGGCCACCGCCTTCCGGTCAGATCCAGTTGCGGCGGGCCGCGGCGACGCCCGCGCCGAACCGGTTGGTGGCGCCGAGTTCGGTGAACAGGTCCTGGATCCTGCGGCGCAGCGTCCGGGGCGACATGCCCAGCTGGCGGGCGATCGCCTCGTCCTTGACGCCGGCCGCGAAGAGCGCGAGCAGGTTCCGTTCCTCGTCGGTCGGCGTGCGGGACCCGTCCGCTGCGTCCGCCGGATCCCCCGGGCCCGCCGTCGGCAGGGTGCCGGATCCCGGCTCACCGGTCAACGGGGAGGCGGCGGCCCAGTACTTCTCGAAGAATTCACCCAAGGCCTCCAGCAAGGGCGGCGATTCGGTGTACAGGTACTCGGCGCTCCCGACCGACAGGCTCAGCGACACCATCGCTGCCGACCGGTCGGCCATCGCCAGCTTGATCGGCAGCGCCGGCACGACCCTGGCCTCCTCCCCGCGCGACACGAGGCTGCCCAGCTCCTGCCACCCGCCGTCGGCCTCGAAGCTGGCGGCGGCGTAGACCGCCCGCACCCGCACGCCCCGCCGTACCGCCGCCTCGTCGAGCGGCTCGTTCGGGGCGAGCAGGAACGGCGGGCGGTCCAGGGCGCACAGCTCGGTCCGCGCGGTCTGCTTGAGCCGGTAGTAGCGGTCCCCGACGGCCTCCAGGCCGCTGATCACGGCGGTGCCGGGACCGCCGTCCCTGGCCCTCCTGGCCGCGTCGAAGAGCACCCCGAGCGGGCCGGCCGCCTCGCGCACCGCGGCCAGCTGGCGCTCGCGCGACTCGACGAGCGCGCGCAGCGCGTGCCGGGGGTCCACCGTGAAGAACTCGCCCGAGGAGCGGCGGCTCATCAGCCCCGCGTGGTGGAGCTGCTCGAGGACCGCCAGCCCCTCGTCCGGCGTGACGCCGACGGCGGCGACCACGTCGTCGACGGTCGTGCTGTCGCGGGACAGCAGGAGGCGGTAGGCCCGCTCCGCCACCGTGTCCACCCCGACCCACGCGAGCGGTGCGTCATTCTCCACGAGAGCATCCATTCCTGCCGTCCACGTCGCCGACGAGATCGAACCAAGAACAGGCGGCAACTTCAAAGCCGTGGGTCAGGTGACGTCGACGACCACCTTGCCCCGGGAGCCGCCCGCGGCCAGCAGGCGCTGGGCGTCGGCCGCGCGTTCCAGCGGGTAGGAGGCGGCGACCCGCACGGACAGCCTCCCGGCCTCGGCGAGCACCACCAGCGCGGCGAGGTCCGCCCGGTCGAGGCGGCAGAAGACCGGTACGACCCCCGGCAGCCCGGTCTCCGCGACGGAGGCCACCCGGGCCCCCGTACGGGCGGCGTCCGCCGTCGCGGCGAGGGTGCCGCCACCGGCGGTGTCGAGCACCGCGTCGGCTCCGCGCGGTGCCAGTTCCCGTACCCGTGCGGCGGCCCCCTGTCCGTAGGCGACGGGTTCCGCCCCGAGTGAGCGCAGGTGACCCTGGTCGGCGGGGGAGGCGGTGCCGATGACCCGGGCGCCCCGGGCCAGCGCGATCTGGACCGCGAGGGAGCCGACGCCGCCGCCCGCGCCGTGCACGAGCAGGGTCTCGCCCGGCCGGACGTCCAGCGCGCGCACCACCGCCTGATGGGCGGTGAGCCCCGCGAGCGGCAGTCCGGCGGCCTCGGCGAAGCCCATCCCTTCGGGCTTGTGCACCAGGGTGCGCACGTCGGCGGCGACCAGCTCGGCCAGTCCGCCGTGCGCGCGCTGCACGTCGCCGCGGATGTACCCGATGACCTCGTCGCCCGGGGCGAACTCCGGGGCGGCGGGCCCGGCGTGCTCCACCACGCCCGCGATGTCCCAGCCCGGGACGACGGGGAAGTACGTGTCGACGGCGGAGTCGAGCGCTCCCGCCTGGAGTGCCAGGTCGGCGGGGTTGAGCGCCGCCGCGCGCACCCGGACCAGCACCGAGTCGACATGGGCCCTGGGCGTGGGGAGTTCGGTGAGCTCCAGCACCTCGGGGCCGCCGTAGCGGCGGTAGACCACGGCCCGCATCACGCCCCCGGGAGGGCGATCGGCATGTCCATCAGGACGCGGTGGTGGACGATCTTCCACACGCCGTCCACCCGGTGCAGGGCGGTGTCGTAGTAGCCGGACTCGACCGGTTCCACCGTGCCCTGTGCGCCGAAGGCGCCCGCGGGCCACCCGCCGGCGGGTGGCGCGGCTGCGCGCGTCCGGAAGACGACGAACTGGGCGTTCATGTGGGCGCGGTCGCCGTCGACCTCGACGAGGTGGTCGGCGGTCACGTGGTGGCCGGCACCACCCTCCGGGTGCGGCGCCATGTAGTGCTCGACCGCGTAGGCCACGGCCGCCCCGCCGATGAGGGGCTCGCCGACGGGTTCGTGGCCGGCGGTACCGGTCCTGGCGTAGATCTGCACGACGGCGTCGTCGGTGAACAGGGCTCCCTGGCCCTTGCCGTCCCGTCGGTCCGTGGCGCGGACGTAGCGGGCCAGGACCTCCCGGACCTCCCGGACATCGCGCTCCGTGCGCTCCTCGCTGCTCATGTGTGATGGCTCCCTTTCTTCTCTTCCCGCGACTCGGGCACCGGAGCGGCCCCCCGAGCCGTCGGGCGTGCGTTCCGTCCCAGTGGACCAGGGGCCGCGCGGGGGAGCCATGACGCTTCTGACATGCGGCGATACTCTGGAGGTATGGATCGCCTGGAGACTCGTGAGCTGGAGTACTTCGTGGCCGTGGCCGAGGAGCTGCACTTCAGCCGCGCGGCGGAGCGTCTTGGCATCGCGCAGCCGCCACTGTCGCGGGCGATCGCACGCCTGGAGCGCCGCATGGGGGTCCGGCTGCTGGAGCGGACCAGCCGCCGCGTCGCGCTGACCCCCGCGGGCGAGGTCCTCCTGGACGAGTGCCGGCGGCTGCTGCGGGAGCTGGACGGGGCCGTGGAGCGCGCCCGGAGGGCGGCCGCACCGGCCCGGCTCACCCTGGCGGTACGGCCCGGTACGGGTTCGGGCCTGCTGGCGGAGCTGGTCAGGTCGTACAAGGGCGCCGCCCCGGAGCTCGTCTTCACCTACGACCGGGTCGGCGCCCTGCGCGACGGCACGGCCGACGTCGCGCTGCTGTGCGTCGGCAGCGACGACCTGACCGGCCTCGGGACGGCCGACGTGGCGGAGGAACTGCCCGTCGTGCTGCTGCCGCGCGGGCACCGGCTCGCCGCCCGCGGTGAGGTGACCACCGCCGAGCTGCGCGAGGATCCCGCCTTCCGGGAGGAGTGCCCGCCGGTGGGTCTCGACGAGATCGTCGACCGGGTGGCGCTGGGCCGGCTGGTCACCGTCGTCGGCTCGGCCGCCGCGGACCGTCTGACCCGGGACGTGGTCGCGGTCGCGGTCGTGGACCTGCCCGCGACGACGCTGGCGCTGGCCTGGCCCCGGCAGGCCGGGCGCCCGGAGGTCGCCGCCTTCGCCCGTACCGCGCGGAGCATGGCGGGCGTTCGCGGGGCGGGCGTTCGCGGACTGGGGGACCGGCCGGCGTGACATTCGTCGCACGGTGGCCGGTGGACAGGGGTGCCCCAATGTTGTTTATTCTTCAACCAGTGAAGCGCGGCCCGCCCTCACGGGCCGCGGTGTCCCTGGACCACGCAACCCCGAATCGCGGGGAAGGTCCTCCCTGAAAGGAACCACCTTGTCGATCAAGCTCGCGATCGTCTACTACTCCTCCACCGGCACCATCACCGAGATCGCGAAGGAGATGGCCGAGACCGCGGAGAAGGCCGGCGCCGAGGTCCGCCTGCTCAAGGCAGCGGAGCTCGCCCCGCAGGCGGCGATCGACTCCAACCCCGCCTGGGCCGCCAACCACGCCGCCACCGCCGACGTCCCCGTGGCCACCCCCGCTGACGTCGAGTGGGCCGACGCCGTGATCTTCGGCACCCCCACCCGCTTCGGCAACATGTCCTCGCAGCTCAAGCAGTTCATCGACACCCTCGGTGGCCTGTGGGCGCAGGGCAAGCTGGCCGACAAGGTCTACAGCGGCTTCGTCTCCACCGCCACCTCGCACGGCGGCCAGGAGTCGACCCTCCTCGCCCTGTACAACTCCATCCACCACTTCGGCGGCATCGTCGTGACCCCCGGTTACACCGACCCCGCCAAGTTCGTCGACGGCAACCCCTACGGCACCTCCCACGTGGACGCCCAGGGCAACAACCCCGTCAACGACACCACCCGCACCGCCGCCCGCATCCAGACCGAGCGCGTCATCAAGCTCACCGCCGCGCTGAACCGCGGCCTCGCGGGCTGACCCCGAGCCGACGGCGCACCCGCTGAGACGGACGTTCACGGGTGCGCCGTCCATCCACTCGGCGGCGCCTCCTCCTGTCGTGCCGGAGGCGCCGCCGACCCGTACCCGTACCCCGTACCCGCGCCGCGTCAGGCGCAGGGATTGCTGAGGTACACCCACCCCAGCGGATCCCACCGCAGGCGGCGCACCTCGACACCGTCGATCTCGGCGTCGTCCTCACGTGCGGCGCGGGACCGGGGGAGCGAGGCCCGCGCCAGCGCGATCGCCACCGCGTCCTCGGCGTCGTCCGCCTCGCCGACGACGAAGAACTGCCGGCCGACGGAGCCCTGGGGCGTGCGGAAGCGGAAGCCCACGAACCACCGGTCCTGGTCCGCGCAGCCGCCGTCCCCGCGGACGTCGGCGGTCCCCCCGTGACGGTCTCCGGTGCTGGACATGGCGGGTTTCCCTGCTCCTCGGCTGCTGAGGTCCATCGGCATGCGTCGCGTCGCCGGTGGGCGACGAGACTTCACGGTGACACGGCGGGAGCTCGGCGAAAAGGGGACAAAGTCCTCCCCCCATCCGGGGAACATTCCCCGCCACCGTCCGGAGGGGCCTCAGTCCCGCCCCCTTCCGGGGCCGGACAGGTGCTCCCGGAAGAAGGGAACGGCCTCGGAGACCGCGCGGTCGACGTACTTCGGTACGTCGTAGAAGTCCATGTGGCTACCGCCCTCGACCACCACGAGCCGCGGCCCGGGCAGGGGTGACGGGCGTCCGCCGGACTCAGCGGCCGTCCGTGGGTGGTCCGACCGGCTGCTGGGCCCACACCGTCTTGCCCTGGGCCCGGTAGCGGACGCCCCACTGGTCGGCGAGGCCCGCGATGATGAACAGCCCCCGGCCGTTCTCGTCGACGGTGCGCGCGTGCTTCACGTGCGGGGCGCCGGGGCCGGTGTCGCTGACCTCGCAGGTCAGCATCTGCTCGAGGACCAGGCGCAGGCGCAGGGGTGGAGTGCCGTACCGCACCGCGTTGCCGACGAACTCGCTGACGATCAGCTCGGTGGTGAACGCCGTCTCCTCCGCCACGCCCCAGGCCGCCAGCTGCCGGCGAGCCGCCGCGCGGGCGATCGGTGCCGCCTCGGCGCCGGGCGGCAGCGCGCAGGTCAGCACCCGGTCCGCGGGCAGCGCCCGCGTACGGGCGAGCAGCAGCACCGATTCTTCGCCCGCGTCCGTGCCGGTGGACGCCGACCCGATGGCGTCGCGCACCTCCGGCAGGGGCCGGGCGCCCGCGCCGTCCAGCAGCGGCCGCAGCGGCGCGGACGGCGCCAGGACCCGCTCCGCGAACGAGGTCGTCGCCATGGCCAGGGTGCTTCCCGGAGGGAGGCCGACGGTGGTCGCGGGGAAAGGGGCGTTGTCCTGTCCGCTGAGCAGGGGACCCGCGGGGACGGCCAGGGTGGCCGAGGTGCCGTCGGGGAGGACGACGACCGGCTCCGGCAGGCCTGCCCGGGCGACGGTGCAGGTGAGTTCCACCGGGTCGTACACCGCGATGGCGCAGCCGATGTCGATCGGCTCGAAGTCCAGTTGCGGCAGTGCGGCGGACGCCGCGGCGAGGCGGGAGGCGGTCTCGCTCAGCCGGGCCAGCAGCTCGTCCGGGGGCAGGTCCAGGGCGGCGAGGGTGTGGAGGGCCGTCCGGACCAGCCCCATCGTGATGGCCGCGACGATCCCCCGCCCGGCCACGTCCCCGACGACCAGCGCGGTCCGTGCGCCGGGCAGCGGGATCGCGTCGGACCACGCGCCGCCGCCCTCCACACCGGGCTGGTGCAGCCGGGCGACCTCCACGGTGGGCCGTCCCGCGGGCTGTCCGGGGAGCAACCGGCGCTGAAGGGTCGAGGCGATGATCCACTCGCGCATGTACTGCCGGGCGTTCTCGATGGAGAGGGCGGCGTGCGCGCACACGGCGGAGGCCACTGCCAGGTCGTCCTCGTCGAAGGGCTCCCGGTCCTGTTCGCGGTAGAAGCTGACCACGCCCAGGGCCTGGTCGCGCAGCGTCAGCGGGGCCACGATCAGGGAGTGGGCGCCGGCTCCCAGAATGGCGTCCGTCCGGGCCGGGTCGGTGGCCAGCCACGGGGTGTGATCGTCGATCGGCACCAAGCGGGCCCTGGCGTCGGACAGGGCGTCCGTGAACGGGGTGCCGGGCGGGAGGGGACGCACCTCTCCGACCGGGTACGCCGACAGGCGGCCCCGGAACGCGGCCCGACGCAGGGGAACGTCCTGGTGCACCGGCACCTTGGGCGGTTCCTCCCCGCGGACGACCTCGTCGACCATCTCGACGACGGCCGTGTCGGCGAAGACGGGCACGACCGCGTCCACCAGTTCCCGCGAGACGAGGCCCACGTTGGGCACGTGCCCCACCTGTGCGCGCACCTGTTCCAGAAGGTCCAGGCGGCCCCGTGCCTTCTCCCGGTCGGTGACGTCGACCGCGGACGCCACCAGCCCGAGCACGTCGCCCCGGGAGTCCTCCAGGCGGAAGTAGCAGACGGAGCGCATGCGGCACCTGCGCCGGTCCGGTGACCCGGGGCCGTAGGCGAGCCGGTTCAGGACCGGTTCCCCGCTCTCCAGGACCTGCCGCGCCACATCCGCCTCCACCTCGGGGCCGGCGAGGTCGTACACCTCGGTGAAGTGCCGGCCCAGCGGGTTCCCCGCCCGCGCGCCACCCGCCGCGGTGACGCCGGCGCTCATCCGGATCACGCGCAACCGCCGGTCGAGGACGAGCAGTTCCATGGGGGAGTCGGTGAAGACGGCCTTCAGGATCGCCACGTCCTGTTCCGACAGGGCCGTGTCCACCGCGGCGCGCACGCGCCACAGCACCGAGGTGCCGCGCAGCACCGGCTCGACCCGTACCGCGACGCCGCCGGGGAACCCGGCGCGCGGACGTCCGGCGTCCGCGGCGATCCCGCGCAGGAGCGCGCCCAGGGACCGGCCGACGGCCTCCTCGGCGGCGCACCCGAACAGCTCCTCGGCCGGACGTCCCCACTCGACCACCCGGCCGTCCTCGTCGACGAGGAGCAGCACGTCACCGCTGGGCATGGACCACGCACCTCCGGCTCCATGCCTGCCCGTCCCGTCCCGGCGGCAGGCCCGTCCGCGCGACAGCTCCGCCGATCGGCTCAGCCCGTACCGCCGCCGGACATGGCACGGCCCTTCCGGGCGGCGCTCCCCGGTACGGGACGCGCCCGGAAGGGCCGGGTGCCGGCGCTCAGCCGCGGCGTACCGTGATCGTCCTCTCGGTGGTCACGCCGTTGACGGTCACGCGGAGCACCGCGGTGCCGGTGCGCAGCCCCTTGACCGTCGAGGTGGCCGGGTCGTAGGCGATGACGGGCGCCCCGTCGTGGTGCCCGTGCCCGTCGTCGGCGCCGGCCACGTCGACGCGGCTGCCGGACCATGCGGCGCCGACCGGCCAGGCCACCGGGACGGTACGGGTCCCGTCCTGGGTGAGGTTCGCCGAGGCGTGACCCACGCCGCCGACGGTGAGCGTGGCCGGGGCGACCATGTCCACCGCGTCGGTGCGGGCGTGCACCTCGGCGCGCAGCCAGGTCCCGGAGTCACCGGAGGGGACGTCGAAGGGGTCGGTGACCCGGCCGTGGCGCGGGTCGATGCCCAGCATCGTCCAGCCGGTGAAGCCGCCGTTGTCGGGCGTGCTCGCCGGATTCTTGCCGGAGTTGCCGTTCACCAGGTACGGGACGCCGTCGATCCGCGTCGCGGAGAAGGCGCCGACGTGGCCGGCGACGAACGCGGCGGACTTGTGGCCCTCGGCCCGGAAGTCGGCGAGCCACTGCTCGACCAGGGCGGCCTCCTTGCGGTCACCGAGCTGGCTGGCCTTGTCCGGCAGCGGGTCCTCGGCCGGGTGGTGCTCGAACACCACGACACCGCTGACGGAACGGTCGGCGGCCGCGTCGCGGAGCTGGTCGTGCAGCGTCTGGAGCTGGGCGAAGCCGCCGCCGCGCAGGGTGCCGCTGGAGGAGTCCAGGGTGATGAAGCGGGTGCCCTCGACGTCGAAGACCGACGTGGTGTCACCGAAGGCGGCCTTGAAGTTGGAGGTGTTCCCGGGGCCCATCACCTCGTGGTTGCCCGGCACGTAGTGCCACGGGACGGTGCCCTTGGTGCGGGCGTCGAACTCGTCGAGCAGCGTGCGGGCGAGTGCGAAGTCGGCCGGGGAGCCCTCGTCGACGAGGTCGCCGTTGATGACCAGCAGATCGGGCTTGGCCGCGGCGATCTCCTCCAGGGTCCGGCGGGCCGCGGCGACCAGCGGGCTGCCCGGGTCACGGGCGACGAACTGGGCGTCGGACATCACGGCCACGCGCAGCGGACGGCCGTCGACGGTGCCGTTGGTGACGACCACCGGGTCCTCGACCCGGGGCTGCACGGGCAGCTCCACGTCGGGGGCCACCTTGACCCGCAGGTCGCTGACGGTGACGGCCCCGGTGTAGGAGCGGGCGGCGCTGGTCTCCAGCAGCCGCACCCGCTGGAACGTCAGCGGGTAGGGGGTGCCCACGGGCACAGGGAACTCGACCTTGCGCCAGCCGGTCCAGGTGATGGTGGGGCCGTCCAGGTTGGCGGTCACACCGGCGGCCGTGCGGTACTGCAGGCGCGGCCACTCGCCGTTGCCGTCGCCGTTGATCCACATGGTGACGGCCTGCGGCTGGCCGGGCAGCTGGATCTGCTGCGGCGGCACGGCGTACTGGCCGCGGGTGGCCGTCGACCGGGTGAAGTCGTACGTCAGCTTCAGGCCGGGGGTGCCGTCGTGGCCCTCGGCCGGGGTGACGGAGCCGCCGGGAGCCCGGTCGTTCGCGGAGGTCCAGGAGGCCGCGTCCGACAGGTCCGCGAACGACTTCTCGGCGAGGCCCACGGTGACGGCGACGTCGGTGGTCAGCTTCCCGACCGTCAGGTGCAAGGTGGTGGACGCGCCGTCGGTCAGGCCGCGCACGGTGAAGGTCGCGTCGTCCGCGGGCAGCACCGAGACGACCCCGTCGCCGCCGGTGACCTTGACGTCGGACGCGTCGATCGGGGCGGAGTCGCCGAGCGCGTCGTAACCGGTGACGGTCAGCCGGGCGGTGTCGTCCAGGCCGTCGAGGGCCACCAGGCTGCTGCCCGGCGCGATCCGCACCGCGGGGGCGAGCACGGTCAGCTCCGCCGAACCCGTGGCGCGGTGACCGGAGGATGCCGTCACCCGGGCGGTGCCCGAGCGCCTGCCGGTGACGACGGCGGATCCGTCGTGCCCGGAGCGGACGGTCACCCTGCCGTCGCCCTGCCACCGCACCCGTCCGGCCGGCACCGGCGCGTACGTCTCGTCGTGGGCGAGCGCCCGCACGGTGCGGTGCAGCCCGGGGAAGACCTTCTCCGAACCGTCCGCGGTGAGCGCGGGCCGCACGCGGAAGCCGCGGACCGCGCCCGAGCCGGGCGCGGCGAACAGGCCCAGGCCGTTGGCGACCTGCCGCTCCGAACCGTCCGACGGGCTGTTGACCAGGCCCGTCGTGCTCTCGCCCGGCAGCCGGGCGGCCATGGTGGTGGAACCGCCGCCGTCCATGTTCAGGGCGTTCCGGGCGCCGAGGGCCTTCATGAAGGCGCCGAGCTCGTTGAGGTCCATGCCGCGGCTGTCGGTCTGCTTGCCGTCGATGGCGACCAGGTACATGGTGCGCCCGTCGGCGGAGAAACCGACGCTGGTGCGGGAGGTGGCGGTGACGGTGTCGCCGTCCGTGTGGTGCTTGACCGTGCCGTCCGCGACGAGGACCTGGCCGCCGCCCACCGCGACCGCGACGTCGCCGAAGTCGGCGCGCGGCTTGTAGGCGACGGTGACGGCGTCGCCCGGCGCGAGCCCGGCGAGCGCGTCGGCGCCCGCCTCCCGGCCGAGCAGCACGCTGGTGCCCGCGGGGATCGGGCCGCTGCCGACGGAGGCGCGCACCTCGGTGACCTTGCCGTCGCGCAGCCGGACCTCGGTGACCCGGTCCGCACCGCTGACCGGCTTGGTGCGCGGGGAGACCCCCCACTGGTCGGTGAAGAGCCCGATCCCGCCGGCCGCCAGGACGGGGGAGTTGACCCCGGACAGCTTCAGGTGCTCCGTCCCGCCGACCGTGACGTCGCCCTCCAGGAACACCTGGGCGAGCCGGCCGAGACCGTCCGCGCCGATGGCGACGGTCTGGTTGCGGCCCTCGGTGGGCGAGTTGACCAGGCCGTCCTTGCGCGACACCGCCGCGCCGACCGGGGCCTCGGTGTCGTTCATGTCGAAGTAGTCGCCGTTGACGGCGGCGACGGCGCCGGTGCGCCGGGCCTGCTCGGTCACCCGGGACTTCCCGGTGACCGTGCCGGAGGATATGTGGTCCACGCTGAGCCGGTCCTCGGCGAGGTCCGCGACGAGCACCTGCCCCCGGACCCAGCCGTCGGTCTCGAAACGGTCGAAGCGGGTCAGGTTCAGCCCGGGCGCGATCGGCGTGCGGGTCTCACGGGTGACGATCGACTCGCCGGGGGTGCTCGGGATGAGTCCGTGGCCGGAGCTGCCCGGCTCCGTCGCGCCCGCGGGCGCCGACACGAGCTGTTCGGGCGCGAACGCCTGGGCGGTCGTCATCATCCCGGCGCCGATGCTGAGCGCGGTGGCCAGGGCGAGCACGGCGGCACCGCGTCGTGCCGCGGAACGCGGGCTCGGGACGGCGGGCTGGAGGGGGAACGGCACTTGCTGACTTCTTTCCCTGTTGGGGCGGTGGTCGCCGTTCAGTTGATGTGCCGTCGGTGTCGCAGTGCCGATAAACGGGTGGTCATCCGGGATGTGCAAGGTGAACATCCGTCACCGCCGGCCCTGTGAGCTGCTGCGACGCCCTTGGGTGCCGGCCGAGGGATCAGCCCGCGGGGGTGAGGTACGTCCAGGTCTCCACGAGCCGGAAGCCCAGGGATTCGTACAGGGGGCGGGACATGGGGGAGTTCTGCGTGAACGCGTGGCGCGCCCCCGACGCGACGGCGTCGTGGAGCCGGGCCGTCACCAGTGCGCGGTAGTGGCCGTTGCCCCGGTGCCGCGGCGGCACCGAACCGTTGAACAGCCCCACGTGGTCGCCGGCCAGGATGTTGAACCCGGTCGCGACGGCCTCGCCGTCCACGTCGAGGGTGAACGCGGTCATGTCGGGGGCGTCGAGCAGCGCCGGGCGGGCGAAGGCGTCCGCGACCTCTCCGGGCATGCCGAACCCCGCCGCGAGCGCGGCGGAGTACCGCCCGGCCTCGGCACCGGTGAGCTTGTGCACCGTGCCGCCCCCGGGCGGTACGGCGGGCAGATCGGCGAGCGACGCGGCGTCCCACGCCAGCAGGGGGAGCGTGGGGCCGGCCGTACGGCCGAACCGGGCCGCCAGCGCGGTCAGTTCCGGGCCGGCCTCGCCGCGGACCTGGATGCTCCAGGGCAGACCCGCCGCCGACAGCTCCTCGGCGAGGGCCTCTGTCTCCCGCAGGTCCCGTTCGTGACCCGCGGACACCGTGTTCAGGAGGGCGACCGGCAGGCCGGTGCACACCAGCCGCCCGCCCTTCGGGCCGCGCCGCGTGAAGGCGCCGGGCAGGAGGTCCGTCAGCCGCTCCATGGCCCCGTGCAGGGCGTCCACCGCGGCATGGCTGATCATCTCGGTCACGCCGCGGAGGATACCCGGCCCGCCCGTACGGCTACGCCGCCGCCCGGGCCTTGGACGCGAGGACGCCCCCGCGGCGGCGCGGCGAGGGGACGTTCACGAGCAGGGCGGCGACGAGGGCGCCGGCGAGCGTGAGGCCGCCGGCCCACCCGAAGGCGGTGGTGAAGCCGTGGACGACGCCGGCGTCGGTGATGGCGTGCCGCTGTGCGGCGGTCACCCGGTCCCCGCCGTGCGCGGCGAGGCGCGCCGCGACGTAGTGGCCCGTCGAGGTGGTGGCGACGGTGTTGAGCAGGGCGGTGCCCAGGGAACCGCCCACCTGCTGCGCGGTGTTCACCGCCGCGGAGGCCGTGCCCGCGTCGCCCGGGGCGACCCCGGCGGTCGCCGTGGCCATGACGGGCATGAAGACCAGGCCCATGCCGGACCCGAGCAGCACGGCGCCCGGCAGGACGTGGGTGGCGTAGGCCGAGTGCGTACCGAGGGTGGTGAAGGTGAACATGCCGGCCGCGGCGACGGCCAGTCCCGGCACGATCATCGTCCGCGGCGCCACGCGGGGCAGTAGACGGGCGGAGACCTGGGTGGAGGTGAGGACTATCGCGGCGGACATCGGCAGGAAGGCGAAACCGCTCTTGAGGGCCGAGTAGCCGAGGATGTCCTGCAGGTAGTACGTGAGCAGGAGGAACACCGCGAACAGGCCCGTCATCGCCAGTCCCAGGGTCAGGACCGGACCGCCGTGGGCCCGCGTCGCGATGATGCGCAGCGGCAGCAGGGGATGAGCGGCGCGGGACTGCCACCAGGTGAACCCGGCGAGGAGCGCCGTGCCCGCGACGAGCAGGCCGGCCACCGTGCCCGACCCCCAGCCGTCGGACTCGGCCCTGCTGAGCGCGTACACCACGGTGACCAGACCGCCGCAGCCGAGGACGGCCCCGGGGACGTCGAGCCGCACCGCGCGGTGCCCGGCGCGGTCCTTGAGGAAGGCGACCGCGCCGGCCGCGGCGACGGCGCCGATCGCCACGTTGACGTACAGGCACCAGCGCCAGTCCAGGTACTGGGTCAGGACGCCGCCCAGGAGCAGGCCCATCCCGCCCCCGGCGCCGGCGAGGGCGCCGAAGATGCCGAACGCCTTGGCGCGTTCCCTGCCGTCGGTGAAGGTCGTGGCCAGCAGGGACAGCGCCGAGGGGGCGAGCAGCGCGGCGAAGCACCCCTGCAGGGCGCGGGCCGCGAACAGCATGGCGGGGCCCGTGGCGGCGCCGCCGAGCGCGGAGGCGGTGGCGAAGCCGACGAGGCCGGAGGTGAAGGCGTGCTTGCGGCCCACGAGGTCCGCGATGCGTCCGCCGAGGAGCAGCAGTCCGCCGAAGGCGAGCGTGTAGGCGGTCACGACCCACTGCCGGCTGCCGTCGGTGAGCCCGAGGTCGCGCTGGGCCGACGGCAGGGCGATGCTCACGATCGTGGCGTCGAGGACCACCATGAGCTGCGCCAGCGCGATCACGCCCAGGGCCCACCACCGCCGGGCGTCGCGTTCCGCCGGGGGTTCCTGCCGCGGGGTTGTCACAGCCGGTGTGGTCATCTCGGTCTTCCTCACGGATGTCGACGAGGGCGCGGACGCGCCACGGGCAGGCTGCCAAGTGCTTGACGGGTCAAGTATATCCTGAAGGTGTCGGGCCGGCGTCCGCGGCGGACGTGCATCCGTCACCGCCTTGACAGGTTACGAAGTGCTGGGCCATGCTCGTCACCAGTCAAAGCGGTGACGATTAGAGAACTGGGAGAACCCGATGGACCTGAAGCTCGAGGTTGTGGTGCTGCCCGTGTCCGATGTGGACCGGGCCAAGGACTTCTACGCGGCGCTGGGCTTCCGGCTGGACGTCGATTACGTCGGCGACGACGGCTTCCGCGTCGTCCACTTCACCCCGGAGGGATCCGGGGCCTCGATCCTCTTCGGTGACGGCGTCACCACGGCCGCCCCGGGCTCCGTGCAGGGCCTCCACCTGATCGTCGAGGACATCGTGGCGGCCCGCGCCGAACTGGCGGCACGTGGCGTCGACATCAGCGAGGTGTTCCACGACGCGGGCGGCGTCTTCCACCACGCCGGCGAGACCGCCCGGGTCGCGGGCCCGCACCCGGCGCGCGCCAGCTACGGCTCCTTCGCGACCTTCGCGGACCCGGACGGCAACGGCTGGGCGCTCCAGGAGGTCACGGACCGTCTGCCGGGGCGCTGACCCCCGACCACCCCACTCGACGACCTCCCGACCTTCCCCGACCACCCGACCCCCGGACTCCCGCGGTGCCGCGGATCCCCCCTCCGCGGCACCGCGGGCCCGTGACCGGGTCCCCTCCGGCCCCCTTTGGAAGCAGGTTTTGACTTCCCCCCTCCTTGAAAGGAGGGGGTTCCTACGGCTCGCGCTGTAGGGGTTCCTGCTTCATCGCCGACTGCTCGCCCGGAGTTCTCCGTTGAGGTCTTACACCGGCTCCACAGGCCGACACCGTCAGTCCGACGGCCAGCAGGTTCTTCGCGGCGTTCACGTCCCGGTCGTGGGTCGTGCCGCAGTCGCAGGTCCAGGTGCGGACGTGCAGCGGCATCTTGTCCTGCAAGGTGCCGCAGGCGGAGCACAGCCTGGACGAGGGGAAGAAGCGGTCGACCGCGATCACTTCCCGCCCGTACCAGGTGGCCTTGTACTCCAGCATGCTCCGGAACTCGGCCCACGACGCATCGCTGATGGGGCGGGCCAGGCTCCGGTTCTTGGCCATGTTGCGCACGGCCAGGTCCTCGATCACGATCGTTTGGTTTTCACGAACGAGTCGGGTGGTCAGCTTGTGCAGCCCGTCACGGCGCCGGTCGGCGATGCGGGCGTGGATCTTGGCGACCGTCAGCCGGGCCTTGCGACGGTTGGCCCCGTCGCCCTTGGCCTTCTTCGCCAGACGCCGCTGCGCCAGGGCGAGCCGGGCGCGGTCGCGGCGTTCGTGTCGCGGGTTGGTGACCTTCTCTCCTGTGGACAGGGTCAGCAGGTGGTCCAGGCCGACATCGACGCCCACGGCGTTGCCGCCCGCGGGCAGCGGCGCAACGGATGGGTCCTCGCACAGCAGGGACACGTACCAGCGGTCGGCCGCATCCTGGGACACGGTCACGGTGGACGGAGACGCGCCTTCGGGCAGCGGCCGGGACCACACGATGTCGAGCGGCTGCGCCATTTTCGCCAGGGTCAACCGGCCGCCCCGGAAGCGGAACGCGCTGGTGGTGTATTCCGCCGACTTCCTCGACTTTTTCCGCGACTTCAAGCGCGGGTACTTGGCTCGCTTGGCGAAGAAGTTCGTGAACGCCATCTGAAGGTGGCGCAGGGCCTGCTGGAGCGGTACGGAGGAGACGTCGTTGAGGTACGCCAACTCATCGGTCTTCTTCCAGGCCGTCAGCATCGCCGACGTCTGGTTGTAGTTCACCCGCACCTGGCGCGTCCACGCCTCGGTACGTGCCGCAAGGGCGAGGTTGTAGACCTTCCGCACGCAACCGAACGTGCGCGACAGCTCGGCCGCCTGCGCATCGGTCGGATAGAAGCGGTACTTGAACGCCCGCTTCACGAGGGTGGCCACGACTCACATGTTACCGCGTCAGTTTGCGGATTCTTTGGCGGAGCTGGGAGAAGGGGCCGCTCCGCCGTGGCGGCGAAACGGCTTTCGTTGCCCTGTTCCGCAGCGGTGCGATTCTTCCCCGCCTTGAAGGGCGGGGTTTCCTCGAGGGAGATGCGATGAAGACCGACGAAACGACGGATCAAGTGATGAGCGGTTCCTCCCGGGAGTACGACGTCGTCGTCATCGGCGGCGGACCGGTCGGCGAGAACGTCGCCGACCGGACGAGCGCCGCCGGACTGGCCACGGTGCTGGTGGAGGCCGAACTGCTCGGCGGCGAGTGCTCGTACTGGGCGTGCGAACCGAGCAAGGCGCTGCTGCGGCCCGTGGTGGCACGGGCCGACGCCCGCCGCATACCCGGCCTGAGGGGCGCGGTCGAGGGGCCGCTGGACGTGGCCGCGGTCCTCGCCCACCGCGACCGGCTCTCCGCCCACTGGAAGGACGACGGCCAGGTCGAGTGGCTGGACTCCGTCTCCGTCGACCTGGTGCGCGGCCACGGCCGCCTGGACGGGCCGCGGCAGGTCGTGGTGGACACGCCGGACGGCGGGACGGTCCGCCTGACCGCGCGGCACGCCGTCGTCGTCGCCACCGGGACCACGACGCTGCTCCCGGATCTGCCGGGGCTTGCCGAGGTGCGTCCGTGGACCAACCGCGAGGCGACGAGCGCCCACGAGGTACCGGGCCGTCTGGTGGTGGTCGGGGGCGGCGTCGTCGCCGTCGAGATGGCCACCGCGTGGCGGGCGCTCGGTTCCGAGGTGACCGTGCTGGTCCGGGGGAGCGGCGGACTGCTCGCCCGCATGGAGCCGTTCGCCGGGGAGATGGTCGCCGACGCCCTGCGCGACGCCGGTGTGGACGTACGGTTCGGCGCCTCCGTGACCGCCGTGGCGCGTGAGGTCGGCCCGGACGGTCCCGTACGCGTCACGCTGGCGGACGGCGGGACGCTGGTGGCCGACGAGATCCTCTTCGCGACCGGACGCGCCCCCCGCACCGCGGACATCGGCCTGGAGACGGTCGGCCTGGCCCCCGGCGACTGGCTGGCCGTGGACGACACGTTCCGGGTGACGGCCGTCGCCGACGGCTGGCTGTACGCGGCGGGCGACGTCAACCACCGCGCCCTGATGACGCACCAGGGGAAGTACCAGGCGCGCATCGCGGGAGCGGTGATCGGAGCACGGGCCAAGGGCGAGCCCGTGGACGACCGCAGGTGGGGCGCGCACGTCGCGACCGCCGACAACGACGCCGTGCCGCAAGTTGTGTTCACCGACCCGGAGGTCGCCTCCGTCGGCCTGACGACCCGGGAGGCGGAGGCCGCGGGTCGCCGGGTGGACGTCGTGGACTACGACATCGGGCGTCTCGCCGGGGCCGTGCAGTACGCCGAGGACTACCGGGGCAAGGCCCGCGTCCTGATCGACCCGGACCGCGGCACGGTCGTCGGCGTCACCTTCGTCGGCCCGGGAGTGCAGGAGTTGCTCTACTCGGCGACCGTCGCCGTCGCCGGTGAGATCCCGGTGGACCGGCTGTGGCACGCCGTCCCCGCCTTCCCGACGATCAGCGAGGTCTGGCTGCGCGTCCTGGAGACCTACCGGGACATGCGAGCGGCCTGACGGCGCGTCATACGGCGAGGACCCGCCTTCCCGAGGGGAGGCGGGTCCTCGGTCACCGTACGGGTTCGGTGCCGACCGGGGTCAGCGGTGATGACGGGTGACGACCCGGTGCACGGCGCCGGCCATGGCCGCCTCGCCCTGGGCGTTGGGGTGCGCCGGTGCCGCCGGGGTCGCGGGGGCGAGGGACTCGATCCAGCGCGTGCCCGCCGGCGCGCACATGTCGTGCCCGATGGTCGGGGTGTAGGTGTCGGCGTAGCGCGCGCCCGCCTTGCGGGCCTGGGTGGCCAGCATGGCGTTGAGCGCCTTCTCCGTGTCGCGCAGGTAGGAGAAGTCACCGGCCGCGAAGGGCACCGTGGCGCTGGTGCAGGCCGATCCGTCGTCAGGGAACAGGTCCGGATACCCGGCCACCACGACGCGGGCGTGCGGTGCGCGCCGGTGGATGTCGCGGATGACGGTGGCGACCTTGGGTGCGGTCTGCGCGACGCGCTCCGCGAGCTGGTCGTGGCCGCCCGCGGTGAAGTGGGCCCGGCAGGGGGCTCCGGTGGGGTCGGCGGACGTCAGGCCGGCGCAGGTGGCGATGACGCTGCTGAAGCCGATGTCGTTGCCGCCGATGCTGAGCGTGACCAGGTCCGTGCCGCGCTTGAGGGCGGCGAGCTGCGCCGGTGCGGCGCCCTGGGGCGCGATCATCTCCGCGGTGGTCGCCCCCGAGCAGCTGACGTCGGTGAGACGGGCGTTCTCGCGCGCCGCGACGAGCGAGGGGTAGTTGCTGCTCGACCGCAGGCACGTCGGGTCCACCTGGTCGGGGATGAGCGGGCCGGACGCGTAGGAGTCGCCGAGCGCGACGTAGTCCCGTCCACCACCCCCGTGGCCGGCCGGTGACGCGCCGGCGGTCCCTGCTCCGAAGCCCAGCAGCGTCACCATGCCCGTCAGGGCGGCAGCACCGAGTGCGACCCCGCGACGGGTGCCGGGCCGGGTCAGTGTTCTCTTCATCTGTGTCCGTTCGTCGTGGTTCCTGGCCGTCCGGGCCGCCGGACGAGGCGGCCCCCGGCTTCGCAGCGGTTCCTGCGGCGGCATCACGCCGCGCCCGCAAAATACTTGCTGCGCCAAGCAAGTAGATCATCGTGCCTTCGGGAGACGCAAACGCCGGTGCCCGGCGTGCCACCTGCCGGGCCGGCGCCCTGCACATCCCCGGCGGCCGTTCAAGCCACGCGATCTCGGGGCATGACAGCGCCTTCCGTCACCTGTCTGCTGGTGGCGAGAGAGCAGACAGGTCGACGGCCCCGCCACGACGAGGTGATCCCCATGAGCACGGACGATCCGGCACGGCTCCACGGTGCGCACCGCAAGGACCGGAGCGCCCACCCTCCCCGGCCCCCATGGCGGCGCGGGCTGCTGGCCTGCGTGCGCGCGCCCTGGACGGTCGCCTGGCTGGTCGTGGGGCCGGTGTACGAGTGGACGGTCCCCGGCCGGGCCCGCAGGCGCCGTGCCGGGGGACCGCTGCCCGCGCCGGCCTGAGAACCGGCGGCCGCGTGCGTCGGGTCAATCCTCGGCGGGTGTCTGCGCGTTCCGCCAGACCGTCAGGTCGACCGTGGCGTAGTCGTTGTCCGCATCCTCAGGGGAGTAGCCCCGTACCGTGACGAGCGCGATGTGACCGGCGGCGGTGACCACGCAGATCCGGCTGCCCCTGACCGCGTTCTTCCGTGAGATCTCCTGGGAGTACCGGGTCACGGAGCGGCACGTGGCCAGCGACCCGGTCTGACGGCTGGTGAGCAGCACCAAGGTGTTGCCTTCGGGGGTGGCGAAGCCCCAGCCGCGCGCGCCCCAGGCGTACCCGAAGTCCCCTTCGTAGTACGGGCCGACCCTGGGGTGGTACGGCTTGGGCGGCAGCTCGGAGAGGGAGATGGTGTACTGGTAGGGCACGTCGATGCCCTTGTACGACGTGGACGGCGGGTCCGCGTCCAGTGCGGCGCTTTCGCCGCCGCCGCCCGGAGCGGTCCGCGACGCGGAGTCGCGGTCCGGCGCTCCGGCCCCGCCCGGTTCGCCCGCCCCGTCCACGGTTCTGCCGTACAGAAGGAGCGCGCCGACGCACGCCGCCGCCAGACCGGCGATGACGGCCACGACGAAGCCCGGTCCGCGGCGCCGGGCCGAGCCGGGGGAGCGCGGTGGGGCGGGCGGGGCGGGCATGGTGGTGTGGCGGCCGATGTCGGCGGCGACGGCCGGCGGGAGCCAGCCCTCGGGGCGGCGCAATTCCGTCCGCGGTGAGATCCGACGGCAGATGTCGATGACCTCGGCGGGGGTGGGGTGGGCGGCCGGATCCTTCTTCAGGCACAGCCGGGCCAGTTCTGCGAGCTCATCGGGTACGCCGGACAGCTCGGGCTCCGCGTGGACGATGCGGTAGAGCGCGGCGTGCGGGGTGCCCTCGCCGAAGGCGGGCCGGCCGGTGGCGGCGTAGACGGCGACCTGGCCGAGGGCGAAGACGTCGGTGGGGGGCAGACAGGGGGCGCGGGAGGCCTGCTCGGGGGTCATGAAGGGGGGGTGCCGACGATGACGCCGCTGCGGTGAGCGAGGTCGCGTCGGCGGCCCGGGCGATCCCGAAGTCGATGACCCGCGGTCCGTCGGCGGCCAGCAGCACGTTGGACGGTTTGAGGTCGCGGTGCACGATGCCGACGCTGTGGATGGCCTGCAGGGCCTCGGCGATCCCGGCGACGGTCAGCGCCACGGCAGGCACCGGGAACGGCCCGTGCCGGCCGACGGCCGCCTGCAGGGAGGGCCCGGCCACGTACGCCGTGGCGAGCCAGGGGCGGTCCCCATCGGTGTCGCTGTCGATGACCGGGGCGGTGTAGAGGCCCTGCACCTGCTGGGCGGCGTGAACCTCCAGTCGGAACCTGCGGCGGAACTCGTGGTCCCCGGCCAGGTCCGGCCGGATCACCTTGATGGCGACCGGGCGCCCGCCGGGTGTGTACGACAGGTACACCGTCCCCATGCCCCCCTCACCGAGGCGGGCGGCGATCCGGTACCCCGCGACGGTGGCCGGATCGCCGGGTGCCAACGGCTGGAACACCGGGATCACCCGCTCAGTCCGCATCGAACCCCCCTTGATGACCGGCCAGCCCCGCACGCGATGGGGGGTCGCGCCGATGCCCGCACCGGAGGGGCGGTTCGCGGGACCGGGCCACGGCTGACGGGGGGCGACCGATGTGGCTCTGGGGATATGAGCATCGGGCACGCCGGCCGTCGACAGCAAGGGCGTGGACGGCCTGGGTGCGTCGGTGCGACACGCCGACCGAAGCACGTGGTCGCGCCCCACGAAGCGGCGCCCCCGGGCCGCCACCCGCGTCGGGACCGGACCGGTGGCGGCCGGGCGTGGCCCGCCCGACGTGCGGGGGCCCCGCCCCGCGCGCACGCTGGACCGTGGACGCACGGGGACGTCGCCCCGGCCGGTTCCCGTGGAGCGGCCTCCCGGAGTGACGCGCCCGAGGAGCAGTGATGGCACGCACGGTCGACGTCGTCGTCGTCGGTTCCGGTGTGAACGGCCTGGTCGCCGCCACCGAACTGGCCAAGGACGGCTGGTCGGTGGTCCTGCTGGAACAGGGCGACCGGCTGGGCGGCTTCATCGCCACCGAGGAACGCACCCTGCCCGGATACCTGCACGACACCTACTCCTCCTGGCACCCGCTGTTCGTGTCCGGAGGGGCCTACGCCGTCCTCGGCGAGGACCTGCACCGCCACGGCCTGGAGTACCGCAACGGCGACGGCTTCGTCACCGGCACCGTCACCGACGACGGCCGTGTGCTCCTCGTGCACCGCGACGCGGCCACCACGGCGGAGGCGTTCGGCCGGGCCGAGGACAGGGCTGCCTACCTGGCGATGCTGGGGCGCTTCCTCGACAACGCCGACGCCATCGGCGGCATCCTGAGCGGCGAGCCCCGCTCCCCACGGACGCTGCGGCACATCGCGAGGCTGGTGCGCCGCGAACGGTTCACCGGCACCGAGGCCTGGCTCCGGTCGGCCGTCACCAGCGGACGCTCCTACTGCCGCGGCGCGTTCCGGGGCGACGAGGCGGACCTGCTGTGGGTGCCCTGGCTGCTGCACGCGGGGCTGTCCCCGGACCACGCCGGGGGCGGCCTGCTGCTGCCCGTGCTCGCGGCCTCGCTCCACGGCTACGGGGTGCCCGTCGTGGCGGGCGGCGCCGGCAACTTCGTCCGGGCCTTCGAGACGCTCCTCGGGGAACTCCACGTGGACGTCCGCACCGGGTACCCGGTGGAGCGGCTGCTCCTCACCGACGGCAGGGTCACCGGAGTGGCCGGCGGCGGTGAGCACATCCACGCCCGCCGTGCCGTCCTCGCCTCGGTGACCCCGACCGCGCTGTACGGGGAACTGCTGCCGCAGGACGCCCCGGTCCCCGCCGCGGTCCGCGACCAGGCCCGGCACTACCGCTACGGCCGCGCCGCGATGCAGCTCCACGTCGCCCTCTCCGCCCCGCCCGGCTGGAACGACGACCGGCTGGCCGGCATCCCGCTGTTCCACCTGAGCGACGGATCGGCGAGCACCGGGATCGCCTGCGCGGAGGCCGAGGCGGGCCTGCTGCCGCGCCGGCCCACGGTGGTCGTCGGCCAGCAGTACGTCCTCGACCCGTCCCGCGTGCCGGAAGGTGCCGCGTCCCTGTGGATCCAGCTGCAGGAACTGCCCTTCGCGCCCGTCGGCGACGCGGCCGGCGAACTCGACGTCGGCGGCGGCTGGACGGAGGCACTGACCGAGGGCTACGTCGGCCGGGTCCTGGCCCGGGTGGCCCGCCACGCCCCCGACCTGCCCGGCAAGGTGCTCGCCTGGGACGCCGTCACCCCGGCCGACCTGTCCGGGCACAACCCCAACGCGGTGGCCGGCGACCCGTACGGGGGCTCGGCCGAACTCGACCAGAGCCTGCTGTGGCGACCGCTGCCCGGCGCGCCCCGGCACGCCACACCCGTCCCCGGGCTGTGGCAGATCGGCGCCTCCACCCACCCCGGCCCCGGCCTCGGCGGGGGCTCGGGCCACCTCGCCGCGCAGCAGCTCATCCGCGGCGCACGACGACCCGGGCGCCGCTGACCCCTGGCCCGCGCCGCAGCGGGCATGGTGCGCCGGACGGGCGCGTGGTCCCCTGGCTGCCGTGCGCTTCCCGCTGGGGCACCCGGCGGTCGCGAGCGTGGCGTTCTTCGACCATCCGGTGCCGGAGGAGTTCTGGCACGCCGTCAAACACGCCGGGGATGCTCCCGGAGCACGTGCCCACGCCGTGAGGGGTCGTACGGGCGCGGTCAGGCGGCGGAGTCGTCGCCCTCGGCCCGCTCCTCGGGGACGAGCAGCACCGCGATGCGGCTGGTGTGGGCGATGGCGTCGCTGACACGGGGGTTGAAGAACGCCGCGACCGAGCCGCGGTGGTGGGGGCTGACGACCAGGAGGTCAGCCTTGAACTGCTCCGCCGCGGCGGAGATCGCGCCGGCGATCTCCTGCGTGGTCACGTCGCGGACGAGCTCACCGTCGGCCTCCGCCACACCCATGTCGTGGAGCGTGGCGACGGCCTCGTCGACGACGGCGCCGGCGTCGGAGTCCCCTTCCAGGGTCATGACGGTGTCGAACGCGACCGTCGAGGCGAGCACGTGCACGACGTGCACCGCGGCGCCGCTCAGCCGGGCCATGTCTCCGGCCGTGCGCAGGGCGGACTGGCGGGAGGGGCTGGAGTCGACGGCAACCATGATGCGCTGGTACATGGACATCTTTTCTCTTCTTCCAGGGCTGAGCAGGGGTTCGCGGACTCAGTAGAGGCCTGCGGTGGTGGAGTTCCCCTGACCAGCGGTGTCGTACGGCGTGAACATTCCGTTCACAGTCTGCGCCGACCTGCGGGGGCCGTCCGCGGCGGGGGGGGGTGCCCCCTGAGCCCGGTGGCTGCCGTACCCTGCGCCCCGTCAGCCGGGCAGCTTCGCCGCGAGGACGTCGACCGGGGTGATGACGGGCGGCACCGCGAACAGTTCGTCACCGAGCGCCTCGATGCGCTGCCGCACCTTGCCCCGCAGGTGCGTCTCGCGGTCCTCCTCGGTCTCGAAGGCGTCGAAGATGCGGAACGAGGACGGCGCCGGGCGGAAGGCGAACCACGCCAACGTGCCCGGCTCGGCGTCGACCAGCGCCTTGGCGTCGACGAGGAAACGGACGACCTCGTCCTCCCGGCCCGGCCGGGCCTCGAACTCCACGAAGAATCCGTACGCGGGCATACCGGTGCTCCAGGTCGCAGGAGGGACGGCCCCTCGGGGCCGCTGGTGAGGGCGACGCTACCCGGCCGGCCCGGCGCCCCCCGCGAAGCCGGCCCGGCATTTCGCGGCGTCGTTCCGTGTGTCTCGGGCCTGCCCCACGGGCCGGGAGCCCGGATAGGCTCGCGGCCCGGGCGACCGAGCGGCCCGACGCGTCCGGCCCGACGGGGCCGGCCCCGGCCGGCCCCGGCCCCGTGCTGTGGCCGCACCCACCGCGTGGCTGATGGTGATGGCGCTGGTGCCTCGCGGCGACATCGCCCTGCTGCTCCGGCCGTTCGGCCTGCTGCCCGATGCGAGCACGGCGCCGGTCGTGACCGCCCTGATCAGTCGTGGTGCCGTCGCCGACGCCGCGCGGGAGCGTCCTCGCCGCCGGGGCGTGGCCGCCGCGGTCCGTGCCCTGGTCGTGGCGGCGACGGGAGTGCTCGGCTTCGCCGTCGACCTCCTGGTGTCCCCGCCCGCCGCCGACCTCGACCTTCAGGCCGGCATCCTCCTGGGACTGCCCCCGGGCGCGGGGCTGTTCACCCGGGTGGGCAACCGGAGGAACCCGTCCGCGCCGTCCGCGCCGCCCGGCGGGTGACGCGGGCGGAACCCGCTGCCGGGGCGGCACGTCACATCGGCAGGCTCCGAGGGGGGCCCACTGCCTTGGGGAGGCGTCATGAGACCGCTCGTGCTGGTGGGTGCCGTCTGTCTGCTCGTGGGATCCGCCGGATGCGGAGCGCGGACGGTGTCCGCGGCGGACGACGACGGTGCGGCCACCGCGCGCATGCGGGAGGTCGCCGAGGCCTGGGAGGGCTCGGAGTCCGCACGATCGTGGCGGGAGGGCTTCTACCCGCTGGAGGACGTGGTCCGGCTCCCGGACAACGCCTTCCGTACGGACGCCGACAAGCAGGCCTACCTGACGCGGAACTTCGAGCACCGCGGGGCGCTGCCCCGCACCGAGCACGAGGGCCGCATCCGCTGGGCGGACGGGACGTCGACGCCCGTCACGCCGATGACGGCACGGGAGGCCTACGACGGGCTGGACGAGGGGCCGGAGGGCCGCGCGGACCCGCTGACCGTCACCAAGGCCACCTTCGGCGAGATGACCCTGCTCACCAGCCGCGGCGAGGCCCGCGTCCCCGCCTGGCACTTCACGCTCGACGGCTACGACACCCCGCTGGTGCGTGCCGCGATCAGCCCCGCGCGGCTGCCGGGCGCCCCGATCGCCGCCCTCTCCCAGGCCACCGATCCCGGGATGCCGCTGCACGGGCTGCGGAAGGTCGCCGAGGACGGCCGGAGCGTCACCGTCCAGGCGGAGCACGGCGCCTGTGACGACGGTCCGGCCGTCGACGTGCTGGAGACCCGCGACAGCGTGGTGCTCCGCGGCACGGTCCGCGGCGCGGACGACGGCCCGTGCACCGCGCAACTGCTCGTCGACCCGGTGACGGTCCGCCTTGACCGGCCGCTCGGTGGGCGGATCCTGCTCGACGCCTTCACCGGCGGGCCCGTGGAGCTCGGCGGGCGGTAGACCTCCGCCTGGCCCCCGTCACCCGGTACGACGACGGCCGCCGCGCCCCGAGGGGCGTGGCGGCCGTCGCGTGGTGGCGGTGCGGCGTCAGGCGGCGCTCCTGCGCCGTACGACGACGATGATCACGGCGCCCAGCCCGAGGGCCAGGATCGCGGAGCCGCCGAGGAGCAGCGCGCCGCCGGCGCCGGTGAAGGCGAGGCCGCCGCCGGAGTCGCCGCCGGAGGACGAGGAGCCGCCGTTGCCGGACGTGCCGGCGGAGCCCGACTCGTCGTCGCCGGAGGCGGTGGGCTCCGGGGTGGCCGACGGGCCACCGGAGGAGCCCTGCGAGCCGTCGCCGTCGCCGGTGGCGTTCAGGACGATCCAGGCGGTGTTGTTGGACTGCTCGGGCTCGACCGGGTTGTTCCACGCCGGCAGGGCGACCTTGCCCTTGGCGTTCTTCACGACCTTGTCGATGCGCAGCTCGAACGGGAAGCTCAGCTTCGCGTCCTCCAGCAGCGGGGTGTCGACCCAGCACAGGTAGCCCTTGACGCCCTCGTCGATGGTGGTGAAGCTGCAGCCCTTGGGGCTCTTGGTCACCTTCGCGCCCTCGGGCACGGCGACGGAGAAGATGATCGGCTCCCCGCCGCTGCGCAGAGCGCTGATCCAGGCCGGACCGTCGTTGCGGAAGCCGATCTCCGCCTTCACCGTGTCGCCGGCGTCGCCCCGGGCGGAGGCACCGGTGAGCACCAGGTCGTAGGTGTTGTGGCTGGGCAGGTCGAGATCGGTGTAGCGCGTGTAGTCACCCGCGGGGGCGCCGGGGACTTCCTCGAGGGTCAGCGGCGCGCCGGTACCCGGCGTGTAGCCGTCGTTCTCCAGCAGCGCCTCGGCCTTCTTCGCGCCGACCGCGGAGAACCCGTAGCTGAAGCCGTCCCTGAGGGCGAACGCGGCCGTCTTGACCTTCAGCGGTCCGGACAGGGTGTAGGCCGTGCCCGTCTTGTAGGTGCCGGCGAAGGTGCAGATCGCGTCGGTGCCCTGGTAGAGCAGCGACCCCTCGGTGGTCTGCTTGTAGGCGCAGTTGCCGTAGCTGTCGGGGAAGCTCAGCCCGCGCGAGCCGTGGAAGTGGAGCACGGCGCCGTCGGCCGCCATGCCGCCGACGTTGCGGAACCCGACCGGCGCCTCGTAGGTGTCGCCGGCGGCGAGGCCCTTCGGCTCGGCGAGCTTGCGGCCCAGCAGTTCCGGACCGCCGACCAGCACGTCGATGGTGAGCGGCGTGAACTCGACGCCCTCGCCCTCGCCGGTCACCTTGATGGTGCCGAAGTCCCCGGCCGCGCTGTCGGCGTCGATGTCGAGGCGGATGCCGCCGATGCGGTTGTACGCCTCCCCGGCGTTGATGTCGTCGCGCTCGCAGACGGCGGTCAGGCCGGTCGCGTCGCAGGGCAGCTTCACGGCGGCGACGCCCTCGAGGCCGCTGGCGTCGATCTTGATCGTGTACGGGCCCTGGTGGACGACGGGGACCACCCCGTCGTCGTCCGGCTCGTCGCTGCCGGGCGCGGCGAGCCGCAGCGAGACCTGGGGCTGGCTCGGGTCGTCGTCGTCGCCCTGGAGCGACAGATCCACGTGGCTCGCGCCGGTGATCGCGACCGGCAGTGGGGCGCCGTCGTCGGCGAGCGCGGGTGCGGCTGAGCCGAACCCGGCGGCCAGAGCGGCGGCCGCCACGAGACCGATCGCTGCCCGGGAGACGGATCTGCGGACGGGACGTCTCATCAACGTTTCCTTGTCGGATGTCGGGGTCTGAAGCGGTGCGCCGCTCCGGGCGCACGCCCTTCAGACCTCCCGGGCATCCGCACCGTTGTGCACGGGAAGATCACAGAGTGGTCACAGATGGGGCCGTCGTGCCGAAAGGGATCCGTGTGTGTCGGCACCAAAGCCAAATAAGCCGGGCAAATGCGTGTTTTACGGTTTCCGGGTGACGGAATAGTTGCCTCGGCATACGGGGTTGCAGCTCACGTACACGACACGCATGACCACCACCACGGTCCTACCTCTGCCCGGAGGCCTCACCCCATGACGCTCACGACGACCGACCTGCCCGCCCGGAGAGCCAGCGGGGCGGTCGTCCCGGTACTCGCCTTCGCGGGCATCGTTGTCGCAGTCATGCAGACCCTGCTCGTGCCGGTCATCAAGGACCTGCCGCAGCTGCTGCACACGGCGCCGAGCAACGCGACCTGGGTGCTGACCTCCACCCTGCTCTCCGGCGCGGTGGCCACCCCGATCATGGGCCGCCTCGGTGACCTCTACGGCAAGCGCCGCATGCTGATCACCAGCCTCGCGGTCATGGTGGTCGGCGCGGTGATCAGCGCCGTCACCAGCCAGCTGCTCACCATGATCGTGGGCCGTACGCTCCAGGGCTTCGCCATGGGCGCCATCCCGCTCGGCATCGGGCTCATGCGCGACATGCTCCCCCGGGAGCGGCTCGGCTCGGCGATGGCCCTCATGAGCTCCTCCATCGGCGTCGGCGGCGGCCTGGCGCTGCCCGGCGCGGCGCTGATCGCCCAGCACACGAACTGGCACGCGCTCTTCTACGCCGCGGCCGGTCTCGGCGTCCTCGCCATCGTCCTCGCCCTGGCCGTCGTGCCGGAGTCCCCGACGCGCGCGAAGGGCACGTTCGACCTGCCCGGCGCGCTCGGCCTGTCCACCGGCCTGGTCCTGTTCCTGCTGCCGATCACCAAGGGCAGCGACTGGGGCTGGTCGTCCGGCACCACCCTCGGGCTGTTCGCCGCCGCAGCCGTCGTCCTGCTGCTGTGGGGCGTGATGGAACTGCGGGTGAAGGCCCCGCTGGTCGACCTGCGCACCACCGCCCGCCGCGAGGTGCTGCTCACCAACCTCGCCTCGATCATGGTCGGGGTCAGCTTCTACGTCGTCTCGCTCGTCCTGCCCCAGCTCCTCCAGCTCCCCGCAGCCACCGGTTACGGCCTGGGCCAGTCCATGGTCGTCGCGGGTCTGGCCGTGGCCCCGCTCGGCCTGACGATGATGTTCACCGCCCCCGTCTACGCCCGCCTGTCCGCCCGCTTCGGCCCGAAGACCACGCTGATCATGGGCCTGCTGGTGATCGGCGCCGGCTACGGCGGCGGCCTCGGCCTGATGGACGCCGTCTGGCAGACCGTCCTCACCTCGGTGATCCTGGGCGCGGGCATCGGCCTGGCCTACTCCTCGCTGCCCGCCCTCATCGTCGGCGCGGTGCCGGCCTCCGAGACCGGCGCGGCCAACGGCCTGAACACCCTGATGCGGTCCGTCGGCACCTCGGTGTCCAGCGCCGTGATCGGCATGGTGCTGGCCAACACCGCCCAGCACGTCAACGGCGTCGCCATCCCGACCATGCACGGCTTCCGCGTCTCGTTCCTCATCGCCACGGGCGCCGTCCTCCTCGGCCTGCTGCTCGCCCTCGGCCTGCCCGGACGGCGGACCGGCCTGCAGCTGCGCGCCGGCAGCGAGGAGGAGGCCGGCCTGGCGCGTGCGGAGGAGGTCCTGCGTGGCTTCCGTGGCCGGGTCGTGGGTGCTGGGGGCGCTCCGGTCGCCCGTGCCAAGGTCACCCTGATCGACCGTCGCGGGCGGCAGGCCGGGGCGACGCTCTCCGCGGAGGACGGCAGCTACGCGCTCGCGGTCCCGGCCGGTGGCCCGTACGTGCTCGCCGCGCGCGCGGCGGGGCACGGCCCCCTCACCTCGGCGGCCACGCACGCGGGAGACGAGCGCCTGGTCGACCTCGACCTGGCGCTGCCCGGCGAGACCGTCACGGCCTGACCGGTGGCCTGGGTGGGGCGGGCCTCAGGGGGTCAGCCCCGCCCCGTCAGCCGCGACCCGGCGGGCGTACGCCGGTACAGCACCGTCCGCCCCGACCGGGAACGGGTCACGAGACCGGCCTGGTGCAGCACCCCCAGGTGGTAGGAGACCGTGGCGGCGCTCAGGAAGTGACGCGCCGCGAGCTGCGTGGTGGACGCCGGCCGCGCCAGCGCCCCGAGCAGCCCCGCGCGGGTGGGCCCGAGCAGCCTGGCCAGCTCGGCGGAAGGGGCCGCCGGCGCGGCCGGCCTGTCCCGTACGGGATAGGCCACCATCGGCGGCCGCCGCCCGCCGCGCACCGGGTCGACGACCACGCTCGGCCCCGCCGCCACCAGCGACGGCACCACGATCACCAGGGGAGCGGCGATCCCCACCGAGAAGCGGCTCTCGACGCGCAGCGTGCCGCCGGTCCACCGGATCGCGGGGTGCAGCGAGTTGAACAGCCCCGCGGCGCCCTGCCGGGCCAGTACCCCCGCGCACCGGTCGACCTCCGCGTCGAGCGCGGCCCTCGCACCGGGCCAGTGCGGGGCGAAGGCGAGCTCCCAGTAGCGCCGCAGTTCCTCCGCGACCTGCCGGGCGACGTGTCCGCCGCCCCGCGCCATCGCGCGCCGCACCCCGGGCGGCAGCTCCGATCCGGCCAGCCCGTTGCAGGGGCGGCCGTCCCGCAACGCCGCCAACTCGCCCAGCACGCGCCCGGGCGGCGTGGCACGCACCCGCTCCAGCTCCTCCTCGACGGTGGGCGAGGGACCGGACGGATGCGGGCTGAGGAAGTCCGGTAGGTAGCCGCCCCCGTCGAGCGCCAGCTCCGACAGCAACGGCAGCCGTGCGCGGCGCAGCACCCGACGGGCCCGCGTCACCCACGGATCGGCCTCCGGGTCCGGGCGCAGGCCCCACGGCAGCAGCGTCGCCGCGACCTCGTGCAGCGGCGAGACAGCGAAGTGGGACCGGGCCAACCCGGCGGCGTCCACGGTGAGTTCGATCATCCTTCTCCCTGCCGCCCCGCATCCCGGGTTCCTTCGAACGTGCTCGAATCGTGGCACGGAGTCTCGCCGTGGCGAGCCCCCTTGGCGCAGTCTGATGGCCGACGGACGGCAGGGGCACAGAGAACGCCGGAGGGCGGGGGTGCGTGCGATGCGGGTGATGCGCGGGGCCGGAAAGGCACGGGGGACGCGGAGGCCCGGAGCACGGGCGGCGGTGGCGCTGGCCGCCGCCGGCCTGCTGATGGTGGCGGGCACCTGCACGTCGTCGGCACAGGACCGGGGGGCCGCGGGGCCGGCCGGGGGGAGCGGGGGGCTCTCCGGCACCGCGGCCTGCCCCGGCCTGGTCGGCTTCAGCTGTGCCACGCTGACGGTTCCGCTCGACCACAGCGGCGCGGTACGGGGCCGGCTGGGCCTGAAGGTCGCCATGGGCGACAACGCGGACGCCCCCAAGGGCGTCCTGCTGTTCCTGACGGGTGGCCCCGGACAGCCGGGCGTCCCCTTCGTGGAACGGATGCGCAAGGTACTGGAGCCGGTGCTCAAGGACTACCGCCTCGTCGTGATCGACCAGCGCGGCACCGGCGGCGACGCGCTGCAATGCCCCGCGCTGCAGGAGCAGATGGGATCGTCGGACCTGACGCCGCCCACCGCACGCGCGGTGCGGGACTGCGCCGCGGCCATCGGTCCCGACCGCCGCTTCTACGGCACCGGCGACACGGTCGCCGACCTCGAACTGCTCCGCCGCGCGCTGGGCGTGCGGAAGATGACCCTCGACGGTGTCTCCTACGGCACGTACACCGCCGAGCGGTACGCCCTCGCCCACCCCGGGCACGTGGCCCGGATGGTGCTGGACTCGGTGGTGCCCCAGACCGGTTACGACCCGATGGACCTGGCCGCGATGCGGGCCGCGCCGCGCGTGCTGACGGCGGCGTGCGCGAGCATCGGCTGCGCCACGGACCCGGCGGCTGACCTGGCCGAGGTCGTGGACACCTACGGCAACGGCGTCGACGTGCTGGACGCGCTCACCACCTGGGAGTTCGTCGACCCCGACTACGCGGACATGATCGACGCCCTCCACCAGGCCGCCGAGGGCGACCCGGGACTGCTCAACGGCCTCATCCAGGGCGTACGGCAGGGCAGCGCGGCGACCGCGGAGGAACTCAGCCAGGGGCTCCACGCCTCGACGTTGTGCCTCGACGGACGCTACCCCTGGGGCAGGTCGGACGCCCCGGTCGCCGGCCGGCGGGACGCGCTGGAGAAGGCGGGTGCCGAACTGACCCCGGCCGACCACGGCCCCTTCGACGCCGTCACGGCGATGGGCCTCGGCTCCATGCTCAGCTGCCTCGACTGGCCCCGCACCCCGGCCCCGCCGCTACCTGCCGCGCACCGGCGCCTCCCCGGCGTCCCGGTGCTGCTCCTCGGCGGCGACCGGGACCTGTCGACGCCTCTGGAATGGCTGTACGACCAGAAGAAGCTGACCCCGCGGGCCCAGGTCGTGGTGGTCCACGGCGCCGCCCACTCCGTGCAGAGCCGGGCGGCGAGCGACGAGGGCCGCCAGGCGGTCCACGACTTCCTGCTCGGGCGCTGACGGCCGCGCGGGCCGCAGGGGCGCCGCATCCGTCAATCCGGATGCGGCGCCCCTGCGGCCCGTGGTCTCCTGCACCCCATGACCGAGCCGTCCCCGCGTGACCGCATCGAGCGCTACTACGCCACGGTGCCGCTGCTGTTCGCCGAAGCCGAGAGGTTCGGCTCCCTGTGCCTGTTCGTCCGCAAGGAGCCCGGCACCCCCTATTACGGCGGGCCGGGCCACGCCCGCCCCGATGCGGTGGGCGGCCGCGGGGCGCCCTCCGCGGACGACATCGCCCGGGTCCGCGCCCGGCAGCGCGAACTCGGCGTGCCGCAGGCCTTCGAATGGCTCGCGGAGGTCACGCCGTCACTGCGCGGGAGCATCGAGGCAGCCGGTCTCCCGGTGGCGGAACGCCCCTTGATGGTCCTCGACCCCCGCCGTCCGCTGCTGCGGCAGCCCCTCCCCGACGGGGTCACGATCCGGGAGGTGCACGCCGACGATCCCGCGCTCCCCGCCGTACTTGCCCTCCCCGGGCTGGCGTTCGCCGACGAGGGCACCGCGACCGGGACGGCGGGCCGCGCCGAACTGGCGGCGGCCGCCGAGGCGCTGCGGGCGGACGCCACCGTGGCGACGACCGCCCCCTCGCTCCGCACCGGCCACAAGACGCTCTTCGCCGCCTTCGCCCCCGACGGTACCCCGCTCGCCGCGGGCCACCACCATCCTGCCGACGGCACCACGGAGATCGGCGGCGTCGGTACCCTACCCACCGCCCGCCGCCAGGGCCTCGGCGCCGCCGTGACGGCCGCCCTCGCCGCCCACGCCCGCGACCACGGCGTGCGCACCGTCTTCCTGGCCTACGCGCACCGGACCGTCGCCCGCATCTACGCCCGCCTGGGCTTCCGCCCGGCCGGTACCACCCTGCTCATCTCCGGTCAGCCGGCCCGCGGGCAGTAGCCGGCGAGGCCGGTCAGCCGTGCGGGTGGTCCGGCGCGCCGTCGACCCGGCGGGAGCCGCGGGCGTCGTCCATCCATCCCGGGCGCGTCCGGAGGAAGGAGAGGTCCTCGGCGGACGGGTCGGCCGTGTCCCGGAGGCGTTCGCCCTCCGCGGGGGTGAGGCGGGTGTACCAGGTCGTCAGGTCGTCGCCGCCGCCGGACCAGCCGGGGTACTCGTGGAAGCGGTGGAACCAGTAGGTCCGGCAGGCCGCGCAGCACAGCAGGGACTCCTGGTCGTGGTGGGACTCGTACAGCGTCCGCACCCAGGCGAGTTCGGGCCCGGCGCAGCAGTCGATGAAGCTCGGGTTCGCCACGGCGCGCGATCCTATCCCCCCGAGGACGGGCGCGTTCGGGGCGCCCGGTACCCTCTCGGCGTCCGGGCACGTGAAGCCCGTCACCCTCGACGAAGGCGGTACCCGGCCGTGGACCTCACCGCGACGTTCCAGATGACGGGACAGGAGTACCGCAGAGCGATCCGCAGTTCGCCCGCCATCCGTGGGGTCACCGTCCTCGGCCTTCTCCTGGCCCTGCTGGGCGCGCTGTCCCTGTTCTCGGACGAGCCGAAGAAGTGGCTGCTCTTCTACGGGATCGGCATGCCGTTCTTCCTCGAGGTCGTCGCGGTCCGTCTCGCCGTCCGCAGGATCGCGCGCCAGTTCGCCGAACCGTGGACCGTCCGGCTGACGGAGCAGGCCTACACGCTGCGCACGACCGTCTCGCAGGCGGAGGTCGGCTGGGACGCCTACCGCGAGGCGCGGGAGCGTGCGGGGTTCTGGTACCTGCGCCAGGTCAGCGGAGCCTACGGGTTCTTCCCCAAGCGGGCCTTCGACGAGACCCAGCAGGCCGTCGTCGCCGCCTTCTTCGCCCGGCGGCTGCCCCCGGTGAAGCGGCCCTGGTACCGGCCGTTCTCCTGACGGGGCGCGGTCGGGGGGCCGGCGTGTGCTGCCGGCCCCCCACCGGCGGTCAGGCGCGGGCGAGGAGTTCGAGGGTGTCGACGACCCGGTTGGAGAAGCCCCACTCGTTGTCGTACCAGGCCACCACCTTGATGTGGCGGCCGTCGACGCGGGTGAGGGCGGCGTCGAAGATGGACGAGGCCGGGTGGCCGGTGATGTCGCTGGAGACCAGCGGCTCGGTGGCGTAGTCGAGGATGCCCTTCAGCTTGCCGTCGGCGGCGGCCCGGTAGGCGTCCAGCACCTGCTCGCGGGTGACCTCGCGGGAGACCGTGGTGTTGAGCTCCACGATCGAGCCCACCGGTACGGGCACGCGGATGGAGTCGCCCGAGAGCTTGCCGTCGAGCTTCGGCAGCACCTTGCCGATGGCCTTGGCGGCCCCGGTGGTGGTGGGCACGATGTTCACGCCGGCGGCGCGGGCGCGCCGCATGTCGCGGTGCGGGCCGTCCTGGAGGTTCTGCTCCTGGGTGTAGGCGTGCACCGTGGTCATGAAGCCGTGCTCGATGCCGGCCAGGTCGTCCAGCACGGACGCGAGCGGGGCCAGGGCGTTCGTGGTGCACGAGGCGTTCGACACGATGGTGTGCCGGGCCGGGTCGTACTCCTCGGTGTTGACGCCGTACGCGAGGGTGACGTCGGCGCCGTCGGAGGGGGCGCTGACCAGGACCCGCTTGGCACCGGCGGCCAGGTGCGCGCGGGCGGCCTCCGCCGAGGTGAAGCGGCCGGTGGACTCCAGCACGACGTCGACGCCCAGCTCGGCCCACGGCAGCTTGGCCGGTTCGCGCTCGGCGAGCACCTTGATCCGGCGGCCGTCGACCACCAGCTCGGAGCCGTCCACCTCGACGGTGCGCCCGAGCCGCCCGAGCGCGCTGTCGAACTTGAGCAGGTGCGCGAGGGACTCGGGTGCCGTGAGGTCGTTGACGGCGACCACCTCGAGGTCGCTGCCGCGCTCGACGAGGGCGCGGAGGGTGTTGCGTCCGATGCGGCCGAATCCGTTGACGGCGATGCGGGTCATGGCGGGTTCCTTTCGTTGCCGCCTCCATGCTCCGCATGCGCGGGCCCTTGCGGCAGTGGCCTGAACGACAGCATGCGCAAGTATCCCGCCATACATTTCGCCATCGATCGCAAGGATCCCGCCACTCCCTCGCCACTTCCTCCCGGTCAGGCCGAGAAGGTGTTCCGGTACTCCGTGGGGGAGGTCCCGAGGATGCGGTGGAAGTGCAGGCGCAGGTTCGCGCCGGTGCCGAGGCCGACGCGGTCGGCGATCTGCTCCACGCCCAGGTCGGTGCGTTCCAGCAGTTCGCGGGCCAGGTCGACCCGGGCCCGCAGCACCCACTGCATCGGCGTGTAGCCGGTGTCCTCCACGAACCGCCGTGAGAAGGTGCGCGCCGAGACCCGCGCGTTGCGGGCGAGCGTCTCCAGCGTCAGCGGTTCGGCCAGGTGCGCCAGGGCCCACTCGCGGGTGCCGGCGAAGAGGTCGCCGAGCGGCTCGGGCACGCTCCGGGGGACGTACTGGGCCTGGCCTCCGCTGCGGTACGGCGCCGCCACCAGCCGCCGCGCCACGTGGTTGGAGAGGGCGACGCCGTGGTCCCGCCGCACCAGGTGCAGGCACAGGTCGATGCCGGACGCCGCTCCGGCCGAGGTGAGCACGTCGCCCTCGTCCACGAACAGCACGTTCGCGTCCACCCGCACCAGGGGGTGCCGCTCGGCGAGGGCCTTGGTGTAGTGCCAGTGGGTCGTGGCCCGCTTGCCGTCCAGCAGGCCCGTCGCCGCCAGCGCGAACGCCCCGGTCGAGATGGCCGCGAGCCGGGTCCCGCGCTCGTGGGCCGCCGTCAGCGCGCCGACGACCGCCGCGGGCGGTTCGGCGCCGGCCGGCTCCCGGTAACCGGGGATGAAGACGGTGTCGGCGTCCTCGAACGCCTCCAGACCCTCCGCCACGTGGTACGAGAGCCCGTCGCCGCCGGTCACCAGCCCGGGCGCCGCGCCGCACACCCGTACGTCGTAGGGCATGCTCGGCCGGTTGGAGAACACCTGCGCCGGGATCCCGACGTCCAGCGGCTTGGCACCCTCCAGCACGAGCACGACGACGTGATGGTTCTTCCTGCCGCTCAAGGGGCCTCCTCCGGCTCTCCCGCCCGGTGGCGTGGCCGACCACCACCGCAAGCATCCTGCCATCGGTCGCCCGGCGCGTCCCCGGCCCGGAGACGGCGATGAGCCGAACGCGGGATCTACGCGCGAAGAAATTTTAACATTCCATTGTCATGGACACTTCCCAACGGGCCGGGTCCGGGGCTACCAAGTGGTAGTCAACTCTCCGCCCAGGGAGGTTCCGTGAGACGCACCACGTCGTTGTCGGCCCTGACCACCCTGATCGTCACCCTGGCCTTCGGCCTGCTGTGGTCCACCCCGGCACACGCCGCCGGGCCCGCCTACGTCGCGCTGGGGGACTCGTACTCCGCCGGCAACGGAGCAGGTAACTACGACAGCGCCAGCGGCAGTTGCCACCGGAGTTTCAGCGCGTACCCGTACCTCTGGAAGAACGCCCACGCCCCCTCCTCCTTCGCCGACACCTCCTGCTCGGGTGCGGTGACCACGGACGTGACCAACAACCAGCTCGGCCCGCTGAACGCCTCCACCGGTCTGGTCTCCCTCACCATCGGCGGCAACGACGCGGGCTTCTCGGACGTCATGACGACCTGTGTGATCGGCTCCGACACCGACTGCGTCAACCGGGTCACCCAGGCGGAGAACTACGCCCGCAACACCCTGCCCGCCCGCCTGGACGCCACCTACAACGCGATCCGCGCCAAGGCCCCCAACGCCAAGGTCGTCGTCCTCGGCTATCCCCGCGTGTACACCCTGAACGTGCTGTGCGTCGGCCTGTCCGACACCAAGCACCGCAAGATCGACGAGGCCGCGGACGTCCTCGACGGCGTCATCGCCGCCAGGGCCGCCGCCCACGGCTTCGTCTTCGGCGACGTCCGGGGGACCTTCAACGGCCATGAACTGTGCTCCGGCGACGACTGGTTGCACTCCCTGGTGGTCTCGCCGAGCTGGGAGTCCTACCACCCGACCGCCAAGGGCCACTCGAGCGGCTACTACCCCGTGCTGAACGCCAACAGCTGACCACCCACCCCCCCGCAGACCCCGTACGGCCGCGCCCGAAGGTCCGTGCGGGGTCGCGTCATGCCGTCACCGACAAGTGAGTCGGTCAGAAAGTGGATGAGTGGCTGTACCACTCCTTGCGGTCGGGCCCTCCCTTTGCCACTCTTGGCGGGCCCGGTCCTCCGCTCCACGACCGGGTGGTCCGCGCGCCTCCCTCGTCCCCCCATCGCCATGCCGTGCTGCCCGCGTACGGCGGCTGACGACCGAACAGGATGCGGAATGTCTCTGACGCGCCGAAGAATGCTGATGGCGACCGCCGTGAGCGTGGTGACCGCCACCGTCACCCAAGGCGGCCTCGCCGGCCTCGCGGCCGCCGCCCCCCGGACCACCGCCGACGACGGTTCCGTACCGGGCCTGTCGACCCTGGACCGTACGCTGCTGCGCGGCCCGGACCTCGGGTCCGGCTACCGCGGGATCGTCGCGGGGCCCGGCGAACCCCACCTCGTCCGCAAGGACCTGGCCAACGTCACCGCACCCACGGTGACCCGGTCGCTGATCGCCTTCGCCCAGATGTCCGACCTGCACATCGTCGACGACCAGTCACCGCTGCGCGTCGAGTGCCTCGACCGGCTCGCCGACTACGGCCCGCCGCACTACAACTCGTATCCCACCGAGTCCGCGTACCGCGCGCACGAGTTCCTGTCGACCCAGACGACCGACGCGATGTGCCGAGCCGTCCGGCAGGTCGGACGCGGACCGCGGACCGGCGCACCGCTGGCCTTCACCGTCGTCACCGGCGACGCGGTCGACAACTGCCAGTACAACGAGACCCGTTGGTACATCGACCTGCTGGACGGCAACACCGTCACCCCCGACTCCGGCAACCTCGCCCTCGACGAGAGCGTGAGCAGCGGGCGGTTCGGCACCCGTCCACTACTGGCACCCGCAGGCCCGGCAGAGCCCCCCCGACAACAACGAGCTGGCCGGCTTCCCCCTGGTGACCGGTCTGCTCGCCGCCGCCCGCAGGCCCTTCACCGCGGGCGGCCTGCGCATGCCCTGGTACGCCGCCTACGGCAACCACGACGGCCTCGTGCAGGGCAACGTGGCGCCGGACGTCCTGCCGTTCGACCCGCTCAAGAGCATCGCCACCGGCTCGACGAAGATCACCCAGATCGAGGGCGTCCCCGACGTCTTCGACAACGGGCCCGCCTACTACATCGAGCTGCTGACGGACATCATCACCGGCGACTTCACCCTCGACACCGAGAAGGTCACCGCCGACCCGGCACGACGCCTGCTGGAGCGGCGCGAGTTCGTCGCCGAGCACTTCCGCACCACCGGCACCCCCGCCGGACACGGCTTCACCTCCGGCAGCGACCGGGCGTACTACGCCATACCCTCCGGCCCCTCCGACCTCGTCCAGGTCCTCGTGCTCGACACCACCAACCCGGGCGGCGGCGCGGACGGCGCCCTCGACCAGGCGCAGTGGGAGTGGCTGGACGCGCAGCTGAAGGCGAACAGCTCCCGCTACGAGACGGACCGGCCCAACGGCACGGGTCCCGGCACCGTCGTCACCCAGCCCGGGGTCAAGGACAAGCTGATCGTCGTCTGCTGCCACCACACGCTCGACTCGATGGACAACACGGACGACGACGCGCCCTACAGCGGCGCCGACCTGCGCGACAAGCTGCTGCGCTTCCCGAACGTCGTCCTGATGGTGGACGGCCACACGCACACCAACAACATCACCGCGCACAAGCCCGCCTGGACCTCCGCGCTCAGCGCCGGATTCTGGGAGGTGAACACCGCCTCGCACATCGACTGGCCCGTGCAGTCCCGGATCGTCGAGATCGCCGAGGGCGGCGGCCACCTGTCGATCTTCACCACCATGGTCGACGCGGACGCCCCGCTGTCGTACGGCGGGGACACCGGCACCCCCGCCGCGCTCGCCTCGCTGGCGCGCGAACTGGCCGCCAACGACATCCAGTCCGTCGCCCGCGGCATCGACCTGCGGCGCGGCGCACCGACGGCCCGCAACACCCAGCTGCTGCTCCCGCTGCCCTTCGCGCTGCCCACCGGCGCCGGCACGCCCGCGCCCGACTGGCCCCTGCTGCAGCAGGGCCAGAGCGGCACCCGGGTCAGGGCCCTGCAGTACCTGCTGAACGCCCGCGGGGTGGGGCTCGCCGTGGACGGCGTCTTCGGCATCACGACCGCCGCCGGTGTCCGTTCCTTCCAGACCTCGCGCGGTCTGCCCTCGAACGGCGTCGTCGGCCCCGCGACCTGGCAGCCGCTCGTCGTCGCGACGCTCAAGCAGGGCGACACCGGACCCGCTGTCTCCGCCGTGCAGTACCTGCTGAACACCCGCGGTGCGGGACTGTCCGTCGACGGAGCCTTCGGCCCGGCGACGGACACCGCGGTGCGGTCCTTCCAGTCCTCCCGCGGCCTGCCCGCGGACGGCACCGTCCGGACCGGGGCCTGGCTGAACCTACTGGCCCCCTGACCCGACGAGGGCGGCACCACAGCAGGTGCCGCCCCGTCCCACGCCGGCGTCGTGCGCGGGTTGGTGCCCGGACCGCCGGCGAGCACCGCGGCCCGGGCCGGTGCCCGCACCCTCACGGGGTGCGGGCACCGGCGCATCGCGTGGGCTACTTCAGGCCGAAGGCCCGGGTGACGGTCTGGGTGATGCCGCCGCCGTTGTGCTGCTTGGCGGTGACGCGGATGGACACGTAACCCGCCCGGGCCGGCGCGTGGAGCTGCGCCTGCCAGGTGTCCTTGCTCGCCTTCAGGTCCTGCGGCTGCCAGGAGGCCCCGTCGTCGTAGGACACCTCGAGCTTGACCGAGGAGACCGCGTCCTTGGCCGCGTCACTGCCGAGGACGACGGGAGTGACGGAGAAGGCCGACGTACGCTTCGCCTGCCCGGCGCGGTCCAGCTCCGTTCCGTAGTCGAGCTGGACCAGCGGGATGACCTGAGCGTCGGCGGTTCCGGACTGGAACCGCCATTCGGTGTGCGTGGTGGAGGAGTACGGGGTGACGTCGGTGTTCCCCTGCGTGTCGACCACGAGCCGGTAGGGGAGCGTCTGCGGGGCCAGGTCGACCGCGACGAAGTCGGCGTACGGCCCGCTCTGGTACACCTTCTTGTCCCCCTGGTAGAGGGCGAAGTCCCGGGACATCAGGCCGGTGCTGCCGCTGTGGGCGGCTCCTCCGTCACCGAAGCCCGTGATGATGCCCGTCATGACGTCGCCGAATCGCTGCGGGACCTCGAAGCTGAGCATGCGCGGCCGGATGAGGGGGCCGAACCAGTTTTGGCTCTGCACGCTGCGCGGACGGTAGCCGACGACGTCGGTGAAGCTTGTGAGGCCGTCGGCGACGCCGGCGTACTGCTGCCACTTCACGCCGTCGCCGGCGGACACCCAGTCGGTTCGGGGACCCGGTGCGACCGGCTCCCTCGGAAATGTCGGGTTGCGCGGCCCGAAGCTGTAGGGATGGCCGGCGGGGTACTGCTCGTACGGCGGGCTGTCCTCCCGGCTCTCCTTGATCTGCTTGCCGGCGGGCGTGGCGAAGACGTTGTCGACGCGGGCGAGGCTGCCGGGGTCCGTCGACGCGGAGGGGTCGTCGGGCACGCCGCCGTGGTGGTAGTCGGCCAGGTCGTACAGGTACCGCGGCGAGGGATGGGCCTCGACCGCCAGCTTGGTCCTCCCCGGGGACGTGATCTCCTTGATCAGGTCGGCGCCCTCGTCGACGGTGAGAGAGGCGACCGGGATGGGCCCGGTCGTGTAGCCGTCCGGGTCCCCGTACCAGTCGGTCAGGCGGCCGTCGATGCCGTTGACCACCAGGAGCATCGCCGCGCCCGCGGCACGTGCGGCCGCCGCCTGGTCCGCCGGGGCCACCCATGCGTCGGCGCGGACGACCACGGCCTTGCCGCGGGCGGACAGCCCGACGTAGTCGGCGGGCCTGCCGGTGCCTGCGAAGACGGCCTCGACGTGCGAGGTGCCGTCCTGGAACGGTGCGGAACCGGGCTGCACCAGCAGGGTCTCGTCGAGGCTGCGCCCGCCGTAGGTGATCTTCAGCGGGGTCTGCTTGGCGCGGATCCGGGTGGTGAAGACGAAACTGCCCTTCTTCACCTTGCCCTTGGTCGGAAGCGCCCACAGGCTGTCGTACTCGGGCGAGGTCATGACGATCTCGTGCAGGGCCTGTGTGTCCTTGTACGTGGGCTCGCTGGAGGTGAAGGAGCGGTACAGGTCGATCCTGCTGTTGGTGACGGTCGTGGGCTCGGGCGTGTCCACCTTGACCGGGCGGATGCGCGACGCGTCCAGTTCCACTTCCCGGTCGGACCTGAGGTCCACCTCGGGCGCGGTCAGTACGGCGTACCCGAGGGAGTGCGGGCCGTTTCGGCCTTCGACGTCGAGGGTGGAGACGACGGTGTAGGAGCCGGGGGCCCAGCGGCTGGTGAGCCTGCCGTCCGGGACCCACATGACGGAGGTGGTCCCGTCGGTACCGGTGATCTCGACCTCGCCACTGACGGGTTGCCCGGACCGGTCCTTCAGACGGACCGTCAGGTCGTACTTCTCGGACTCGACGGACATCCCCATGGCCGTGTGCACGGCACCGGCCGCGAAGCGTGCGGTGACCTGGGCGGCGTACCGGCCCGCCGCGAGCGCCCTGGGGTCCGCGACGACGTCGACCGTCGAGGTGCCGCGCGCCGGAACCGTGACACGGTCGGCGGCCACGGTGAACGCCCCCGCGGGCGAGTCGCCGCGGTCCACCGTGAGCCGCAACGTGACGGCGCTGTCGGTGGTGTTGGTGTAGGTGATCTTCCGCTTGACCGGATTCCGCTTCTGGTCCTTGGTCCAGCGTACGAGTCCCGCGTCCACGGACCCGGTCGCGATGACCTGGTCCTGCAGGTAGGCGGCCGCGACGTCCAGGCGGCCGGCGCCGGCCTGGTAGGGGGTGTAGGCGGGGGTCAGCGCGCTGGTGCTCATCAGCGCGTCCTTGATCTGCTGCCCCGTCCACACCGGGTGCTTCTGGGCCAGCAGGGCCGCCGCCCCGGTGACGTGGGGCGCCGCCATGGAGGTGCCGCTGTCGGTGCGGTAGTAGCCCTCCGCCCCCGGCACCTGCTGCGAGTTCGCCGCCAGCACATCGACACCCGGCGCGGTCAAGTCGGGCTTGAGGCCGTCGTCCCCCAACCGCGGTCCGGCGCCGGACCGCGAGTAGAGGACGTCGGAGGAGTCCACCGCGCCGACGGTGAGCGCCGCGTCAGCGGTGCCCGGCGCGCTCACGCTGTAGGGGCTGGTTCCCTCGTTGCCGGCGGCGATGACGAACAGCGCGCCCGTCTCGGCGCTCAGCTTGTTGACCGCCTGGCTCATGGGATCGTCCTGGGTGTGCCACGTCGACATGCCCAGGCTCATGTTGATCACCTTGGCGTGCTCGGTCCGCGCCGCCCATTCCATGCCGGCGATGATCCCCGAGTTGGCACCCGAGTTGTCGTCCCCGAGGACCTTGCCCACGATCAGGTCCGCGCCGGGGGCGACTCCCCGCTCCTTCCCGCCGGAGGCGGCGCCGGTCCCGCCGACCGTGGAGGCGGTGTGGGTGCCATGGCCGTTGCGGTCGACGACCTCCTGGCCCTCGACGAAGCTGCGGGACGCCACGATGCGATTGGCCAGGTCGGGATGGGTGAAGTCCACCCCTGAGTCCAGTACGGCGACCCGGACGCCCGCGCCCGTGCCACCGGCCTTCCACGCCTCGGGGGCCCCGATCTGCGCCGTGGTCTCCGCCAGGGTCCCCTGCGCCTTGGCGTCGAGCCACACCTTGTCGACATCGGCGGCGAACGAGGGGGCGCCCGCATCGTCCGGGCTCCCCGCGGTCCGCGCCGCCGACCGCGGGGCGTCCTGTCCGGTGGTGCCGGTGAGCGCCGACCAGAAGGTGGCGGCCTTCGACCGCTGGGCCTTGACGGCTGCCCCGTTGATGGACGGAAGCCCCAGGGTGGCCGTCGCTCCTGGCAGAGCCGTACCGGACGGCAGTGCGTCCTCGGTGGCACCGCCCTTGCGGGCGGTCGCACCGCTGGACTGAGTGATGATCAGGGGCAGCGCGACGGTGTGGGCGTCGTCGTAGCCCTGGGCTACCAGCTGCGTGATGTTGAAGAGTTGCTTGTCGAGCCTGCCGGTCGCGATGTAGGGCATCGCCTCATCGGGATACACGTAGGTGTCGCCGTTCTCGACGGCGACACGCACCGAACCCTTGGTTCCCGACGCGCGCCGGACGTCGTCCACGGACAGCGTCCCACCGGGCTCCTGAAACGCCTTCACCTTGTCACCGGTGATCAGCGTGACCGAGACCGGTACGCGCTGCGCGCCGCCCGGTGCGGCCGCAGCGCCACGCAGGGGCTGCGAAGGCGCAGCGCCGGACGCGGGAGCGACCGTCACACCGGCAACAACAACCGCTGCGATCCACACCGCAGATCTTCGGGATATGGGAAACCGCACGTGCCCTCCTGGGTTACTGATTGACCGAATCTGATCATCAGTGAAGTGCGGATGTAAAGTGCTTGAATTCGCACTCAACTGGCGGTAGGTTCAGCGCGGCTGTCCGCTGCCGGCCACTATTCGCGGGGTTCTCGGGCGTGGGGTTTCCGTCCGGATTCGGCGGCATTCAAAGAAGCCTCGCGCGTCCCCGCCGAGCACAGGCCATGCAGGGTGAGTGGCGAACTCCGCCCCGGTGAACGGTCACATGAGACGCCGCCGCTCCCGGATGGAAGGGCGGCAAAGTGGACGCCACCGATCACTCCTCCGTGACGGCAGTTTTAACACTCGCGAAACCTGGAGGCGATGATCTATGTGTTGAGTAATTCCGGATTCTCAATTGTTGTGCCGGATGGCGCAAAGACGTGCGATGTCTGATGTGAATTCAGGGGAGGCTCCAGAGCGGCAGCTGCGTCACCCAGTTCGGCCTTCGGCCGGTGGACCCGGCCGTCGGGGCCGGTGGCCCCTGCCCGGGACCGGCGGCCGGCCCGCGGTGAACGGCGGGGGGGGGGGGGGGCGGGGGGCCCCGCCCCCCCCCCCCGCCC